>CAXMQV010000129.1:0-7307 GCA_964195905.1 uncultured Gammaproteobacteria bacterium
CCTTCCAGCAGCTGATCAACCGCCAGAAGCTGCCTGAGGGTGCCGTACACGAGACGCCGGACGAGCCGATCGTCCGGCTCGGACCCCAACGTCCCGAGCAGGACGTTCGAATAGGCGCCGGATCTCAGGACCCGGCCGACAATGGCGGCCGCCTCGGCGCGGGGTGGCCGGCTCAGTCCCAGAGAAAGGCCCCCCGGTATCCGCGGGCCCAAACCGCCCCCGGCAGCCGGCCCTTTCCCGGCGCCTGGATCTCAACCAATTCAATTACGCCCGTGGCAGTCCCGACCGTCGGCCGGCCCTCGTTGAGGACCACCTCGCCCGGGGCCGCTTCGAGATCGGGGCGCACCCGGGTTTCCCAGACTTTCATTCGTTCCCCATCGATGATTCCCCAGGCGCCGGGATTGGGGTTGAGGGCCCTCACTACCCGATCGAAAACCTCGGCGGTCATCGTGCGAGGGTCGAGACGGCCGTCATCTGTAGTGAGCTTGGCAGCAATAGTGGCCCCGGATTCGTCCTGGGGCGTGCGCGGGGCGGTGCCGTCGAGAATGGCGGGCAGCGTCTCGGTGAGGAGGTCGGCTCCCATCCCCGCCAGCGAGGCCGTGAGCGTGCCGGTGGTATCTCCCGGGGCTATGACCGCCCAGCGATGGGCAATGAGAGGGCCCGTGTCCATGCCTTCATCGAGTTGCATGATGTCGACTCCGGTTTCGGGGTCGCCGGCCAGGATGGCCCGGGCGACGGGGGCCGCCCCCCGCCAGCGCGGCAATCGGGAAAAGTGGACATTGATGAAGCCGTGCCGCGGCCTTGCCAGCACATCGGCCGGCAGTATCTGACCGTAGGCAACGACCACTGCCAGATCGAGGCCGTCGAGGAGTTCGGCGACTTCCCGGACCCGGGCCGGCTGCACCACGTGGAGGCCCCAGGCCTCGGCCGCCTCTTTGATGGCGGAAGGTCTCGGCTTCCCCGATCTCCCCCGGGCGCTGTCGGGGCGGGTGATCACCAGCTCGACGTCGGTGACGGAGGCCAAGGCCGCCAATGAGGGCACCGCCGCCGGCGGAGTGCCAAGAAACGCGGTCCGGGCCCGGTGAGCGGCCATCACTCGGGCCGGCCGATTCCGAGCGCCTCCTGGCGAAGATCCCTCATCGCCGTCCTGCGCTCCCGCTTCCCGAGGCGCTCGAGCAGCAGCGTCCCGTTGAGGTGATCGAACTCGTGCTGGAGCATCCGCCCCATCAATTCGTCGCCTGCCAATTCGAGCGGTGCTCCGGTCAGGTCGACGCCTTTCATACCGGCAAAGGCCGGCCTGGTGATCGGCCAGAATCGTTCCGGGACCGACAGGCAGCCTTCCTCGAACTCCCATTCGCCCGAGGACTCAATGAGCTCCGGGTTAATCAGGTAACCGGGCCCTTCTCCGATGTCGAACACGAACACGCGCCGCGAAATGCCTATCTGAGGGCCGGCCAGGCCGACCCCGGGGGCGGCGTACATCGTCTCGAGCATGTCGTCGATGAGCCGCTCGAGTGCCTCATCGAACACCGTAACGGGCTGGGCAACGGTGTTCAATACCGGGTCGCCGAAGATTCTGATTGGAAAGACAGCCATGACTGCGCCAGGCTACAACTCGAGCGGATCGACATCGATGCGGACCCGAATGCCGGCATCCCGCCAGCGGTGCACGAGCCGTCTGAGGCCGATCCGAAACGGGCGCAGGTCACTTCCTTGCACGAGCCAGCGGTACCGTTCGGGCACTTCTGCCGGACCAAAGACCTCGACGCGGTTACCGGCCAGCTCTCGAATCTCGGCGTCGACCGGGCCGGCGGTGTCCAGCTCAATGACGAGGACCTCGCCCGACGGAGGCAGGCGGGTCGCGGCACGCTCACGGACCGTGTCGGCCATGAATTCCATCGGGTCTCCGTGTCGCAGCGCCCCAACAACCGGATCATCCGGTCGACCCGTCTGGATCATGCAGCGGCGCTTCGAACCGGATCCCACCGTGCCGGCCACCCGGGCCAGCAATCGGAGGGCGTCTTCGCCCGCCCGGTAGTTGGGGGCATGGATGAGGCCGTCGGCATCAATCACGACGGCCAGGTCGACATCGCCGACGGCAGGCAAGTCCCGCTCGGTGCCAACCCAGACCGGGGCATCGCTGTTCACCTCACCGACCGGCAAGGATCGACTCAGTTCCTCGGCAATCCGCTCGGCACCAGCGCCGAGCGGATTGAAGGAGCCTCCCTGACAGTTCGTGCACGGTCCCAGCTCCCCGCCACAGCGGGCGCAGGCGGCCGACCGATCGGCCCGTGCGTCACAGCGCGGGCAGGTGCGCACGAGCCTGCACCGGGCGCACCGGAACGCCGGCGCATATCCACGGCGGTGCGTAAACACGAAGACACGCCCTCCCCGCTCGACCACCGCACGGATGGCGGCCATGGAGCGGGAAGCGAGGAAGCTCCCGGAGGGTGGCTCTTCGTTGCGGTCAACGACCTCCACCAACGGCCAGGCCCGGGATCCCCCCGCCTTAACAACGGGGATCCCTGCCGACACCGTCTCGGAGGTCGGGACCGAGCCGGCCAGCACGAAGCCGAAGCGCTCAACTGCAGCCCGGCGCCGCAGAACCTCCCGGGCGTGGATGGTCGGAGAGCTCTTCTCCTTGAGACCCTTGCGCCCCTCCCCCACCACGATCGCCAATCCAAGATCGGCGACCGGCCAGAAGGCAACCTCGCGGGTTCCGATGAGGAGGTGGCCGGGGTGGCGAGTGGTCCGGCTCCAGGCTGCCGTCACCTCCTTCGCCTCGTAGGCCGAGGCAGCGCGCACTACCCGCCCGGCGAAGTGACTCGCCAGACGATCGGCCAGGGCTTCCATCTCGGCAAGAGTCGGCATCACCACCAGGACCGAGCGCCCGGCAGCGAGGATCGGGGCCGCCAACGCCGCGGTGGCATCGGCCCACGGCTTGCGGCCGAGCAGGAAGTGGGTCCGACCATGGCGGTGCTCGGCGATCCGGCCGGTCAGCTCCGGGAGCGGGGATGGTCGGTCGATCTCAACCGCAGGCAGCGGCGTGGACCGGGGCCGGCCCGGCAGGTTGGGCGGGGCGGTCTTGGCGAGCACGACCGAGAGCGGAGCAACGTAATGAACGGCAATGGACCGCAGGGTTTCAAGCAACGTGGCATCGAACACGGGAGTCGGGGACGAGACCCGCAGAATCGCCTTGAGCTTGTCGACCTCGCCCGACCGCAGGCCGGTCACGTACCCGCGGACCCGACGGCCGCCGAGCGGCACTCGCACGATCGAGCCGACAGTCACCGCCATTTCGGCCGGTATCGCATAGCTGAATCCGTCATCGACCGCGAACGTGGGCACGGCAGGCACCACCTGGGCGATGGTCGGTTGGGAGTCGGCGGCGCTCACGAGAGCCTCAGCCCTGCGTACTCCGAAGGTCGGCCACGAGATCCCACAGCCGGGACGCCACCTCCGCCTTCGAAACGAGCGGCCACGGATCGATCGTGCCATCGGGCATGATGACCGTCACCTGGTTGGTCACGGTTCCGAACCCCGACCCATCGGCCAATACGTCGTTGGCGACGAGCAGGTCGACGCCCTTGGACTGCGCCTTCCTGACGGCACGGTCGAGGGAACCCGTCTCGGCCGCAAAGCCGACGACGAGACCCCCCTCATTCCGCTCAACGACCCCGGCCAGGATGTCGGGGGCCGGTTCGAGGACGATGACCGGTGGCCCGTCGGACCGGGACAGCTTGGTGTCGTGCCGACGGGCAGGACGAAAGTCGGCAACGGCGGCGGCCATCACGACGACATCCGCTTCGGCAACCCGACTCCACACCGCTTCGGCCATTTCGGCGGCGGTCTCGACGGTAGCAATCTCACCCTCGAAATCGGGGGGAGTCATCGTCGTGATAAGCGTGACGGCGGCGCCTCGCCCGGCGGCTTCGCACGCTATGGCGTTGCCCATCTTGCCGGACGACCGGTTGCCGATGTAGCGCACAGGATCGATTGGCTCACGGGTGCCGCCGGCGGTGACGAGCACCTTCCAGCCGGCGAAGTCAGACATGTTCGAGCAGCTTCTCCACAACCGCCAGTATGGCTTCCGGCTCGGACATTCTTCCCGCCCCAACGTCTCCACCGGCCAGTTCGCCATCTTCGGGTCCGACGATCTCATGACCATCAGTTCGTAGGACGGCAATATTGCGCCGGGTGGCGGGATGCTCCCACATCTCGGTGTGCATGGCGGGCGCCAGTACGACCGGGCTCCGGGCGGCCATCAGCGTGTTGGTGAGCAGATCGTCGGCGAGGCCATTGGCGAGATGTCCGAGGAGGTTGGTGGTGGCAGGAGCGACCACGATGACGTGGGCCCAGGCAGCCAGTTCGGTATGGGGTGACACGCTCGATCCGTCGAAGAGATCTCGTTCGACAGGGTTACCGGTAATGGCGGCAAAGGTCTGCCGGCCGACGAACTGTTCGGCGGCGGCCGTCATGACGACCCGTACCTCAGCCCCCCGCTCGCCAAGGCGACGGGCCAGGTAGGCCGATTTGTATGCGGCAATCCCTCCCGTGACGCCGAGCAGAATCCGCCTGCCGGACATCGGGGCGGCCATCAGTCTTCGGTGCTGATGTCGACCTCAACCTTGCCGGCAGCAATCTCCTCGAGTGAAATCGAGAGCGGCTTGCGGGACAACGAGGTCACTTGCGGCGGGGCATAGGTGCCGAGACCCTCGCCGAGTTCATTGAAATATGCGTTTATCTGCCGGGCGCGGCGAGCCGCCAGCACCACGAGGGTGAAGCGGTTGCCTGCCTTGTCGAGGACGGCCTCAATCGGCGGGTTGATCATTGTGGGAGCCTTCCGAGCGTGCGACTACAGATAGTAGCCCGGCTACGGCGTCACTGAGGACCTCGTTGACGACCCGGTGATCGAATTCGTCCGCCAGCGCCATCTCAACCCTGGCCCGCTCGAGTCGAGCCTCGATGTCGCCGGTGTCTCCCCGCCTGGCAAGCCGGGCCGCCAACTCCTCAATCGAGGGAGGTTCGACAAATATGAAGGTTGCCTCCGGAGCAAGTGTTTTGACCTGCATGGCACCCTGCACTTCGACCTCAACGAGCACATCGACCCCGGCGGCCAGCTTCTCTTCAACCGCAACACGGGGCGTCCCGTAACGGTGATCGGCGAACCTGGCCCATTCGAGGAACCGGCCCTCGTCCACCCAGGCGGTGAATTCCTCCTCCGAGAGGAAGAAGTAGTCGTGCCCGTCCAATTCCCCGGGCCGGGGCGGACGGGTAGTGGCACTGATCGACAGATAGAACGGCCAGCGCCCGATGAGCTCGCGGATGAGCGTGTCTTTGCCGACGCCCGATGGGCCGGCGAAGACGAACAGCCTGCCGGGCGCGACCTCAGGTGAGCTCGTCGAGGAGCGCTTGTCGTTGTCGATCATTGAGCCCGCGAATCCGTCGATTGTCGGCGATACCGATCTCGGCCATGATACGGCCGGCCTTGACCTTCCCCACCCGGGGAAGGGATGCCACCAACGAGTAGACCTTCATCCCGGCCACCAGTTCGTCGCTATCGGCCCGATCGAACAGGCGTGGGAGCGTCAGGCTGCCCGACTTCAGGAGCACCTTGAGCTCGGCGCGCACCCGGCGGGCGGCGGCTGCCTTCTCGAGAGCGGCTTGCCGCTGCTCGGGGCTCGATTGTGGGACTCCCATGGCGACTTCTCCCGATTGGTGGCTCAGGACTCTACCGCTGCATTGATCTGCTCGGCGGCCTCCACGGGATCGTCCGCCTCTGTTATCGGACGCCCGAGCACGAGATAGTCGGCCCCCCGCGCCACCGCTTCGGCCGGGGTCATCGTCCGTTCCTGGTCTCCCGAGGGAGATCCGGATGGCCGGATGCCGGGCGTCACCTTGAGCAGGTCGGGAGCGACCTGGGCGACCACACCCAGCTCGCGGGCCGAGCAGATAACACCCTCGCATCTCCCGGCGAGTGCGCTCTTGGTGAGACGAGAGGTGAGCTTGCCCGCCGTCATGCCGGGAGCCAATCGCTCGACATCGGCGCCGTCCAGGCTGGTGAGAACGGTGACGGCCAGGATTCCAGTGCCGGTGCCGGCCGAGGCGGCGCCGGAAACAGCAGCTTCGAGCATGTCGACGCCTCCCGAAGCATGGGCCGTGATCCAGCGGGCTCCAAGGGCGGCCAGGCGCCGGGCGGCCCGCTCGACCTGACTGGGGATGTCATGGAGTTTGGCGTCGGCAAACACCGGCTTGCCGACTTCGGCTAGCGCCGCGACGGTCGCCGGGCCCGGTCCGTACAGCAGGCCGAGGCCGATCTTGAAGCCGGCCACGTGGGGCGCCAGGGTCCTGGCAAGGCGAACGGCATCCTCAGCGGTCGGTACGTCGAGGGCAACGAGAATCCGACTATCCATGGGCAGCCGCCGTGAGCTCGGAGAGCGATTCGATCCCCCGGGGACGACACCATTCGTCTATCTCTCGCAGGATTCGCTTCCCGGCCCGCGGCTCGGCGAAATGGAGGCTGCCGATTTCCACGGCGCTCGCTCCGGCCAGGAAGTACTCGATCACATCCTCGCCCGATCGAATCCCACCGCACCCCACAATCGGGACTGGCAGGGCGGCGGCCACCTCCCACACACACCGGAGAGCGATCGGCTTCACCGGCGGTCCCGAGTACCCGCCGACGATGCCTGAGATCTTCGGTCGCCGGGTCTCGAGGTCGATCCCCAGACCCCACACGGTGTTGGCGAGCACCACGAAGTCCGCCCCGGCGCCGGAAACCGCCCTGGCAACCTCCACAATGTCCTCACTGTTCGGCGACAGTTTCGCCCCGATCGGCAAGTCGGTGGCGGCCCGAACCGCGGCTACCACCGAGGCAGAGGCGGCGGGATTGAGAGCAAACATGGTGCCCTCCTCGAGGTTGGGACAAGACAGATTGACTTCGATGGCCCGCACCCCCGCCGCCGTCAGACCCTTGGCGACACGGCCGAACTCAGACGGGTCCGCTCCCACCGCCGAGCCCCAGATCGGGACCGGCAGCGAAGACAGTTCGGGCATGCCCGAGCGCCACGCGTCGATTCCGGGATTCTGGATGCCGATGCTGTTGAGCATCCCCTGGCCGGCCGGGGCCATCCTTGGCACCGGGCGTCCGGGCCATGGTTCGTGGCTCACGGATTTGGCAACTGCCGCTCCATACACCGCAAAGGCGTTGACGTCGGCGTAGTCATGGACCGACCCGACCGTCCCGGCGGCGGCGATGAGGGGGGATCGCAGCTCAACGTCTCCGAGGAGCACACCGAAGTTTGTCA
>CAXMQV010000130.1:0-8438 GCA_964195905.1 uncultured Gammaproteobacteria bacterium
CGTATACGTGAACGACGCCCTCACCCTCGAGGACTTCGAGTACGGCACCGTCACCGATCCGCTCACCCTCCCGGCCGCCGACTATGACATCGACATCCGGGCTGCCAATGCCGACCCGGCCAGCGATCCCGTCCTCACTCAACTCGTCACGCTTCCGGCGGGTGCCAACGCCACCATCGAGGCCAACCTCGACGGAGCCGGCTCCCCCAAGATCAGCGTGTGGGTGAACGACATCTCCACCATTGCCGCCGGCAACGGCCGGGTGACCGTCCGTCACACGGCAGCCGCCGTCAACGTGGACATCCTTGCCAACGATGGCGTTCTCTTCGGTGACGTTCCGAATGGTGCCGAAGGCGTGGCCGACGTCCCGGCCGCCGACTACAACGTGAAGGTGACCGCCGTCGGCGATCCCACCACGGTTGTGACAGAGGTCCCGGCCCTGACCATCCCCGAAGGCACCAACGTGATTGTGTACGCCATCGGCGACCTCGGCGCCGGCACCTTCCAGCTGGCCGTTCAGAGCATCGCCGGGTTGCATAGCGCTCCCGCCGGAGTTCCCTCGGGCACCGGTGGTGACCTGGGCACCGGACTCCCCGTGTGGCTCATCGCCTCGATGGCCCTCGCCGGAACGGCGATCGTCGCCGGCGGCGCCAAGGCCGCCCGCCAGCGCGGCTGACCCCCCAGCCGCCATCGAAGATAGGGGAGGGCCATGACCGGCCCTCCCCTATCTTCCTTTCATCACATGAAAACCGCAGCAGCTATCAGAATTACCGGAATCGTCGTTCTGGTTAGCTCTCTCACCACCTGGTTCGTCACCAGACCGGCTCCGGAGGCGGGCGACGCGTCCGCCTTCGAACAGGCATTGACCTCGTCGACCACTCCGCCGCTCGGCCTCGCAGCCGACTCTGAGTCCCCGAGCCCCGTACCGGAGGACACGGGCCCCACCTCCACCGGGTCCATTCCACGGTTCACAATCGGGACCCATCCCGAGGGCCACAACAAGGTTCCCGTCAATCTTCGTATTCCGGCTCTGGGGCAGGACGCAGCCATCATCCCGGCGGGTGTCGAACGGAACGGCGACATGGAGGTACCCGAGAACGTGACCGACGTCGCCTGGTACAAGTATGGATCCGCTCCCGGAGAGCCCGGATCGGCCGTCCTGGCCGCCCACGTCGACCTGGCAGGTCAGGGGCCGGGCGTGTTCTTCGAGCTCCGGACGCTCGATCCGGGCAGCGTCATCTACATCGACTTCGATGACGGAACCACCGTCGCCTACCGAACCGAAGCGCGGGCCGTGTACGACAAGGAGGCGCTGCCCACCGATGCCATCTTCAGCCGCGAGGGACCGCCGGTCCTGACGCTCATCACCTGCGGTGGCGACTTCAACCGATCCATCCGGCGCTATGACTCGAACGTCGTGGTCTACGCCGTTCCGTTCGACGACCCGGCCCCGGCCACCACCTGAAAGGAACTCCCATGCCAAAGATCAGCAAGACCGTGCGCATCTCCCGACCCCCTCAGGAGGTGTTCGACTACCTCGCCAACTTCGAGACCACCGCCGAGTGGGATCCGGGGATCGTGGAAGCTACCAAGACGAGCAGCGGGCCGGTCGGCGTCGGCTCCACCTTTGACCTCATCTCCGACTTCCGGGGCCGCAAGATCCCCGTTGCCTACCAGATGACTGAATACGAGCCGCCCACCCGGTTCGTCATCGTGGGACAAAACAAGCAATTCACCGGCATCGACGAGATCCACTTCTCACCCGACGGCGACGGCACCCGGGTCGACTACACCGCCGACTTCCGCATGCAAGGCATCGCCAGGCTGTTCGCTCCGTTCATGGGAGGCATCTTCGAGAAGCTCAGCGAGGAAGCCATGGAGGGAATGAAGAAGACGCTGGGGTGAGTAGTCCCCGAACCCCAGACCCCATTCGCACGTCCCAAGGCAGGAGCACAGGAACGCGCTCTCACCCCACCCCCAGCCCCTCCCACTTCGTGGGAGGGGTGCCAGAAGGCTCTCTTCACGCGCGACCGTGCCCAGCAGGAGGCCTTGTTGACCGTTGACCGTTGACCGTTGACTAGATGATGTCCGGTACTCCTCCGGTGGCTACCACGATGGGGTGTACTCCGAGGGCTTCGAGGAGGCCGGCTGCGATGGACGAGCGGTTTCCGGTCCGGCAAACGACCCACACCTGCTGTCCGGGGTTCGCCGCTCCGGCCAGCCCATGTCGCAGGTCCGGGAGGTAGCGGTGGGCCGAACCCTCAATGTGGCCGGCAGCCCACTCGAGCGGATCGCGCACGTCGAGAACTTGGCCCTCCCAGTCACCTGCGAGGTGCCCCTTCAGCTGGCCGGCCGTGGCCGTCTCATACACGGCCAGCTCCCTTCCCGACTCACGCCAGGCGTCCACGCCCCTGAGCACCCCGAGAATGTTGGTGAACCCGATCCGCGCCAGCTCGACGGCGGCCTCGCCGGCGTCCTGATCGGCGTTGAGGACGAGCAGCAGCGGGGCATTGAAGTCGAACAGCCAGCCCACCCAGGGAGCAAACGATTCACCGAGCTCGATTCCAATCGAACCACGGATGTGGCCGGCCGCGAAGTCGAACCGGCTTCTTCCGTCTACCACCCGGGAACCCGCCAACAGATTGACGAACTCGCCCGGGTCGAGGTCGGGGATCTCCGGTGAGCCGACCGCGGTCGGATTCGTCCGGTTGATGGGTGCCATGTGCGGGTAGTACGCCGGGTATGGGGTGAGGCCGCTGAGTTGAGACGCTACGAATGAGTCGGCGGAGGCAATCGAATACAACGGGTTCTCGGACTTCTCCCGACCGATGGTCGAGGTGGCGCGTCCGGCGCCCGAGGCGGTGCAAAACGATCCCTCTCCATGGGTTGGGAACACCCCCACCTCGTCGGGCAGGGTGGCCAATCGTTGCAGTGAGCCGTACTGGAGTCGGGCAAGCTGCTCGGCGAACTCGTCTCCGAGGAGGTCGGAGCGCCCGGCAGCCCCAACCAGAAGGCTGCCGCCGCTGAACACCGCCTCGGGCTCGCCGTCGATCAGCACGAGATAGGACATATGCTCGGGCGTGTGGCCGGGCGTGTGGAGGGGACGGATGGCGAGACCAGAGCTTCCAGTGAGCTCCTCGTGGTGAAACGCCGGGACGAACCCGAAACCGACTCCCGAGGCGGCCGGGAGCACGAGATCGGCGCCCGTCCGGAGTGCCAGGTCGCGGCCTCCGGAGACGTAGTCATTGTGGACGTGAGTCTCGAGCACGTGGGTGACGGTGCCGTCCCTGATCGCGTCGAGGAACCGGTCGATGTCCCGCTGGGGATCAACGACCAGGACTGAATCCTCGTGTCGGAGGAGATAGGTCGTATCTCCGAGACTGGCTGTCCGAATGGACTCAATCCGCATGAAACCCTCCTCGAGACGCTCCCCTGACTCTATTGCCGGCGCCGTCATCCACCGTCGGGACCGGCACCGTATACCCAGTGTCGGAAGGAGGATTGCATGTCCACCCACGTGAGTGCCAGCAGGCCGACAGGGCGTCGGCGCAAGGCGAAGACCTACGGAGACAAACGAGTGTGCGCCGAAGAAGGCTGCTCCACCCGCCTCTCCACCTACAACCGGAACACCCAGTGCCACACGCACGCTCCGAGAAGCTTTCCCCGCACCCGCGGAGTCCTCGGCGAGGCGACTACCGGCTGAACATTCCTTGACCTCGGCAGGCCCGGCATCAAGTACGCTGAAAGCGGGCTAACGAGCGAGACGAATGCAACAGCGACCCCTGGTTTCCATCATTGTTCCCGCCTTCAACGAGGCGGCCATTATCTCCGAGAACCTCGGGGTGATCTGTGCGTACCTGGAAACCATCGAAGACCGGTATCGCTGGGAGCTCATCGTCGTTAACGACGGAAGCGCCGACGAGACCGGGATGCTCATCAACGAGTTTGCGGCCACCCGGCCCAATGTGTTCGCCCTCCATCACAGCATCAACTTCCAGCTTGGCCAGGCGTTGCGGTTTGCTTTCAACAACGCCCGGGGCGATTACTTCGTGACCTTCGACGCCGACCTCTCTTACTCCCCCGATCACATCGGGAGGCTCCTCGACGAGATCACCAGCGGTACCGCCAAGATCGTCATCGCCTCGCCCTATATGACCGGTGGCCGCACCACCAAGGTGCCGAGGGTGCGCAAGATCATGAGTCGTTGGGCCAACCGGATCCTCTCGGCCACCGCCAAAGGCAAATTGACCACTATCACGGGCATGGTGCGGGCCTATGACGCACCGTTCCTCAAGTCTCTCAATCTCAAGACTGTCGACGCAGAAATCAACCCGGAGATCATCTACAAGGCGCAGATTCTCCGAGCACACATCGTCGAAATCCCGGCCCACCTCGATTGGACCTTCCGACAGACCGGCGGAAAGCGGCGCAAGTCGGCGGTCAGGATGAGTCGTAGCGTGGCATCGAGCACCTTCTCGGCCTTTCTGTTCCGGCCCTTCATGTTCTTCATCGTCCCGGGATTGATCATCCTCCTGCTGGCCATGTATTCGCTCGGGTGGGCGGCGTTTCACGTCGGGTCGGCCTGGCCCGATACCGGGAATCTCTCGGACGCGATCGCGGTGGCATACGCCGATCGCCCGCATGCCTTCATCGTCGGGGGCATCGGGCTGATCGTGGCATTCCAATTCCTGAGCCTCGGGTTCATTGCGGTCCAGAACAAGCGGTACTTCGAAGAACTCTTCCACCTTGGAACCTCGGTCTCCCGCCTATCCCAGGCGCCCCTGTATCCCTCTGAAGTCATTCCGCCACTCAACCCGGCCGGCCATGTCACGTCCGGGGGTGGGTAGTCACCCCGAAGATGAGCCCATCGATCGCATGACCGATCCGGTAGAGACTCAATCAGAATCGGGCGATGGAACCCGGTTCATGGTTTCGGGCAGTGTCATCGCCGCCGTCGCGGCCTACCTCTTCTTGCAGGGCGGCGCCCGTCTACTGGGCGCCGAACGCTTCGCCGCCATCTCTGCGCTGTGGACGATCCAATTCCTCATAATGGCCGTTGCGCTTTTGCCCCTCGAGCAGCTCACAATCCGCACCCGGGCCATCCAATCCGGGACCGAATTGCGCCGGGCGACGGGTGCGGTCATCGCCGTGGCGGCGATTGCGGCAGGCGTATATTCCGGCGCCAACCTGGACGCGCTCTTCTCCGGCGAGAGGGTGTATATCCCCCTGTCGATTCTCTCGGTCGTGACGATGGGTGTGTTCGCAATCGGACGGGGCGAATTGGCGGGGCGTCTCCGTTACAAGGACTACGGGTTGGTCACGGGCGGACAGGCAGTGCTGCGGCTGGTCGCCGGTCTCATCCTGGTCGCGGCCACCGACAGCGCCGCCGGAGGCGGATGGGCCATGGTCCTCTCGCCGCTGCTGGTCCTGGGATGGTGGAGATTCCGGAACCGCTCGCCCGAGCCATCCAACCCCGAGGGAGCGGGAGCATTTCTGGCAGGAGTCCTGGTGGCGAACGCGGCCGCCCAGACGATCCTCGTGGCCGGCCCGCTGGCGGTCGAGCGTCTCGGTGGCACCGCCACCGATGTGTCGATTCTCTTTGTCACCCTGACGCTGTTTCGGGCTCCCCTGGCAATCGCCAACAACCTCCTGGCCAGACTGCTTCCCCCCTTCTCGTCTCTTGCGGCCGGCGACGGCCTGGCCACCCTGCGGCGATGGGCACTCCGATTGCCGGCGGCCGGGGCGGCGATCGGGGCGGTTGCGGTAGCGGTCGGTGCCTGGTTCGGGCCGGCCATCACGTCAGGGTTGTTCGGCAGCGAGTTTCGGCCAACGGCCACGACCGCCGCCCTCGTGGCGGGCGGCTCGGTCCTGGCCACGGTGGCGGCCTTCACCAATCAGATCCTGCTGGCGATGGGAGCAACCTGGCGGCTGGCGGCGGCGTGGGTGTTCGGACTGATTGTGGCGGCAACCGTCATGGTGGTGCTCTCCTCGGATCCTGCCACCCGGGTGGCGGCCGGATTCCTGGCTGGAGAGTCGGCGGCACTCGTGGCAGTAGCTGCGGCGGCCCTGGCCAACCGGCCGGTACCCCGGTAGCCATCTCGACCCGTCATTGGTACGTCGTGCCGCCGACAACGCTCATCCCGAGGGGAAACGCTTGCGAATCTCTCCCTCGAGACGGCCGAACTCATCGAGCTTCAGGCGGACCTTGTCGGTCGACTCGAAGGGTTCCAGTCCGTCGAGCCGACCTGGCTCGAGGTCGAGCCAATTGGCCACTCGTCGCACCACACCTCCGGGGTCGATACAGAGATCGCTATACCGAACCTCGAGCACCCTGGTGGGATCAACCGCGGCGAGCTGCGCCTCGATAATGGCCTCGATCCTGAACACCTGGTCGGCCACATCGGCCAGGTCATCGTCGGGGTCTGAATCCTCGGCGGCCAGGCCCCATCCCACGGACCGGTCGCCCTGCACGGTCTCGCGTGCCTCGACGAGCGATTGAGCAACGAAGAGCGGGTCCCGGCGTGTCACGATGAATCGTGCCGTCGGGAGTTCCTCGGCCAACAAGCGCACCGCCGCGGTGTTGCGATTGTTCTTATTGAGAAACGGCCGATTGAAGGCAGTCCCCCAGGCGGCGAAGAAGGATCTCATCTCGTCGGCGCTCTCGGCGGAAATGCGATCCGGGATCATGTAGCGATCCTCCCCCAGCCACCGGTTCCAGATGGAGAACGCGTCGTTGGGTGATCCGAGCGACCTGGTGTTCCCGTAATACGACCGGTAGCCACTGCTCCGTCGGGCCAGCCGGTTCAATCTGGCGGTCGCCGTAATGGGTGCCCGCTCAAAGAGTGCGGTGAGGTTGGACGGGTAAGAGACCGGTAGGTGGCCCGCCAGTACCTGGTACAGGAGGGTGCTGCCGCTCCGGGGGGATCCGACGATGAGGACGATCGGTGACAGCCGGCCCGACGACCGCTTTAATCGGCGCTGCTCCCATCGGCCGAGCGCCCAGTCGAGCGGCAGGAGCAGATAACGGAGCGCCTCCCGTCCGAGCGCCGACCTGGCGGCCGGATCGCCCGATGCCAGCATGCGGCGCACGAGGCCGATGGGATCCTGGAAGTTGCCGCGCCGTTCGGTCATTTCACGACCGGCCCGCACCCGAAGGCTGAGCCGCTCACTCCGTAGCAGAGGCGCGTACAAACTCGCGCAGTAGATCAAGACCAACCGGGCCGGCTTCGAGGACGTCCTCGTGGAACCGCTTGAGATCGAAGTCGGCGCCCTGCTTGGCCCTTCGTTCTGTCCGCAGATCGAGAATCACCCGCTCACCGATCTTGTAGGCCGGGGCCTGGCCCGGCCAGCCGAGATAGCGGGTGACCTCGCCACGGGCGTAATCGGGGAGTTGGCCTGCGTAATTGGTCAGCATCTCGACAGCGGTATCGAAGGACCACTGTTCTCCGGGATGGAACGACTGGTCCCCGCGGATTACCAAACCGGCGTGCATCCCGATATCCACGACCACCCGGCAGGCCCGCAGCATCTCTGATGCAAGCATGCCGAACACGTACTCGGGCTTTTCGAAATAGCCGAGCTCGCGCATCAAGGTCTCGGAATAAAGGGCCCATCCCTCCCCGCTGCCGCTGTACCAGACCCACACCCGCTGGAGCCGGCTGGTGCGGTCGGCCAGGCTCATCTGGACGCCGGTCTGAAGGTGATGACCCGGAAAGCCTTCGTGGTAGGCGGTACTGACGTTGTCCCAGAGGGGGATCGTCTCGTTGTCGCCAACCGAGAACCAGACGCTGCCGGGCCGACTGAAATCCTCGCTCGGGCTGATGTAGTACGCGCCGATGAACGCTCCGGGCGGGGCCAGTTTGGTTTCAACCCTCTTGACCGCCTCGGGCACGTCGAAGTGAATGCCGTCCAACTCACGAAGCGCCACATCTTGTCGTTCCTGCATGATGCGAACGAAGTCGTCACGCGTTGCCCGACGTTCCGGGTCGGTGTTGAGCAACTCGACGACCTCACGACGGTTCAGGCCCGGCTCAATCTGATCGGCGAGGGCGTCCATATCCGCCCGGATCCGGGCGATCTCCGACCAGCCCCACTCGTATGTATCTTCCAGGTCGATCTCCATGCCGAGGAAGTAGCTGGAGGCGGCGGCATATCGCTCGCGACCAACACCGTCGCCCTCGGATGCCCCAGGCAAATACGACTCCTCGAGCCAATCGGCCATCTCACCGTAGGCAGCGGCCGCGGCGACCGCCGCCGATCCGACCGCGGCGAGCTCGGATTCACCTGCCCCCTGTCCTGTCATCGTTCCAACCAACGCTCGCAACGCCGAGTCGGGGCCCGCGTTGGTTCGGCATTGCTCGATAGCGCCGCGCACCTGCCGGCGGGCCGCATAGAGGTTGCGATCCTTACCGACGCCGAGTGTTGCTTTGATGCCGTCG
>CAXMQV010000131.1:0-12531 GCA_964195905.1 uncultured Gammaproteobacteria bacterium
GCTGGTCGTTGTGCTAACCGTGGTAGTTGTAGGCGCGGTCGCGGTCGTCTTCGTGGTCGGCACAGAGCTGGCCACTGTCTCGGAAACGCCGCGGTCACCACCCGTGCACGCGCTTGCCAGTAGGGCCCCGAAGATAACCAGCATCGAAAGCTTCATCACAACCAACCTACCGGGCCCAATCCGACGCTTCAATGACCGTCAGCGACCCAGGGAAGACAGACTTCCAAGCAGCCGACCTCGCCGCACATAACCGGCTGGGAGGGATGATGTAGCTGTTTGGTGGCACGCACCGGTCGGGCGGTGTGACATCAGTTGAGTTGGGGTTACAACTCAACCGAGTGCACGTCCGCCGTCCCGGTGGTGCATGCCACCCCTTTTGCCTTGAAGCAACAGAAAGGGGCAGCTATGTCAATCGTACGGGTCACTGGTGGAGTCGATACGCATGCTGATGTTCATGTGGCAGCAGCTATCGATCACAACGGTGGCGTGTTGGGAATCGAATCGTTTCTGACCAACGAAGCGGGTTATGAGAGTTTGGCGGGCTGGTTGGCCGGTTTCGGTCCGGTGAACCGGGTGGGGGTGGAGGGCACCGGGTCCTACGGGGTGGGTCTGGCCCGGTTCCTTGCAGCAGAGATGCGGAACATCGACCGGACACTCACCGCCCTCATCGGTGACACGGCACCGTCGTTGCTCGCGCTTTACGGACTGGGACCGGATACTGCCGCCAGCTTGTTGGTGGCTGCCGGCGACAACCCCGAGCGGCTTCACTCCGAACGAGCCTGGGCGCATCTGTGTGGTGTGACTCCAATCCCTGCCTCATCAGGCAAGGTGACTCGGTATCGGCTCAATCGTGGCGGTGATCGCAATGCCAACGCCGCCCTCTATCGCATCGTGTTGACCCGCATGTCGAGTCACGACCAGACCCGGTCCTACGTGACTCGCCGGAGGGCTGAAGGTTTGAACACCGCCGAGATCATGCGCTGTTTGAAACGCTACGTCGCCCGCCAGGTCTACAAACACCTACCAGTGGCGGCGTGAGATCAGGGTGGGGTCTGACCCGATAAACCGGCTGACGCGTCCCCAAGACGCTGTCCTGATATTGACCTGTCGACCCCACTCGACCCTTTTCGCGGACGGTGTGACCTAATAAGAGCCCGCCCACAACCGTGTGGCCCATCCCAGTCCTGTCCACCAAACCGCAACGCACCTTGACATAAGAGATTCATTATCTAGCGCCGGATTCCGGAGCGCCCGGAGTTATGACTCGACATCTGTGCAGGTGCTGGTGACCGGTGACAGGTGACGAGGAATTGGATCGCTCTGCGATCACAACTCCTCCGGGACCGGGAACCAGCGGAGGGCTTCGAACCCGGCGCCGAGCTCGATGTGCTCGGCGGTGGGGTGATCCGATTCGGCGTCGGTGAAGATGCGCTCGGCCTCGATGAGGTATCCGGCCAGGGCATCCTCGCCTGCGATATCACGCTCATGCGGGTACTGGAGGGCCCCGTCCTCGTATCGGATGTCGTTGAGGCTGAGCGGTGGTTCGGCGAGACCATCCCGATGCCTCCACAGCCCCGAGTTGGGATCGAATGTGTAATAGGGAAGGAGCGTCCAGCCGCGATCGGCGATCATCTCGACGGCTCGAACGATGTACTCGAAGACGTCTTCGGAGATGAAGTAATTGAAGTTGACGCGGACCCAGCCCGGCTTGATGCCCTCACAGCCGTGGAGGATTTCCTCTTCGTACTGGTGCGATGTCTCGAGGTCGATGCCCAGCAGGTCGTGGCCGTACGGGCCGGCGCAGGAGCACCCTCCCCGCCCCTGGATGCCGAAGACATCGTTGAGCAACGCCACGACGTAGTTGTGGTGGAGGTATCGACCGCCGAACCGGATGACAAATGAGACGATGCTCAAGCGCTCGGCGTCGGGATTTCCCAATACCTCGACCTGCGGGTGGTCTCGCCAGCGCTCTATGGCCCGGCGGATGAAGCTCTCCTCCCGGGTGCGGATGGCTTCCACCCCCACCCGCTCCTTCAATTGGAAGACGAGCCCGGCCCGGATGGATTCGATGATGGCGGGGGTTCCACCCTCTTCACGATGTTCGGGGTCATCGAGGTATTTGTGTTCGACCGGGTTCACAAACGAAACGGTTCCTCCACCCACGACCGCCGGCACCGAGTTGGTCAGCAGCTCCCGCCGGATGATGAGTACACCGGGGGTCCCTGGCCCGCCGATCAGCTTGTGGGGAGAGAGGACGATGGCGTCTTTGAAGGACGCGCCGTCGTGCTCTCCAAGCATGTCGATCTTCACGTAGGGGGCGGCCGCGGCAATGTCCCAGAAGGACAGGGCCCCGTGACCGTGTAGGAGCCGGGCCATTTCGTGGGTGGCGGAGATGATTCCCGTCACATTTGAAGCCGCCGAGAAGCTCCCGATTTTCAGTGGTCGGGTGGCGTAGCGCTCGAGCTCGGCTTCAAGTGCGGCCAGATCGATGTGCCCGTCGGCATCTTCGGGGATGCGGACTACGTCGGCGATGGATTCGCGCCAGGGGAGCTCGTTCGAGTGATGTTCGTAGGGGCCGATGAACACCACCGGCCGCTCGTCGGCGGGAATGTGATCGCTCAACCCGTAGCGGGCGTCGAGGTCGGCGGGGATCCGAAGGTTGAGGATGCCGATGAGGCGATCGATGGCGCCGGTGGTGCCCGACCCGCAGAAAATGAGGGCGTGCTCGTCGGTTGCTCCCACGCACTCCTTGATGATGGCGCGGGCGTCTTCCCGGAAGGCTGTGGTCTGCAGGCCGGTTCCTGAGGACTCGGTGTGAGTGTTTGCATAGAGAGGGAGTACCGCGGCACGGATGAAGTCCTCAATGAAGCTGAGGGATCGTCCTGAGGCGGTGTAGTCGGCGTAGGTGAGACGGCGCGGCCCAAACGGGCCAACCACGGTTTCGTCCTTGCCGATCACGCCATTGCGGACGGTGAGGATCAGCTCCTGGCTATCGGTCGAGAGCTCGGTCGGCTCCAACAACATTTCTTCCTCCCTGGTCAGGCAGAATACTCGGCCCGAGCCCCGGCGTTTCGCTCCCTGAGGTGTCGGGCTTCGCGACAGGTGCGACGCCTTCGGGAGGGTGGCTCACGGATCGCCATTGACTTCTTCACTTCCCGGGCGGGGTGGCACCGCCGCAGGCGGTGCCGGGGTGGGGGAGGCCAAGAACCAGCCAACTGCATCGTTGACGACTCAATGCCTCCCCCCATCCGTCCTCGGCGAAACGCCGAGTCCACCTTCCCCTCGAGGGGAAGGAAGAAGATTGGGTGGGGAGGTCAAACTAGGGGAGGCGCCCGATGCGTTCGGTGAGGAGTTGATAGAACTGCTCACCGTCGATCTCGTTGATGACGAGGCAGTTCGGATCGTTGGCGGTTAGCCCCCACCAGTCGACGACCGTCATGCCGATGGTCAGCTCAGACACGGTCTCGATCTCGACCGAACAGGTGCGTCCCCCGAAGATCTCCGGTTCGAGGAGATAGGCGATGACCGTCGGGTCGTGCAGGGGAGCCCCGGCGGTTCCGTAGCGCTCCATGTCGTATCGCTCGAAGAATTCGAGCATCCCGGCGGTGGCGGCGCCTGAGGCGTTTCCGAGCGCCTTGAAGGCATCGACCCGGGCGTCGGACGTGAGGGCTTGATGGGTCACATCGAGCGGCATCATGACGAGGTCGATTCCGCTCCGGAATACGATGTCGGCTGCCTGGGGATCGTCGTAGATGTTGAACTCGGCAGCCGGGGTGGTGTTGCCTCCTTCGAAGAATCCGCCCCCCATCAGCACGACTTTCTTGATCCCGGCCGCGATGTCGGGTGCCCGCTGGAGAGCGCTCCCGAGGTTGGTGAGCGGACCGAGCGTGCACATGGTGAGCCCGGGTGTGCTTCTTGTCGTCTCGATGATGAAGTCGACGGCGTGGCCGTCGGCAGGTGCCATGGTCGGTTCGGGGACAGCGGCCCCGTCGATGCCGGTCTTACCGTGAACGTACTCGGCGGTAACGAGCGGTCGAACCATCGGACGGTCGCAGCCCGCATAGACGGGAACGTCGGACCGTCCGGCCAACTCGATCATCATCAGCGCATTGCGAGTGGTCAGCTTGAGAGGGACATTGCCGGCCACGGTGGTGATCCCCAGCACGTCGAGCTCTTCGGGCGACGCCAGCGCCAGCAGCAATGCGACCGCGTCGTCCTGTCCGGGGTCGGTGTCGATGATGATGGGCAGGGTCACCTGTCGATATTAGGCCTCAGCTCGTCAGGCCGACCTCACGGATAACCGGATTCGTGGCCGATGGCCCCGCCAGCGTTCCGTCTGCGCACGTGGCGCCCGGAGCGAGCCACAGGACGATGGCAGAGGCGGCCTTCAGGTTGCCGCTTCCCAGGAAATCGTCGGCGTCGTTCGGGTTCTCGATGTAGATGAGGTAGTGACCCAGGACTTTCATCGGCTGTGTGCCGTTTGGCCACGGGTCGGGGTGGCCGACGTTCGGGTTGTAGGCGGCCGGGTCGTAGGTCATGTCGGCGGTCACGATGAGCGTGCTGGCCAGGCGGGGGGAGTCGCACTTCTCGATCTCGCCGTCGATCCACATGTGGGCGTCGAGGTTGATGTCAGGGTCGCCCCAGTCGCCGTGAATCCCCGGGTCCCAGCCAAATGGGAGATCGTCTTCGTCGTCAGGATCGTATACATCTGCCAACGGTGTCGCCTTGGCCTCGCCGAGCACCTCGGCGAGCGTGTCTCCGTTCAGCTCGTTGCTCTGGTACGTGAAGGTCGAGCTGGCGCCGTCAATGTCAGACAGGCGTTCGATGAACCCATCGCCGAGCTGACCGGCTGAGACACCGGTGTTTGATGGCAGCACGTTGCACTCCGGCTCGTCGATCTGCACCGAGCAGTTCACGAGTGTGTCGTTGTACTCCCACGGGACGAGGATCCGATCGGTGCCGCCCGCAATGTTCTTGCGGGTGTCGTCCCCGACATCGCCGATCCCGTCGAGACGGTAGGAGTACATCCGGCCACAGTTGCCGGAGTTGAGGCCGCACGGGTTGGGAGCTTGCAGGCCCCCGCTGAACCCACTCGGTGGCACTCCGAATGGAATGGCGCCGGCTCCTTCTCTTCGTTCGCTACAGGCGGCCGTGGCCGTGGCGCTCACCCCGATCGTTTCGGTCCCGATGGCCTTGCCGAATTCAGCTTGCCGGGCCAGGTCGATCGTGACTCTTATCGAGTTGTCGCCGAGGTCAACGACATCGACGAGAGCGTCTGAGGAGGGGGAGCCGAGCCCGTTGGCGGCAGCAGTGGCGAGGGCGGCTGTCACCGGATCGCGACCCTCACAGGCAGCCCAGGCGCCTGCCAGTGCGGCGTTGTCGGCGCCGTTCTGGGCGCGGCTGCGCTCGTTGTGCGACAGGCCACCGTCAATGGCCAACGCCGCCAGCGCCATAATGGCGAACATGGACAGGGCGGCGACAACCAACACTGCGCCGGTTTCTTCACTGCGGGTTCGGTTCACGATCCTATGCATGGGTCCTCCGAGAACACCTCGCCGATGACTGTCTTGGAGAGATGGACATTCCCGCCCAGGAGATCTGCAATGAATGGGGTCATCAATTCGAGCTCGTAGTCGACGGTGACGGCGATGTGGTCGGCAGGCGCGCTCGGGCATGTGATCGTGACCTGGTCGACCTCCAGCCGTGGCTCGGTTGTACTGAAGATGACCCGATCGACGATGGCGTCGGTCTCCGACGGCTTGTAGGAGGCGTAGATGAGGCCCTCCTGAGCCGCTTCTGACACCGAGACGCCGAGCGCCAGCGCCCGCCCCATGTCGACTATCCCGAGTGCCAGCACGAACAGGAGGGGGGCGATGAAAGCCAGCTCCAGCGTCGAGGCGCCGCGGTCGTTTCTCATAGGTCCCCCTTCACGATGGTCCGGTGCTCGGTGGCGGTGATCTGCATGTCGAACACACTGCCGATGAACGGAAGCGACGAATTGAATGGCTTGCTCACGGTGACGACGATGCGGTCTCCTGAGGCGATGACGGTCGGGTCGGCGAGTGGGCCGGTGGTCGGGCAGAGCCCGATTTGTGAGGAGGCCGGCCCGTTGTCGTAGGTGACGAGGATGTCGGTATCGACCAGGTCGAAGGGTGTTGAATCCCGGGCCGTGGAGCGTATGGCGCCGCAATCAGCGTAGTTGGGGAGGTCGGCGGACTCACCAATCATCGAGCCGTAGCGGGCTCCCTCCCGACTGGCGGTGGTGATCGCTTGCTTCTCGGCCGAGAAGCGGGCGCCTTCTGCTATGCCCAATAAGAGCATGAGCGCGACCGGAAACATGATCGCGAATTCAAGGAGCGTTGCTCCTTCGTCCCTTCCAAAGCACCGACGCATTCGGTCCTCCTCGTTCTCCTACCACTTAGAGTAGGCGAAATGACCACTTTACGTGTACTAGAAGTGACTAGTCACTTTCTGGAGGTTCTAGATGAGAGCTTCCACCTCGGCGCGGTGCGGCAGGGACGCCTGGGCACCCGTCCGGGTGGCGGTGATGGCACCGACCCGCACCGCCCAGCGGGCCGCTTCCAGTGGAGTAGCGCCACCTGCGATCGCGTCGGCGAGCCCGGCGCAGAAGGCGTCCCCGGCGGCGGTGGCATCAATCGCATTGACTCGCGGAGCCGGGACGGTGGTTGTCTGACCATTGGATCCAACCAGTGCGCCGTCGGCGCCGAGGGTCACAATGCCCGCAGCGACCGGGAGTAGATCGAGTTGTCGGGTGATCTCATCGGCCGTCGCGGCCGGCTCGGAGTCGGTCAGAGCAGCCAGTTCCGTCCGGTTCGGCACCAGGATGTCGACTGCTTCGAGAAGCCCGATAGGAAGGTCGGCGGCAGGCGCCGGATTCAGGATCACGGTTCCCCGGCACAGTGCCGCGGCGTGGTGGACCGCTTCGATCGGGACCTCCAACTGGAGGAGGAGAACCCGTGCGTTGGCAATGACGTCGGCGGTGGCCTCGATGTCGAGAATCGATACCGTCGCGTTGGCCCCCGGGCTGACGACGATCATGTTTTCGCCCGTGTCGTCGACGGTGATGAAGGCCATCCCGGTCGGAGCGACGTCGTCGACCGCCACGTGGGTGGCAACCCCCTCGGCCTCAAGCACGGACACGATCCGACGCCCGGCGTCGTCGGCGCCGACGCGACCCACCATGGCGACTTGCCGACCGAGCCGGGCGGCCGCGACGGCCTGGTTGGCTCCCTTGCCTCCGGTATCGGTGGCGTGGCCGGTCCCGAGCACGGTTTCGCCGGCACGGGGCAGTCGGCCCACCCGGGCGGTGGTGTCCAGATTGAGCGATCCGACGACGACGATCTCGGCCACCCGCCAACACTAGGCCTGTCCCTGGGAAGCTTCCTTCTACTCTTGGGGTTGGCACCCCTAGCCCACTGAAGAGGAACCGATGCAAGACATCCTGCAATTGCTCGACGAGCCGGGCACCACTATTGCCCTTGTCGGAGCGACCGACAATCCCTCCAAGTACGGCCACACCATCTATCACGACCTCAAGCGCAAGGGGTACGCGGTCATCCCCGTCAACCCGCAGCGCGCCACGGTCGACGGCGATCAGGCGTACGAGAAACTGGCAGACCTGCCCGAGCCCCCCACGATCGTGAACTTCGTGATCCCGCCCCGGTTCACGCTCCACGTGCTGAAACAGTGCCTCGAGCTCGGTCTCAAGAACGTGTGGCTCCAGCCGGGCGCGGAGAGCCCCGAGGTCATGGAGTTCATCCAGGAGCACGACTTCAACTACCTGGCCAACGCCTGCATCATGGTGCAGAGCCGCCTCAAGGTGTGATCGGCACCGAGTGCCCGGCTTGCGGCGAGACCCATCATCTCGTCGGCGAGCGCGACGGCGAGATCATCCACCTTCGCTGCGAGACCTGCGGGGAGGCATGGGATCGGGAGCCGGTCCCGACCTGCAAGCAGTGCGGCGGGACCGACATGCAGGCGGTTCCCAAAGCCATCGTCGAGAAGAGCCGGGGGACGCAGCTCTCGGTGGTGGGTACCCGCACGATTCATTTGTGTTCGGCCTGCGACGCCGACACTCTCGAGGCCTACCACCGCAACCGGCCGAATCCCCTGATGCCAGAGCAGCTGCCGACGATCGACGGCAACGTCGACGACCGGTAGGCGAGAGCTACCCGGCCTGCCTAGTCTCGCTCCATGTCCCAGACGACGCCCCGACAAATCACCCGGACGACCGCAGCCGGCTCGCAGGTCGAGTCCGATCAGCTCGTGACCGAGGCACCGCTAGAAATGCGGCTCGGTGGCACGCCGCTGGCGGTCCTCATGCGAACTCCAGGAGACGACAAGGACTTGCTTCTCGGGTTCGCCATCACCGAGGGAATCGTGCTCAACCCCGCCGAAGTGGCCGGGGTGAAGGTGGTGGCAGGTGATCCCGAGAAGAACCGCTGGGAGATCGTGCTCGCCGATGGCGTAACGATCGATCCCGAGCAGTTCCGGCGCAACCTCTACACCTCGTCGTCGTGCGGGGTGTGTGGCAAGGCCTCTATCGATGCGCTCAAAGTGGCAGCCCCCGAGCCCCCGCCTGGGCCGACACTCACCGCCGATTTCGTGTTGTCTCTCCCCGGGAGAATGAGGGAAGTGCAGGAGACGTTCGCCGTTACCGGGGGCCAACACGCCGCCGCCCTCTTCGATGCCGGCGGTGAGATGCTGGCCGTTCGAGAGGACGTCGGTCGGCACAACGCCGTCGACAAGGTGATCGGTGCCCTCGCCGTCGACCGGTGGCCGATCGGCGAGGTGGTCTTGCTCGTGTCGGGTCGGGTTTCCTTCGAGATCGTGCAGAAGGCGGCAGTGGCCGGGATTCCGGTAGTGGGAGGGGTTTCCGCAGCCTCTTCGCTGGCGGCGGAGCTGGCCGAAGAGCTTGGTCTGACCGTCATCGGGTTCCTGCGCGATGAGTCGTTCAACGTGTACGCGGGCGGACACCGGGTACGCAACGCCTAGGCAGGCGCCGGCGGGTTAGCGTTAGATGGTCGACTCCAGAAAGGTTCGCTCATGCCGTTTCCGTCCGACCTCGCGATCGCCAGGGGAGCGTCGCTCCTACCGATCGGTGACATTGCGGCCTCTATTGGAATTGGCCCGCACCTGTTGGAGAACTACGGCGAGCACGTTGCGAAGATCGATCTGAGCGCCATTGAGGAGCTGGCCGACCGACCCCGGGCCAAGTACATCCTCGTCACCGCCGTCACCCCGACGCCGCTCGGCGAAGGCAAGACCACCACCGCGGTTGGGCTGGCGCAGGGCTTCAAACATCTCGGCAAGCAAGGTGTCCTTTCACTGCGCCAACCGTCGATGGGCCCAACCTTCGGTATCAAAGGGGGAGCGGCCGGGGGCGGCTATGCCCAGGTGGTCCCGATGGAAAATCTCAACTTGCACCTCACCGGAGACATGCACGCCGTGACCGCAGCTCACAACATGCTCTCGGCGATGATCGACAACCACATCTTCCGGCGCTCAGACGTCGGCATCGACCCCCATCGCCTCACCTGGCGCCGGGTACTGGATGTCAACGACCGGGCTCTTCGCAGCATCGTGGTTGGGCTGGGCTCCCGGCTGGACGGCGTCCCGCGGGCGACTGGCTTCGACATAACGGCTGCCTCCGAGGTGATGGCAGTGCTGGCGCTAGCCACATCGTTGCGCGATATGCGTGAGCGTATGGGACGAATCGTGATCGGCCAGAGCTGGGACCAGGAGCCGGTGACGGCCGAACAGGTCAAGGCGGCCGGGGCGATGACCGTGATCATGAAGGACGCCATCAAGCCAAACCTCATGCAGACCCTGGAGAACACGCCGGTGTTCGTCCATGCAGGCCCCTTTGGGAACATTGCCCACGGGAACTCATCGATCGTTGCCGACCTCATCGGTATTCATACCGGCGATTACCTGATCACCGAGGCCGGCTTCGGGGCCGACATGGGCGCCGAGCGGTTCTTCAACATCAAATGCCGCACCTCCGGTCTCGAGCCGGACGCGGCTGTGTTGGTGGCCACCGTTCGGGCCCTCAAGGCCCATTCGGGCCGGTTTGTGGTCAAGCCGGGCAAGCCGCTTCCCCCGGAGATGCTGGAGGAGAAGCCAGACGATGTCATGGAGGGGGCCGCCAACTTGCGCAAGCACATCTCAAACATGCGCCTGCACGGCATCGAGCCGGTGGTGGCTATCAACGCCTTCCCCGACGATTTCGACTCCGAGCATCAAATCATCCGCGATATTGCGGCCGAGGAGGGCGTGAACGCGGCGGTTTCGACGCACTTCACCGACGGAGGCGCCGGATCAACCGAGTTGGCCGAGGCCGTGGCAGACGCCGCCAGCCGCTCGGGTGACTTCAAGTTCGCCTACCCCGACGACGCGTCGCTCAAGGAGAAGATCGAGGCGGTAGCCACCAAGGTGTATGGCGCAGATGGTGTGGACTACAGCGGCCCGGCCAACACTGCGCTCGCTTTCCTCGAGAAGCAGGGCTTCGGCAACTTGCCGGTGGTGATCGCCAAGACCCACCTCTCCATTTCGAGCGACCCGAAGCTGCTGGGGGCGCCGACCGGGTGGACCCTGCCGGTGCGAGAGGTCCGGGGCGCCATCGGTGCAGGGTTCGTGTACCCGATCTGCGGGAACATGAGCACCATGCCCGGCCTATCGGGCACACCGGCGGCCGAGCGCATCGACATCGACGAGAACGGTGAGGTGGTGGGGCTTTCGTAGAGAGCAGACCGCCCACCGCCCGTCGCCCACCGCAACCGGGTCGCGGGTCGTGCTGAGGGACACCTAGCTTGTCCGCGCCGCGGCCAGGACGATGTCGATCGGCGTCGTGGCCAGGTCGCCCAGTTCCTGGACGTATTCGTACCCGAACCTGCCCTTGATGCACAGGTGTCCGGCAGTGACGGAGTGGTCGATGGGCGACGTGACCTTGACGATCCGGTTGTCCTGGACGTGGAGCTCGAGGTTGCAGCCGACACCGCAGAATGAGCACACGGTGCGGGTCACGGACTGTTCGTCCTCGCGCCATAGGTCGGCTTCGCGAAGCTCGTATTCGCTGCGGAACATCAGCGCTCCGGTAGGGCACACCCCGATGCAGTTGCCGCAGTAGACACACGCCGATGAGGTGAGGGCAACGTCGAACTCCGTCGAGATCCGCGCATCGAAACCGCGTCCGGCCACCTGAATCGCAAAGGTGTTTTGTGCATCGGGGCCGCACGCCTCCACGCACTTGTAACACAGGATGCACTTGGCGTAATCGCGCACGTAGAGGTCGTTGTCGATCTTGACCGGCTGCGCCACGGTTTCGGCCAGGCCGTCCAGAGGCGCTGCATGGTGGCCGGGGTGGCGGGCGTCGCGGGCACCGGCCGGCGAATCAGGCGCAGCCGACCCATACCGGGTCGGATCGACCTCGTAATGGTCCATCCACTGCTGTGTCTGATTGTCGACGAGCGTGAGATCGACCGACGACGCCAGGAACTCGAAGACCATCTTGCGGGTCCGGCGAACAGCAGGGTTGTCGGTTGAGATGTCCATACCCTCTTCGACGACCCGCGAGCACGATGGCACCAGCGTGCGCGACCCGGCGACCTGGACGACGCACACCCGGCATGTGTTGACGGGTGTCAGCGTCTCGAGATAGCAGAGGGTGGGCTGGTTCTTGCCCTCGGCACGACAGGCTTCCAGGATCGTGGCTCCCTCGCGCACCGAGACCGCAACGCCATCGATGGTCAACCGCACGTCGCTCATCGGCGCTCTCCGATCAGGCCAAGTGCGATCGCCGATTGGATGGCGCTGCCGGCGGTGTGTCCAAGGCCGCAGATAGAACCCAACCGCATGGCCTCGTCGATCTCGGCCAGCAACCCGATCTCGTTGGCCGATCCGTTCGTCGGCGCTCCATTGAACAGCCGGTGCAGGGCCTCTTCCTGGCGCACGGTACCGACCCGGCATGGCACGCATTGTCCGCATGACTCGTCGCGAAAGAAGGCGGCGATCCGCCGCGCCACATCGTCGAAATCGGTCGAGGAGGAGAAGGGCATGACGACGGCCGTTCCGAGGGCGACTCCGGCATCCCGGGTACCCTCGAATGTCAGCGGCAGGTCAAGCTGGTCGGGCCCGAGAAACGAGCCCGATACGCCCCCCAGCAGCACCGCCGCGATATCGTCGACCGGCCCCCCCGCCAGATCGATGAGCTCCCGAATGGTCGCCCCGAACTCCACCTCGTAGACGCCGGGATTGACCACATCCCCCGACAGACAGAACAGTTTGATCCCGGTCGACTCCGGGGTGCCGCGAGCAGCGTAAGCGTCGCCGCCCTCGAGGACGATCAGCGGCAAGTTGATGAGCGTTTCTACGTTGTTGATGGCCGTAGGGATGCCGAACAGGCCGGCTTCTGCCGGATACGGTGGCTTCTGGCGGGGCTCGCCGCGGAACCCTTCAATGGAGTTGAAGAGGGCCGTTTCCTCGCCACATATGTAGGCGCCGCTGCCCATG
>CAXMQV010000132.1:0-2028 GCA_964195905.1 uncultured Gammaproteobacteria bacterium
CATGCTCGAACGGGGCTCGGGGTCGATCGTGATGATTTCCTCACGGCTGGGTCAGATCGGGTTCGCCGGAGTAGCCCATTACGCGGCAGCCAAGGCGGGGGTCCTGGGATTGGCGAAGTCCCTTGCCAAAGAAGTTGGCCCGCAAGGCGTCCGGGTGAATGCGGTGGCGCCCGGCGTCACCATCACCGACATGGGAGCCAAAGTCATGGACGGCGAGGTGGGGCAGCGGAGGCTGGCGGAGCTTCCCGCAGGACGATTCGGCACGGCGGCCGAGGTCGCCGCCAGCGTCGTGTTCCTGCTGACCGACGCAGCGTCGTTGTACCACGGCCAGACCCTGTGTCCCAATGGTGGCGGTCACATGCCATGAGTATTACCAGGAGGTCCACGAGATGAGACTCGTCGCAGCTGCCGAGGCCGTCCGAGCCGTGCCAAACGGAGCGACTGTGATCATCGGTGGATCCGGGGCCGGTCACGCTCTGCCCCAGCTGTTCATCGACACACTTGCCGACGTCTACCGTGCCGATGGGGCGCCGAAGGATCTCACGACCGTACGGGTCGTCGGCATCGGTGACTTCGCCGAGCGCGGATTCTCCCAGCTGGCTCTGCCGGGATTGATGAGGCGCACGATAGGTTCGAACATCGGTAACGAGCCTCTACTCGGAGCTCTGATTGAGACCGGAGAGGTCGAGGCGTATTCGTTCCCACAGGGTGTCCTGTCCCAACTGTGCCGGGAGATCGCGGGCGGCCGGCCAGGGTTGATCACGTCGGTCGGGCTCGACACCTACGTCGATCCCCGGCACACCGGAGGGAAACAAGGGACCGCCACCGAGGACCTGGTTGAGGTCATCGAACTCGCCGGCGAGGAGTGGCTCTTCTACCGGGCATTTCCCATCGATGTTGCGGTGATCCGCGGCTCGGTCGTCGACGAGGACGGAAACCTGACCATGGACGACGAGGCCGTCAAGGGCGAGATGCTGGCGATGGCCATGGCAGCTCGCAACTCGGGAGGAGTCGTCATCGCCCAGGCCAAGAGTCTGGCGGCAGCCAAGAGCCTCCCGGCACGATCGGTGGTGGTGCCTGGTGCTCTCATCGACATGGCCTATCTCGACCCGGACCAGACCCAGACCTACGCCACCGCCCACTCCCCCTATTACTCCGGAGCATTGCGCAGGCCGAGCACCGACCCGGGGGATCCGCCACCCCTCGACGTACGCAAGGTCATTGCCCGTCGGTCGCTCCTGGAATTCCGGCCGGGCGACATATGCAATCTGGGGTTTGGGATCAGCCAGATGATTGGAGCGATTGCCTGGGAGGAAGGCATCGAGGATCGGCTGGTGCTCACCGTCGAGCAGGGGATTTTCGGAGGCGTCCCGGTGGCCGGCAACGAAGGCGGAGCGGGCTTTAACTATCAGGCAATGATCGACCAGCCGTCGATGTTCGATTTCTATGACGGCGGTGGCCTCGACATCGCCAGCCTCTCGTTCGCCCAGATCGACGCTCGAGGCAACGTCAACGTTCACAAATTCCCCGGTCGTCTGCGGGGACCCGGTGGATTCCCCAACATCAGCTCCCGTACCGGGCGGATCTGTTTCGTCGGAACACTGACCACATCGGGTCTTCAGGTTGAAGTGGCCGATGGTCGTCTCCGGATCGCCGCCGAGGGCACCCTGAGCAAGTTCGTCGAGTCCGTCGACGAGGTGAGCTTCAGCGGCTCCATGGCCAATCGAAGGGGCCAACGCGTTCGGTACATCACCGAGCGGGCAGTATTCGAGCTCGGCGATGGGCACGTGACCCTCATCGAGATCGCCGAAGGCCTCGACCCCGAGGCTGACGTGATCGCCCACATGGGATTCGTCCCCGAGATCTCAGACGACCTGACAACGATGGACGGCCGGGTGTTCGCAGATGGCGCCATGGGGCTGGCCGACGAGTTCGAGGCAAGCCGATGACCCACCAGCTGATCGTGGTCGAGCTGGGGCCGATTACGACCATTCGATTGGAGAACCCGCCGCTGAATCTCGTCACCGT
>CAXMQV010000133.1:0-20787 GCA_964195905.1 uncultured Gammaproteobacteria bacterium
AGCCCGATGGCGCCGACAAAGTAGTCGTCCTTGCCGTTGCGCTCGTCCCACCCCCACCGCTGCACAGGAATAACGGCGGTGGCGGTCGGCTCCCAGTACAGGAAGGCCCGGTGGTCGAACTCAACGTCGCTGTTCCCGTCCTTCATCGTGTACTGATCAATCCGGGTTGGGTTGGCCGGGTCCGAGACATCGAACACCGACACCTGGGTGCCGAGAGTGCGGCCCTCCTCGGTTGCGTCCTGCCCGACACCGAGCAGCAAGCCATCGCCGAGCGGGTGGAGGTAGGCCGAGTACCCGAGGATCTTGAGCTCACCGACCACAGCCGGATTGGCGGGGTCGGAGAGATCGATCGTGTAGAGGGGGTCGGTCTGGCGGAATGTGACGACGTAGCCGACATCGCCCATGAAACGGACCGAGTAGATCTGCTCGCCCTTGCCGAGACCGCCAACCGAGCCGATCGTCTTCAATTCACCGTCGTCCTCTGACAACACGGTCACGAAGCTCTCGGAGGTCTGATCACCCCTGCCTCCCCACCACGGGGCCTGGTTGGTGGTGGCGACCCTGAGGTCGCCGTTGTGCTCGGACATCGAGAACTGGCTGAGGAGAAATCCGTCCACCTTGCCGGTCGCCCGGTAGACGGTTGCGCTCGGGTCGGAGATATCGAACTTGTGGATTTCGGTGTACTCGCCCGACACCCGGGCATCGATTTCGTCTTCAGTGAGCTGGTTCCAATCAACCCACTGCCGGCTGGCTACGTACAGACTCTCGGTCGAGGCGTACACGGTGTCGCCTTCGGCGAGGACGCCGACCGCCTCGGGCTTCAGGCCTTTTGAGAGGTCGACGGTGACAACCGTGAGCATCCCGAGCCCGGCGAATTCCTGGGGCCGGTAGGCGTCGTTGCAGTCGATGAGGAGCCCATCGCTGGTGGTGCCGTCGGCCTCCTCGAGCACGTAGTAGGGAATCCAGTTCTCGAGCGTTGAGGCATTGATGATTTCCCGGTTGGCGTTCTTCGCCTTGATCTCAGCAAGCAAACCCCCGCCCTGCGGATACTCCCACACCAGGCCCGTCGGATAGGACCGAACCACGATGCGGGCAACGTCGCCGCTCATGCGGGCGCTCAGGTAGCCGCCGTCGAGGAACAGCGTGCGGACGAGAACGATGTCGCTCGGGTTGCTGACATCGATCTCGGTGAGAACCGAGACCGGAGTTCCGTAGTAGTAGTCGGGAGCCACCATTCCGGCCTCAGGGAATCCACGCACGTCGGGGATTGCACCTTGCTGGGATGACAGCACAATGATGCGGTCGCCGGCTAGCAGGATCTCGCCCCACCCGTTCTCGAGACGGAGCGAATCGGTGATCGTCGGCTCGCCGGTCACATCGATCACATAGAGCGTGCTGTTGGCGATGGCGTAGATGTAGTTGCCGTCGGTCTTGATGACGTCTGGTTCGTCGACGCCGGCTTCCTGTACGTTGGTCGTCGAGTAGTCGACGCCGGATTGGGGGGTACTCGAATCGAGGCCGCCGGAGGTGGGAACCGCTCCGCGAGCGGCGCCGTCCTCCATCGCCATCATGACCACATCGTCCCCAAACCACACGGGTCCGTAGTAGCCATTCTCGAGGCCGTACGGGGTCACGATGCGCTTGGCTTCGGTCTTCACATGGGTGAGGTAGTCCTCACACGCATCAAATTGAACGAGTCCCGCCGCAAAGGCTGGAACACCGGTTCCGACCCCAATCGGCGAGCAAGCGGTGAGAAGAATCGTGAAGGCTGCGAAGGTCGCTATCAGCGTGCGTTTCATGGTCATACCCCGGTTGTGTGTGTTCCGTCTTGCAGGTGTGACGACTACAGAGGGCGGTCGGGTTCCCACGAGCTGCGGCCGAAAGCCGCAGGTTGACCGTCCACCGCCGACCGCCGACCGAAAGAACTGGACGGAGCGCCATTGACGGTGGGCGGTGGGCAGTGGGCGGTGGGCGCTGCTACGCCAGCAGCAGCCCTTCCGTCTCCAGGGCGGAGCGCAGGGTTTCGGCTTCGCCGGGACGGACTGACAGGGTGAGGATGCCTCCACCGCCGTAGGTGGCGTGGCGGAGCTGGAGGTCGCGGACATCAACCTGGCTGCGCTCGAGGGCGTGGCCGACCTTGGCGAGCTCTCCCGGCTGGTCGGCAAGCGCCACGGCGACCGCTACCACCGACGGAGCCATGGCGCGGCGGATCCGGCCGGCGTTGGACAGCTTCTCCCCCACCTCGTCGGCCCTTCCGTCGCGCACCGCGCCTGCCCAGCTATGGAGCCGGGCGGCGTAGGCATCGATGACGGCCGCCAGCCGCTCACCGTTTCCGACGAGCAGGTCGGTCCACAATTCCGGGTTAGAGGCCGCAACGCGAGTGAGGTCCCGAAAGGATCCCGACGCCAACTCGAGCCCGGCAGGGTGCTCGGCTGCCTCGCCGACGAGGGCGGCGGCCAGGACCTGCGGGAGATGGCTGATCACAGCCACCGCATCGTCGTGCTCGGCCGCGGTCATGCGGACAGGGTTCGACCCCAGGCTGGTCACAATCGCCTCGAGCCGGCTCAGATCGTCAGGATCTGCCCCATCGGTGATCATGATCCACACTGCCCCCCGAAACAGCGAAGGGGAGGCGGCCGCTGGTCCCGAAACCTCTCGACCGGCCATCGGATGACTCGAGACGAAATGGGCCAGGCGCCCTCCGGTCAACATCACTCCGGCCTTGACGCCGGCAACGTCGGTCACGAGCGCATCGGTCTCCATCCCGGCCAGAAGTCCGGGAATCGAAGACGGCGGTCCGGCAAGAACGACGAGGTCGGCACCGGATATGGCCGTGGCCGGCGTCTCGGCCAGGACATCGAAAGACCCGAGGGTTTGGAGGGAGGCGACCACTGCGGGATCCGGATCCCACCCGACCGTCTCCCAGCCGACCCCGGCCAGACCGAGGGCGACCGAGGTCCCGATGAGTCCCGTCCCGAGGACGGCAACCCGGTCGGTCAAATGCTCACCCCGACGGCGTTCCCGATCTTGCGGAGGTCTTCCATGAGGGCAGCGAACTCGTCGGGCAGGAGCGCCTGGGCTCCGTCGACCTTGGCGGTCTCCGGTGCGGTGTGCACGTCGATGAGCAAGCCGTCTGCGCCGATGGCGACCGCTGCCTTGGCGAGGGGACCCACCAGGTAACGATGGCCACCCGAGTGAGAAGGGTCGACGATGACGGGAAGGTGCGACAGCCGCTTGACCACCGCCACGGCCGAGATATCGAGCGTATTGCGGGTGGAGGGTTCGTATGTGCGGATGCCGCGCTCGCACATGATGATGTCGTGGTTGCCTTCTTTGTAGATGTACTCGGCGGCGTTGAGCCACTCATCCACGGTGGCAGTGAACCCTCGTTTCAGGAGAACCGGCTTTTCCTGACGGCCGATCTCTCGCAGCAGCGTGAAGTTGGCCATGTTGCGCGTTCCCACCCGGATGAGATCGGCGTACTCGGACACGAGCTCGACGTCCCGCGGATCGAGCACCTCGGCAATGAACGGCATGCCGAGAAGGTCTCTGGCTTCTCGCATGTACTGGAGGCCTTCTTCTCCCAAACCCTGAAACGAATAGGGGGAGGTCCGCGGCTTGAAGGCATCGCCGCGCAGAATGACTGCGCCGGCTTTCTGGACCGCCTGTGCCGACGACATCAGCTGCTCACGAGACTCCACGGCACACGGGCCGGCCATCATCGCGAAGTGTCCTCCCCCAACGGGGATGCCGCCAACCTTGATGACCGAGTCTTCGGCCTGGAACTCGCGCGAGACGAACTTGAATTCCTTGAGCACCGGAACTGCTCGCTCGACACCCTCCATTGCCTCCCACGGGAGCTGCTGGATGCTCCCCCGGTCCCCGACCGCCCCGATGACGGTCCTTTTCTGACCGGTCGAGACATGGGCGTCGGCGCCAATCGCCCGCAGGCGATCGACAACGGCCTGGATTTGCTCGGCAGTGGCCTCAAGGGCCATCACGATGATCATGCAGGGATTCTGGCACCTGCACGGCTAAAGGGGAATTGGAGCAGGCCCACCGCCCACCGCCCACCGCCCACAGTTGACGGTTGACAGTTGACAGTTGACAGTCAGAGGGGTGTCCGGCATCCGGCATCCGGCATCAAAGGAACCGCGGAAGCGTGTCGCGATTGGATGTGGTTTCTCCGGGCCTGGCGCCGGCGGCGGCGGCCGTCCCCCACCTCGCCGTCCGGCGGTAGCAGTCGACTTTTCGGCCACAGTCGCGAGAGAACGATGGCGCGGCCGAAAAGTGACAGAGGAGATAGTGCTTGCAATAGCAAGCACTATTCGCTACAATTGCATATGTATGAAAGATCAGGTCACGGAACTCGGTGAGTTCATTCGAGCACAGCGCGAGCGGAGTGCAATCTCGGTTCGCAATCTGGCTGAAAAGGCAGGGATCTCGAATCCTTACCTCAGCCAGATCGAACGCGGACTGCGTAAGCCTTCGGCAGAGATCCTGAAAGGGATCGCCAAGGGGCTCTCCATCTCCGCCGAAACGCTGTACGTCCGAGCCGGGTTGCTCGAACATCCCGACGGCACGCCGTCGGTAATCGAAGCAATCGACAACGACCCTGCGCTGACTACCCGCCAGCGCCAGGCTCTGCTCGAGATCTACCGGAGCTTCCTGGACCAGAGCAACGACGAGAAATAGGAGGACCACATAATGGTCACAACCAAAGACGGCATGAAGGCCGCATACGCATTCATTGGCGCCCCGGTCTGGGCGGCCAAGAAGATCACCGAGATGACGACCGACGTAGGCGACGCCACCCGGCGTGAGTTTGATGTCTGGGTCAAGGAGGGTGAGACGCTGGCCAAGAAGCTCAGCGACAAGAAGCTGATGGAGGAGCTGGGCGAGCGCATGGATCTCGATCAGGTTCAGGATCAGGTTGAGAAACTGCGCGACCAGCTCGAAGGCGTCCTCAGCAACTGGCGTGACAGCTTCCGGGCCGAGGTCAAGCCCGCCGCCAAGCCGGCTGCCAAGGCTGCCGCGGTCAAGAAGGCTCCGGCCGCCCGCAAGCCCGCTGCCCGCAAGCCCGCCGCCAAGAAACCGGCCGCGGCCAAGAAGCCGGCTGCTCGCAAGCCCGCCGCCAAGAAACCGGCCGCCGCGAAGAAGTAACAACCCAACCAAATGAAGAAAGGCGCCCCGAAGGGCGCCTTTCTTCATTTGGGGCTGCCAGCTACCAGCTACCAGTCCAATCAGCGTTCGAACAAGGTCATCAAGAGGGACCGGGATCCAGCGCGATAACCATCAGCCGGTTCTGGCTGGAAGCTGGCAGCCGCCGGCGGCCAGAAGCCGGTGAACCCGTCAGCTCAGTGGCTAACCGCCGGAGGAAGCTCCTTCGCGTGCTCTACCCAGCGTTTGACCATCACCTCGGTTGGGAGGCGGCGCACCAGCCGCTTCTTCGAGTTGATCTGCGTCATCTTGCCGAGCAGTGATTGGGGATTGCGATTGCGAAGCTCCTTGCAGGTATCGACACCGGCCGCTTCGAGGAGATCTGAATACTCCTCACCGATGCCCTTCACCCGCATGAGATCAGCGCGGTTCACCCAGTCGAGAATCTGGCGTTCAACGAGCCCGGTTGCAGCAGCCAGCTCGCGCCTCCCGCTGCGCGTGCCCGCTCGCCTCAGAAGCTTCTCGGTGGTACGCACGCCCGACTTGCGGAGCACGCGGGCATCGGCTCGTCTCATGCCATCAATGGTGTCGATCGAACCCACTGGTTTCCTTTCTCGTCTTCCCCCAGAGGCAATTTAGCAAGCAACCCTCAAGCCGCGCCAAATCGGGGTAAAGCTTTCTCTATGTCGGTCGGTACCCGAATGCGCCGGGGAGCGTGCTCATCGCCTCGCACTTCGGTGACCCACTCGGGATGAGCGAGTGCAATATCGAGCGGATCCAGCCCCCGGCTCATGAACCGATCCCACTGGCTGCGATCGAGCAGCAGCGGGTAGCCCGGGTCGTACCGATAGATGGGCAGGGTCACGCCCCCGGCGTGCGCTGCCAGGAGTGATTGGATGTGGTCTTCTCCGATGGTCGGAAGATTGCCCAGCGTCACGAGTGCCGGGCTATGAATGCGCTCTCTTGAAAGATGGTCGAGCCCGGTCCGCATCGAGGACCCGATGCCCTCCTCCCAGTCGTAGTTGATGATGACAACTGCCGGACTCAGGTCGGCCGCTTCGAGGATCTCCTCGGCTCGCCACCCGAGCACGACTACGAGAGGATCGAGCCACGCCGACATCCGCTCGACCAGGACCTCCAGCAACGGCCGACCCGCCACGTCGACAAGCTGAACCGGCTCTCCCAATGCATCGGAGGACCCGGCCGCCAGAACGATGCCCGCCGCCCCGGCCTTCACAAGCGCTCCATGAGCACATCGACCAGTTGATCCTGGAGGTAGGAGAGGAAGCCAAGTGTGATCCGTTCCGCATCCTCCTCGTCGGCCACCTCCCAGCCCGGTTCATCGATGCCGACCCGGGCTGCCAGAGCCAGACGAGTGTCGCCCAGCACCGTCAACCAGGATTCAGCCTCATCGGGGCTCAATACCGGTTGCTCGGATTGCAGCGAGGCGGTGAATCGTGCGCGATCGGTGGCTCTCGCTTCCGCCAGCTGCGACCCGGAGTATTCGGCCATCTCCTCCTGAGCGGCTGGATCGTCCGGGTACGCCGCGACGTGCAGGCGCATGTAGGCAGGGTCATCGGGCTCACCGTCGACGGACGCCAGCAAGTAGGGAAGCCCCAGCAGGAACTGCCGTTCCACCGCCGAGAGCCGAAGGGCGACACCGTCGTGATGCGTCTTGAAGGGCCGCCTCATGCTTGCTCGATCGTGGCCCACAGACCGAAGTGATGGAGACGGTGACAGTCGAGCTCGGCTTTCTCCCGCGGCGCCGTCACCACGATCGACCGGCCGGCATTATGAACCTCCAGCATCTTGCGGGTCGCAATCGATTCGTTGAATCCAAAAAGGCGACGGAATACGTACACGACGTACGACATGAGGTTGACCGGATCATCCCACACGATGACATTCCACCCCCGCGACTCCAAATCGGACTCGTCGATCGAGGGCTCCTGGACCTCGACGGGGGCGGTGGTCATAGCGACGAAGCGGCCGCGTCGCGGCGCTCATTGAGGAACTGCTCGAAATCGGATCTGGCTACCCGCCACTCCCTGCCGAACTTGACCGCAGGCATCCGGCCGCTTCGGAGCATGCGGGTGACGACGAACGTCGACACATCCATGTACTCACAGATGTCGGTCACCGACAGCCACTCTTTGTGCAGGTCTACCCGTATGCGGTCCATCGGCATGAGGGTATGGTACGTCTCCGATCACTGCAAGGGGATGGGCGATGGACGATACGCACGCTCCCCTCATCGAGGACCTCACTCGCCGGAGTGGAGTCGTGTTGCTGGTCGGAGCCGCCGACACCGGCAAGACCACCTTCGCCCGGCAGCTACTGGCGGCGGCAATCGGAGCAGGCAAGCGAGCCGCCTTCGTGGACGCCGACATCGGCGAGTCAACCGTGGGCCCGCCGACTTGCGTTGGGCTCAAATGGGTTAACGACCCCGCCGACCTCGACGATCTTGCCAACGCCGATCGGCTGCAGTTCGTCGGCTCCATCAAGACGAGCGGCCTCGTCCTCCAACAGGTGGTGGCCACCGCCGCCCTCGTCGATCAGGCTCGTGAGATGGTCGACCTCGTGGTGGTGGATACCTCGGACGCTGTCTCGGGCGTGACCGGCCAGACTCTCAAGTATCACAAGACCGAGCTGACCCGGCCAGAGGTCGTCGTGGCCTTCCAACGCGGCGAAGAACTGGCGCCGGTGATCGGGATGTTGCGGCGATTCTTCGGAGTCGAAGTCGAGGAAGCACCGGTATCGCCGGGAATCATGTCTGCAACACCCCATGAGCGCAGCGCCGACCGCGTCAAACATTTCGAGGCTGAGCTCACTCCCCCGCTCCAGGCATGGCGGGTGCGCCCGACCGTATTCGCTCCCACCCTCCCAGCCGGCCTCGACCCGACCCGCCTCGACGCCATGCTCGTCGGCCTGCAAGACGGCGAAGGTGGCACCCTCGGCCTCGGCGTGCTGCAGGAGGAAGACGGCATCCTCCGGGTGCTCACCAACCACGGCGAAGGTATGCGCGGCCTCCGTCTCGGCTCAATGCGCATCGACCTCGAAACGTACGCGGTGGAACCCGTCCGCCTCCGCGAAGTGATGTTTGGGCTTTAGCGCCCACCACCCACAGCCCACCGCCCACCGGAACAGGAGCACCGATCAGCCTCGGCCTGGCGGAAACGAGAGCTCAGCTGACCTAGTGCCTGCGGTGGGCGGTTGGCGGTGGGCGGTCGGCGGCAAGCGCGCAAGAGCCCGAGTAACTTCGGTGATCCCTGGGCCCCGCACTTCCCCAAACGGGGTCCGGGAATCACCTTGGCTTCTCGGGCTCTTACGCTTCGGAACCTACCGAGTCTTCGCGTCCGAATCAAGGTGGGAAAACCCTCATTCTTAGGGAGTTTTTCGCACTTTCGGTACACGTAACTGCATCTAGTTATGCCTAGATAGCCAACCAAATACCGGTTATCCACATATCCACACCAATCCACAGGGGGTTGTGCACAACCCCCTGTAGACAAGTTTCTTGGGGGTTTTTTCGCGTGTCGCCGAACGGGCTTCAGGCCCTGGCGAATCCGGTCCGCACCATGGCCCGGAAGCTCAACTCGACGGTCTCGTAGATGGTGCCGAGGACCTCATCGAGCACACCCTCGCTCCACTCCTCGAGCGAGACCCGCCCCATCAGAAATACGTCTCCGTCCTTGTCGATACCGAAGTGGGCACGCCACAGGCGGTGATTACGGGTGAGGAGCTGGCGGAAGATCTCATGATGACCGGCCGGTGGATTGGGGAGCACGTACGCCTCGAACCCGACGGTGATCTCCCCCACCTCGAACCACACGGTCGTGAAGTCACGAACCTGCTGGGCCATGCGCACCGCCCAGCGACCCTCGTACTCCTCGGCATTGACGACGTCGGATGTCTCGTCGGCGACCAGGCGTTGACACGCCCCGGTCAGCACTTCCCAGGCCTCTCGCTGAGTCACTCCTCGATGCCCGAGTAGAGCTCGAGCAACCGGTCTGCGGTCGAATCCCACGAGAACTTCTCCGAGTGGGTGGCCGCTCCCTCCGAAAAACGATCAGCCTCATCGATCACCCGATTGACCGCAGCGGCCCACGTTTGCGGGTCGTACCCATCAACGAGGACGCCGCTCACGCCGTCGGCGACGGCGTAACCAAGCCCGCCGACGTTGGCCGCCACGACCGGCAGACCCGACGCCTGAGCTTCGGCCGCCACGAGCCCGAATGACTCGGAGCGAGAGGGAACGAGGAGGGCGTCGCTGGCACGGTAGAAATCGGCGAGGACGTCGTGGGCCTCCGGCGGTCGGAACACCACCTCACTGCCGAGGCCTCGATGAACGGCCAGTTGGGCGAGATGGGCCATTTCGGCTTCACCCCCGGAGCCGCTCGGGCCGCCGACAACCACGAGCCGGGCGAGCGGGTGGGTTTCCCGCACAATCCCCAGAGTCTCCACCGCCACATCGACGCCCTTGAGAGGCTGAATCCTGCCGACAAACAGGAGCAGGGGCCCGAATTCAATCCCGAGCCGCTCCCGGGCTTCCACTCTTGAACCGGGCCGAAAGACTTCGTGGTCCACCCCGGGCGGCGAGATGCAGATCGACTCGGGGTTGGTGCCGTAGTGCTCAACAAGATCATCGAACTCATAGGGAGTTGAGGCGATGACGCAGTCGGCGAACTCGATCACCTCTTGCTCGGTGGCGATCCGCAGCAGGCTCTCCGGCGGCTGCCCGTGAGCCCGGTTGGCGTCCTTGATGCGACCCAGCGTATGGAACGAGTGAGCCAGTCCGACACCGAGTTGCTGTTTGACGATTACGCCCGCCCAGCCCGAGAGCCAATAGTGCGAGTGAACAACGTCATAGTCGGCCCGATTGGCTCCGGCCCATTTGGCAACTCCGAGAGCGAACTCCTGGACCAGGTCGGCCAGGCGATCGGTCGGAAGCGGCTCCTCGGGCCCGGCGGTGATGTGCACGACTTTGTACCCGTCGGCCACCATGACATCCTCAGGCTGGGCCGGATCGGTTCGACGGGTGAACACCTCAACCTTGATGCCCCGCCCGGCCATCGTGCGAGCCAGCCGGTCGATGTACACGTTCATGCCGCCGGCATCGCCAATGCCGGGTTGGGCAAGCGGAGTCGTGTGCATCGATAGGTAGGCCACCCGGCTGATCATGTCTGTCCTTCCAGCACATACAGGGGACGCGGCTCGGCGCCGAGTCGCAACTTATAGGCCTCATCGCCCTTGAGGAAGTCGAACATGGTGTTGCCCGCATCGATGGCGACACCCAACAGCATCCACAACATCACCATGCCCGGCGAGACTGAAGCGTGAGCGGGGTCATAGGCGGAGTTGTAGAGGTAGTAGGCATCATCATCCTGGAACCCGATCGCTCCCGCTAGCGGGATTCCGCTGTCTCCTGCCAGGATGTCGACCCGGGCGCCGGGCAGAGTGGCCAGGTCCCGGAAGAATGCTTCTCGCTCGGGCGTCATGAACCTGCCTTTCCTCCCTTCCGACATGCGGTGCAATCCGACGAACAGCCCTACCGGGTCGGCCGTTCCCTCTAGCAAACGAGGGCCGCCGATCGCCTCCACAAAACGACGATGCTTGCGCCTGAGCTCGTGACGCTCCTTCTTGCTGAGACCAGTCAGGAAGGCGTCGAAATCGGCCGGGAGGGCCATCCGGTAGGCCGCCTCATGCTGATCGGGCGACGCCAGAGCCCCGAGGGCATCGGCCAGTTCGTCGGCAGCTTCTTTGGGAAGCGAATCGAATCGGAACCGGGTTCCGGCCGGGAGTTCGGAGAGAAAGGCTCCGAGCAACCCACCCGCTCCGACGCCGAGCGGGGCGTGATAGTCGGTGAGATCCTCATCTCCGACGAGCGCGACGATCCCATCGGTGGAACGCCACAATGCCAGGAGAGCCGACCCAGACTCGACCAGGTTGAGCTCCCCGGTGCCGAAATGAGTCCACCAGCACTCCAGGAAGTGGCGTCCGGGAAACACGGATGTGAAGGGAGCCACCGCAGCCAGGTCGAAGGCGCTCGTTCCCCAGTCCTGGTGAATACGCATGACTACGGCAAGGCCGGCTGGTACGAGCCGACGGGAACCCCGCCGCCCAGCAGCGGTGGTCGAGCATGAGGACCGAGCGCCTCGCGAGCGGCCGGCTCGAGGATTCCGAGGCGGTCGAGCGCCTCGATCACCCCGACATAGAGAGCAGGGTTCGAGCCGTCCCAGCACTTGGCCGCCAGCCCGAGCCTCCCGGTCAGCGCCACTCCGGCACAGGCGACGGCGCCTCCTTTCACTGCGGCGGGGAGCCACTGCATGAGGGCAGCCTCGGGACGGTCGGTATCGGAGGTGAGTGCCGGCATTGCCATCATCGCCTCGCCAACCCGCCCGAAGCGGTCGTCGGTCGCCAGGCGGGCGAAGGCGCGGGCGAGACCGCGGGTCGTCCCCCGCAGCGTCGGAAAGCCACAGCCATCCACCCCGACCGGCAGGACCTCTTCGCCGGTCAGCTCGGAGATGAGCCCGGCCACCCGTTCCTGATAAGGGTGCCCGAACTCGGTGTACGTCTCGATCGGCCAGTCGGCCGCTACACAGGCGGCGAGCGCGGCTGCGTGCTTGCCGGAGCAGTTGTGGTAGATCGCCTTCGGGACGGACCGGCCGGCGGCGATGAGCTGCTCATGGGCGGAAGCCGACAGTGGCCAATCGGGTGGGCACCGGAGGGCCGACTCGTCGAGCCCAGCACTCGTCAAAGTCGAGGCAACGACCGCCCGGTGCATGGCTTGCCCACCGTGGCTGGCCGCCGCTAGCGCCGTCTGCTCTCGATTGAGGTCGGCCCCCGCCTCAAGGCTGATCGTGGCCTGGAACGGCTTGATGGCCGACCGGAAGAAATATGGGCGGTCGATGTCACCAACTTCGAGCAGCAGCGAGCCGGTGTCATCGAACACGGCAATTGCTCCGTCGTGGTAGCTCTCAGTGAGCCCGGAGCGGACGGCCCGGGCAAGCATTCAGTCTGAGCGTCCGAGAATCTCGTCGAAGTTGGCGAGGCCGTCCTTGTATCGCTTCGTGAGCTCGGACTGGATGGTGTTGAAGGCCGCCTGGACCGCGTGACGTTTCGAGGAGATCTCCGACTCGGTTTCAACGAGCGAACGCTGGATGTCGTTGAGCTCGTCATCTTCGACAAGCGCGATCCGGGTAAGGAAATCGGCCTCGAGGACCTCGTCGATGTGGCGGCGACGCTGGTCGGGGAGGTCAGGGAGCGTGACTCTGGTCGGTCGGCCGCTCGGCACATAGCCCGAGGCGCCGTCGGTCAGAATCTCCGGGAGCGCCTCGATGAGGCTGCGGGTCTCTTCCCCCGAGCGCCTGCGGAGCTCGAAGCCCAGCAGATCCATGCGGCCGTGGAGCATGCGGCGGTAATAGGACAACTCATTCTCGACGTCGTCGCACATGCGCCGGCGGTCGCGGAGGCCGTCGAGAGACAACTCGTCGAGACCCTCGACGAATACTGGCTCAATGATCTGGTCGATACGGCGGCGATGCTCTGTCATACGCTCCTTCAGCAGTGCTCGACCAACGTAGGATACGGGTTCACCGGTGGATTCCCACGACCTCCGGGATGGATCTGGAAGTGAACGTGGGGAACGCCCCCCTGGGCATTGCCGCTGTCGCCGTTGAAGGCGATGACCTGGCCGGCGCTGACCCGGCTCCCGTCCGAAATCCCGTTGGCGTATCCGCTGAGATGGGCGTAGTAATAGGACGTCCCGTTGTCGGCGTCGAGCCACAGGCTGATGCCGCCGAGATCCGAGTTCCGCTTCAGGACGGTCCCGCTGGCCACCGCCTTGACGTTCTGGCCATAGGCGGCGACGACATCGGTCCCCTTGTGGGTGCGGCCGCCGGAGCGGGAATTGCCCCAATCGTTCACGAACCGGAACGGCTGATCGAAGAGGCACACGAAACCCGAGGTTTGATTAGCCGATGCCCCGGCCGCGGCCCCTTCGAGCTTGGCCAGCTCGGTGAGACGCCGGAGGCGCTCTTGCTCGGCGCGTACCCGTTCCTGTTCGGCAAACTCTCCGCGAAGCTCTTCGTATTCACCGCTGACGGCCTTGAACAGCCCGTCGAATTCATTGACGTATTCGGCTTGCTCCCGCTCGAGATCCTGCAGGGCGGCCTGGTCTTCCTTCAACCGACCCTGGGTCGCCTCGAGGCCGTTCTTGACGGAGGCAAGCCGATCGAGGACGGAGATCTCGTTTTGGGCCGCCCGCTCGAGGAATTCGCGGCCGGTGATGAGTTCGGTGAGTGAGCTGGGGCCGAAGACGACGCCGACGCCGTTGACGTTTCCTGCCTTGAAGGCGGCAATCGCCTGCTTTTGCACGAGGGCCTGGAGGCCGGCAATGTCGGCTTGATAGCTCGTGACCCGCTCCTCAAACAGGCCGATCCGATAGGTGACGTCGGAGAGCTCGTGATAGACCGCGTCGTACTGGCCGACTACCTCGTCGAGACGGACACTCGCTTCATCGCGCGCTTGCCGAGCCACGTCGAGCTCGTCGCGAGAAACCTGCGAAAGCGCGGGGACTGCCAACGCCAGCAGCGTCAAGATGAGGGAGAGCGATACGAAGAACCGCCCGGTCTTTGTCATGGACATGCGAGATACCAGGGTACTGAGACCAGAGACATCGGCAAACGAATCGAGACATTGAAGCCTCTCGCTGCCCGTTACTCGCCAACTGCCAACCGCCAACCGCATATCGCACGGCATGGGGTTACGCCGGGCCTGGAGTTGCCACCTGTCGCCGAGAAATGAACGAGGATTCTGGCTGGGGACTGGGGACTGGGGACTGGCTAGCCCACCATCGCCAGCACGACCCAGTAGAGGGGCGCGGCGAGGAGGGCGGCGTCGAGCGGCACGAGGAAGCCGGGAAGGGACTCGAGCAGGAACAGGTCGCCGGTGCGAAGCGCCGACCCAAAGGCCCGGCCGGCCAAAAAGGCGGCGGCGACGGCGGCCGAAGCTATGACCATGGCGAGCAAACTCGTCTCCCAGACGACACCGGTCACCACGCCGGCGATGAGAGCGGCGATGGCGGCGGCCGTATGCGGATCCAGAAAGCCGGCGTCCTCCGAGCCGAGCCGGAGCCACATCACCACGTGGGCCACGATCAGCATGATGAGGAATGCGCTGATTCGACTCTGGCCGTGGGCTCCGAGCCGAACGAGCACGAGCGACCCGGCGGCAATGGTGACGACGACGGTGGCCAGCAGGGTCCCGCCGGCCGAGTCGACTGTGCGCATCGACGGGGTCAACACGGCCCAGGTGAGCACAACGAGGACGCTGAGCGCCACCGCCACCCCAAGGCCCTCCGAGCTCCACGCCCAGGCGGCCCCGACTGTTCCGGTGATGGCGATGAGGGCCGGCCAGCGCACCATGCCACTATTACGTCTGGCCGACTCATCAAAGGAGTCCCATACCCAGGCGCCCGCAATCCCGACCACCACGACTGCAAACCATTTCGTCGACCCGATGTTGGCTGCCAGCAACACGGCCCAGGCCAGCAGTGGCAGCAGCGGGGTCTGAATAGCCGGTGGGGCGACTGAGATGGCTTCATGCTCATGCCCCGGATGAATGCCTTCGAAAGTGCCGCCAGACACCGGTGGAAGAACCGCCACTTCATCGCCGTCGGCGACCGCGGTATCAGGCGTCGCAGGCTCGCCGTTGACCCATACGTTGGCGGTCACCAGGCCTCGCTCGAAGTCGGGCCCGTAGGTGGCCGAGGCAGCTTGCAGGATCTCCTCCACGGAATCGCCGGCGATCTCGGCTTTGGAGGTGCCGGCAGCTTGGCGGAGTCCGGCGAACAACCGGAGGCGGGCCATCAGCGGGCCACCTCTCTACCCAATATCGAATGTAGAAGCACGACCGGCACAGAACTCCTTCCCGAGCCAGAGGTTAGACGGCCGGCCCGTCCCACCATGGTTTGAGAGAGTTCTCCTCCGGAATACTGCCGGTCAAGGTATAGGCTTGAGCGGTCGAAACATTCGTATTCGACACACGCGCACTGGGGTTTAACCGTGAACACATTTGACAACGACCCGTTTGGGCACATCGAAGCTGGCCAGATTGCCGCTCCCATCCCGGAGCACCCGGCCGGCAGTAGCCGGACTCGCAAGCTGGTGCTCGGCGCCCTGATCGCGCTGGCGGTCCTCGCCATCGCCGCGGTCGCGTTCGCAACCATGAACGCCGGTCGCAGCAACGACGGCGCAGCCAGTCCCGAGGCAGCCATGCAGAAACTCTTCGACGGGCTGTCCAATGAAGATCTCGTGGCGGCCGTCGACGCTTTTCTCCCCGGTGAGGCCGACCCGATCATCAACTACACGGGTTCGATTGGCACCGAACTGAAGCGACTCGAGGTTTTGACCGACAGCATCAATCCTCAGGCCATCACCGGCATCAACATGGAATTCACGGACCTCGAGTTCCGAACCGAGGAGATCGCCCCGGGATTCGTCCGGGTGTACATCACCAACGGAGACGCCTTCCTCGACATCGACCAGGCCGAGCTTCCGATTGGGGACCTGGTTCTCGACAATCTCCCGGCCCAGGAGCGCGGAGCGCTGGAAGGCGACCTTCCGCCCGAGTCCGAGTCCATGGGGGGCGACGATTTCTACCTCGTGGCGGTTGAGGACGATGGCTGGTACCTGTCGTACTGGTACACCGTCATGGACGCCATCTTCACTGAGACCGGCTACGGCACGCCCGCGTTTGGCAGCGGCCTGGTAGCCGTCGGCGCCGATTCTCCCGAGGCGGCCGTGGAGGATGCGTTCCGCCAGTTGCTCTCGCTGGACCTCGAGGGGCTCGTCGGGATGCTGCCGCCCACTGAGATGCGTGCGCTGTACGACTACATGCCTCTCGTAATGGACGACTACAACGAGACGGTCGGAGCGTTCGGGAGCTTCATCACCATCGATCTGACCTCGCTCGGCACCTCGGTATCGGACGCCGACAACGGCGCGAAGCGGGTGAAGATCGAGACATTCGACATGGCCTTCAGCTCGTTCTTCCTGGAAATCGACGGCGCCATCAGCTTCGACGGCGCCTGCTTCGACATCACCCTCAACGACCAGAGTGGGGCGCTTAGCGAATTCGGGGCCGAGATCCCCGACCACATCAACACCTGTGACCAGGAGGTTGCAGACATGCTCGGCTCCGGCTTGACCGGGGTGGAAATGCCTGACTTCCTGGGCGACCTCGGAGCCGCCGATACCGGACTGCTGGCAGTCCAGGAGGACGGCCGCTGGTACCTGAGCCCGACCGAGACTCTCGGTGACGGCCTCCTGCAGGGATTGAAAGTGTGGGATCGCGACACGCTCCAGCAGTACATCGACTGGCTCATCGAGTTCGGCAGCGAGGCAAGTTCTGCTGCGCTGTTCTAACAACCGGTCGGCGGTCGCTTGACGACCGGAGGACGGCAGCGCCGCCGCCTCACTGCTACCGAGACCGACCTCGGGGTTGTTCGTCAACGGGCGTTTCTCGTGAGCGTGATTGCCCCCGGGATAACCGAGCATGAAGCGAAGCTCTCTATTGACGAGCTCGGCCAGCTGACACTCACCGCCGGCTCAGATCCGGAGGGCCAGGCGGTTCTCCGGCGGGACCGCATCGACCCTGCCACATTCATCGGCAAGGGTCAGGCCCAGCGCCTCCAGCGGGAAGCAACCGCCGCCGACGTCGACGTCGTCGTCTTCGACAACGCCCTCACCCCTATCCAGCAGAGAAATCTGCAAGAGGTCTTCGGGTGTGACGTCGTCGACCGCACCGCGCTGATCCTCGACATCTTCGCCCAGCACGCCACGTCCAAGGCCGGGATGCTCCAGGTTGAGCTGGCCCAGCTCCGCTATCGCCTTCCCCGCCTGCGCGGGCGGGGCATCGCCATGAGCCGGTTGGCCGGCGGCATCGGCACCCGTGGTCCGGGAGAAACGAAGCTCGAGACCGATCGGCGGCGCATCAGCACCCGTATTACCAAGGTGGAAAAGGAGTTGGCTCATATCGGAAAGGTGGGTCGCACCCAGCGCAAAGCCCGCACCCGGGCCGACGCATCCGTTGCCGCCCTCGTGGGCTACACCAATGCGGGCAAGTCCACCCTCTTGAATTCACTCACCGATGCCGGAACCCTGACCGAGAACCAGCTGTTCTCGACCCTTGATCCGACCGTCCGGCGCCTCGATTTGCCTTCGGGCCCGGTGCTCATCTCCGATACGGTGGGGTTTGTCCGCAACCTGCCCCATGAACTGGTCGAAGCCTTCCGATCCACGCTCGAGCAGATCACCGAGGCCGAGTTGCTGTTGCACGTTGTCGATGCCTCCGACCCCGAGCCGGACAGACAGATCGCTGCCGTTCACGAGGTGCTGGCCGAGATCGGTGCGCTCGGATTGCCGGAGCTCATCATCTTCAACAAGGCCGACATCGCGTCCGAGGCGGTCGTGGCGCGACTTGTGTCACTCCATGAGGGCTCGATAGCGGTCTCCGCCCGACAGGGAACGGGCCTCGACATCCTGCGGGACCGGCTCACCGAGGCCCGGCGGGCCGATCACATCGTGGCGACGTTTCTGATTCCCTACGAGCACGGCGAGGTGGTGGCTCGCCTCCACCGCGACGCCGAGGTCCTGGAGGAGTCCTTTGACGAGAAGGCGACCCACCTGACGGTGCGAGGACCGTTGGCGTCGCTCCGCGCCTACGACGAATACCGCATCTAGCGGCCGGTCCGCTACCTACAATCTCGCCATGCGCAGATTTATCATCGTTCTCGCTTTCGTCGCAGCCGCCTGTGGCGGCGGCGACGCCGACACCACTGCGATAGTCGACGAGACCACCACCGCCCCGCCGGCTACCACCACGACGATTCCCGCGACGTCGACCACAACCTCGACCTCCACCTCCACCTCCACGACGTCGACCACCACGACCACGCTCCCGGCCGGGTTCACGACCCACACCCACGAGCTGTTCACGCTCTTCTACCCGGAAACGTGGAGCGAGAATCCCGGGTCTGCCGGGTCCGGAGTTGGATTCGTGGAGGACCACATCGCCCTGGCCCTCCCCAGCACAACGTTCGAGATCTATCTGGAACTGCAAGAGGCAGGTTTCGGCCTCGACGATCACGTCCAACGACTCCAGGACGATCTGGCCCTCTTCGTTCCCGACTTCCGAGTGCTGCGATCCGGAGACCAGTTGATCGACGGGGTCCGCTCCCTGTGGTTTGAGTATGCGGAGGAGTTTGACGGCTTTCCCGTTGTGATCCGCGAACAAGCGGCCCTGCGAGACGACCTGCTCACGACCTTCACCCTCATCTCCCCGGTTGAGTTCTTCGAATTCGATCAAGGCCAGGCCGTCGCCGTCATCGAGAGTTTCCGGTTCGCATGATCGGCCGCTTCGACTACTCGGGCCCTCCCCTCGACCCGGCGACGATGGCCGCCGATCCCATTATTGAATTCACGGCCTGGTTCGCGGCCGCCTACGAGGCAGCCGTCCCGCAGCCAAACGCCATGAGCCTGGCCACGGCCGACGGTGATCGGCCCTCGGTTCGGACCGTGCTGCTCAAGGACTTCGACAAGACCGGCTTCGTGTTCTTCACCAACTACGAGAGCCAGAAGGGGCGCGAGCTGAGCGCCAACCCGCGGGCCGCCCTCAGTTTCACCTGGCTCGAGATCCACCGCCAGGTCCGGATCGAAGGCATGGTTGCCGAGGTGGATGAACAGGAGTCCGACGAGTACTACGCCGCCCGCCCCCGGGGAGCCCAGCTGGCTGCCGGCATCAGCCGCCAGAGCGACGTCATCTCCGACCGGGATCAACTGGAGAACGCCTTCTTGGCGGCGGCCGAGAAATTCGCCGACGATGACATCCCCCGGCCCGACCACTGGGGCGGATACCGGCTTCGCCCCGAGCTCGTCGAGTTCTGGCAGGGCCGCCCCGATCGACTCCACGACCGAATCCGTTACCGGTGGGATTACGCGGCGTGGGCGAGGGAGCGCCTCTCGCCTTGAGTCGGCTTCGCTGACTCAAGGTGAGAGCGCTAGCTTTCCGCCGCGATCCGCTCTGTTGCCAGCTCGATGTATTCGGCGCTGGTGTCGTATCCAACGTAATGACGGCCGGTCTGCTTGGCAGCGATTGCGGTTGAACCCGAGCCCATGAAGGGATCGAGCACAAGGTCGCCGGTGAACGTGTAGAGCTCGATGAGCCGCTCGGGCAGCTCGACCGGGAATGGGGCCGGATGGCCAATCCGTTTGGCAGAGGCAGTGCCCATGTTCCAGATGGAGATGGTGGCCTCCATGAACTCGTCGCGCTCGATGGTGCTCTCCCCCTTGCGAGCGCGGCCGAACATCTCCTTGGAAGCCACGATCACGTACTCATGAATATCTCGCAGGGTCGGGTTCTGGGCGCTCTTCCACGATCCCCAGGCACACGAACCGCCGGCTCCCTTGGCCTTCTGCCAGATGATCTCGCCCCTGAGCAAGTAGCCGAGGTCGCCGAGCAAACCCGCCACGAAGTGGTTGAGCGGGACGTACGGCTTGCGACCCAGGTTGGCCACGTTCACGGCTATGCGGCCGCCCGGCTCGAGCACCCGGTAGGTCTCGGCAAACACGTTGTGGAGAAGTTCGAGGTAATCGTCGATGTGGAGGTCGTCGTCGTAGTCCTTGCCCACGTTGTACGGAGGAGAGGTGACCATGAGCGACACGCAGTTGTCGGGCAGTTGGTCCATCGACTCGGAGCTCTGGCAGTACAACTGGTCGAGCACATCAGCCGGCGGCACAACCGGCTCACCGATGAGGCCAAGGACGTGGGTGGTCATGCGGCGGCTGTAGTACGAACTGGAGTCGTGGCTCTCGCGTTTGCCGGAGCCGAAGCCCGATGTCTCGGTTGCCATGGAAATCCTGGGGAAGCTGGATACAGACTCTAGGGACGATTTTCGCGACCTGCCAGGTTTCTTCGTGAGGGCCTTTGGTCCCTACAGGAATTCGATGCGATATCGGAAGCTTGAGATCAAGGAGGTTCATATGGAGAAGGACGTCACATTGACCTTGCACCTGAGCGAGGACGATGTGGAGACCATGGCGCACGCCGTCCTCAACCTGCGCGGTGATCACTTCGAGGCAATGGGAAGGGCGAAGCGAAAGGCGGGCGACCCGCCGATGCCGGTGGTCGGCGAGGAGCTCGCTATTGCCAGAGCCCTCAGCGACATAACCGCCTCGGTGATGGAAGCTGCCCAGACCAAGATCGAGGAGTTTCTCAGCGGCTGAGACGACGGCCGCCCATCGGAGCGCCTTGCAGTTGCTTCGCAACTGCGGCGCAGGGCGCTGCTATTGATCGCGTCTATTCGGCCGCCCGATAGCTCCCGAGCACGTGCAAATTGGTCATCGTCGCCGGTGGTGGCTCGAGGACCTGACCGAGTCCGGCCGTTCCCACCGGGTGCACGAGATCCACGAAGAACCGATAATTCCACCGCTCGGCTGCGGGGCGAGATTCGATGCGCGTGAGGTTGGCCCCGCGCAGACCCAATTCGGTGAGCGCCAGCGCCAGAGCTCCGGCGGTGTGACTCGTTTCGAAGGCGATGGAAGTCTTGTCGTCGGTGTCATCGATGCT
>CAXMQV010000134.1:0-2194 GCA_964195905.1 uncultured Gammaproteobacteria bacterium
GTTTTCGACATCACCACGTCGGCACGCGAGCTGGCCAAGATCTCCTACTACGCCGCAGCAGCAGGCGTGCTGGACGCGGGCGCCAACGAGGACCTGGCCCGACTGGCCTGGGAAGAACAGGGCGTTGCCAGGGAGGACCACTCATGAAGCCGAGCCCGATCCCGGTCGGCCGCCTGGAAGCCCCCGATCCGGACCGTTTCTTCGAGCTGTGCGAGGCTCCCAACAATCTCATCCCCTTCCTCGTCAACGTCGGGGACGGTGACACCCAACTCGTGCTGCTTCCCAAGATGGGAGCCGAGCCGCGCCGCGCCATCGTGGTCGATGTATCGGGCGGCCAGAAGGCCAAGCTGCCGGGGCTGGTTGCCACCCTCCAGCAAGCCGGACTACTGGCACCGCCCCAGGCCGACAACAGCACTCCCGCTCACCGAAAAGCATTCCCCATCGTGGTGGGAACCCATCCCCATGACGATCACATCGGGGGAATGGCCGACTTCATCGACCTGTTCCGGTTCGACATCGCCGCCTACTGGGATGCCGGCTACTACCTCCCCACCGGTGCGTTCATCGAGACGATGGAGGCGTTAGAGCACAATCCGCACATCGCCTGGGCCCAACCGGCCAGTGGGCTCTCCCAGTTCATCGATGACGTGCGGATCCTGGTCCTGGGGCCGGGCATCACTCTCAAGCATCAATATGATTCGTACGGCGTCGATCCCAACAACGCCTCGATCACCCTCAAATTCGAGTATCCCTACAAACGGGTCCAGGTCCGGTCCGAACGGGTAGCCGAGGCCAGCGTCGGCCAAAAGGAGCAGCTGTCCGGCCGGCTGTACGCCAAGGTGCGGCGCGTCAAGTCCCTGGTACTCGGCGGCGACGCCCAGGCCCGGGAGTGGGCACAGATCCAGGTCGACCATCCCAAATTGGAGAGCAGGTTCTCGCCGATCTTCAGCGAGTTGAAGATGGCCCGGGGCATCGACCCGCTCAACGCCACGGTCTTCAAGGTCTCCCACCATGCTTCCAAGCGCGGGATCTACCTCGAACTGCTGGAAGCGCTCAGCCCCGGAATCTCCCTCGTGTCATCAGTCGGCGGCGGCGGCAAGCACGGCTTCCCCCATCAAGTGGCCCAGGATGCGATTCGAGAAGCCACGGAGAAGATCGCCAAGACCGGCAAACCCCGCAGCGCCGATCACGAGCTCAACATCTACTACACGAGCGACACGAGAACCGGCGACGCCCCCCTCGGGACCATCGCCACCGTGATCCCGGCGAGCGGCTCGGTCCAGCTGTGGCGGTTCGAGGACGACCGGAGTGACCTGGTGGACCTCAATCGGGCTCGCAGACTCTCCAAGTCCTGACCGCACACCCACCGGGGGCCCGGACCCGTAACCACCAACCATCTTGCGGCCAGCTCAACCTCTGTTCGCAAGACGTTGCAGTGGTTGGAGCTTCCGGTGGTGGCCTGGCCTCGCGTACCTCGGCCCGTACCCAACCCAACCCCACTTCTGGGTGACGACTGCCGGCACTCAATTGAGTGATGCCGCCTAATCGGCTCCCGGGCAAGTGACACCGAATCCTGCGCAAGACACTATCCAATTCGGGTGTCTCGTGTCTCTCCCAATCGCTCGACGACTGGTCACGACCATGCGCTCACCGTCCGCGGCAAGACCGAGCGTTGTCTCGGCGGTCGGGCTCTGACGCGACTCGAATGTCTCCGATTCGGCATCGAGTCCTGCTCGTGGCGACGGTGAGCCTTGCGGATCTGTGGCCCGCACGACATGGTGATCGCGTTACCGCAGCGACCGTGTCGGGCGGGCATCTTCGGCCTCGACAGGGGTACCCTCAGCTAGGAAGGGGTTCCACCGTCATCGAGGAGAAGCCATGACGGACGAGATGACGGCCGCCCGGCAAGTGTGCTTCGTCGACATGCCGTTCGGTAAGAAGACAGATCCGGACACCGGGGTCGAGATCGATTTCGACGACATCTACGAGCGAGGCATCGCTCCAGCCATCGCCACCGCCGGGCTCGAACCGATTCGCGGAGACAGGGAAGCCGCGGGAGGAATCATTCACTCGGCCATGTTCGCCCGGCTCCTACTATCGGAATTCGTGGTCGCCGACCTCACAACGGCCAATCCCAACGTCTACTACGAGCTCGGCGTACGCCATACCGCCAAGCCGTACTCGACCATCCCTA
>CAXMQV010000135.1:0-37028 GCA_964195905.1 uncultured Gammaproteobacteria bacterium
GAGACCCGCCACCATCCGCAACAGGGTTGACTTTCCACAACCAGAAGGGCCGACCACGACAAGGAATTCGCCGTCAAAGATCTCGAAGTTCACCCCTTCAATCGCCCGGGTGCCCCCCGGATAGACCTTGCCAACATCCTCAAACGCGATAGTCGCCATCAGGCGCTCCCTTCTTGATTCCTTGCTCGTTCGTCATCGTTCGTTCATCGTCGGCCGCCATCACACGGTCGCCTCCGCAATCGGCTGATACACGCGGACATAGTCGACATACATGTACTTGGGGAACTCGACATCCAGACCGATCGGCCCCGGCATGGTGCCTCCTAGCGCCAGGTTGAGGATGAAGAAGAAGGGCTGGTCGAAGACCCATCGGTCCCCCACGATCTCACGACCCTTCTCGCCATACTGCTCGCCATCGAAGAACCAGCGGACCCCGTCGACGTCCCATTCGACGGCGTAGGTATGGAAGTCATCGGCGATCGGTCCGTCGTGCCGATAGGTGCTCCCCAGGCTGCCCGCCCCCGAGTACCCGGGACCGTGGAGGTTGCCGTAGGCGAGAATCGGCTCTTTACCGACGAATTCCATGATGTCGATCTCTCCGACAAACGGCCAGCTGCTGTCTTGCGGATCCTCCGTGTCACGTTCGAAATTCGCTCCCAGCATCCAGAAGGCGGGCCACATACCGGCGTCGGCGGGCACTTTGATCCGGGCTTCGAGGTAGCCGTACTGGAACTCCTGGAGCTCCTGCGTCTTGAGCCGGGCGGACGTGTAGTAGTTGTCCTCGAAGCGCTCCTGACGGCCTTCGATGACGAGCAACCCGTTCTGGAGCCGGGCATTCTCCGGTCGGTCGGTGTAGTACTGCGATTCCCCGTTGCCCCAGCCCCAGCCACCGATGTCGTACGTCCAGTTCGACAGATTGATCGTGTCGCCGTCGAACTCGTCGTTCCAGGCCAGCTCCATACCTTCGGGCGCCTCGACCGGGATCGACTCGGGGGTGGCGATCGTGGTCGTCGTTGTGGGTGGCAGTGTTGTGGTGGTTGTCGTCGGCAACGTAGAAGTGGTGGATGGAGTGGTCGTCTCATCGGCGGACGATGAGCTCGACCCGCAGGCCCCAAGCACCATCACCGCAGCCACAACGAGAGACCAAACACGCCACCGGCCTCCGTGCGACATCATGATGCTGCGTCCATTCGTTTCATTGCCGGCTCCGTCTGTCGCCGCGTTCGAGGCCATTCGGCCCGCGCGGGCTCAGCTGGGCCGTGATCCCACCATCGACGTGGATGATCTGGCCCGTGATGTAGCTCGCCTCCGGTGAAACGAGAAACGCGACCATCGCACCGATGTCGGACACGGTTCCCCACCGTCCGAGCGGGATACGCTCGGCGGTCGTCTGGTATGAGTCCGGGTCTTGCTCGGCGTACGGCTCGGTGCGGTAGGTGTGGGTGACGCCGGGTCCGATGGCGTTGACGCGGATACCGTATCCGCCCAGATCGATAGCCATGGCCAGAGTCATGGCGTTGATGGCGCCCTTGGTCACATCGTAAGGAAAGCCGACGTGGTGGGCACGGACAGCTCCGACAGATGAGATGTGGACGATGTTCCCGCCACCGGACTCACGCATGATGGCGGCGGCGCGCTGCGAGCACAGATATGGGCCGCGCACGTTTGTGGCCAGCTGCCGGTCGAGCAGTTCGTCGTGCTCATCAAGGAGTCGCCGCCGATTGAGGTCGGCGGCGTTGTTGACGAGTGCATCGACGGTCCCGAAGGCCTCGACGGCCTTACCGAACAGCGCATCGATATCGTCAGTGCGACTCAGATCGCCCACTACGCCGAGGACCGATGCGCCGCAGCTTCGCAGTGCCCGGGCGGTGCTTTCGAGCGCCGCGTCGTCGATGTCGGCAGCAACCAGATGCATGCCTTCGGCGGCCAGACGGATGGCGATACCTTGCCCGATGCCCTTGGCGGCGCCGGTCACCACCGCAACCTGTCCGGACAGCTCCGAGTAGCGCGGGGTCACCGCCTCGAACGCAGCTTCGACGTTGGCCGGCGAGGGAACGGGGGCTGTGTTCATGGGCGCGCCGGACTCCCGTCAGGGCGGCGGGTCTGGGTCCACCGTTCGACAATCTCCTCCACCGGGAACTTCGCTGCCAGTTTCTCGTCGATGTCGATCCCCAGCCCTGGCAGATCATTCGGGTAGAGATAGCCGTCCTCCACCCGCGGCATCCCCGGGAACATCTCGTACTCGAGCTCCGGAGGGAGGTACCACTCCTGGATCCCGAAGTTGGGCGCCCACACGTCGAGATGAAGATTGGCGGCGTGGCCGACCGGTGAGGTATCGCTCGGACCGTGCCAGGCGGTGCGGATTCCAAACGTGTCGGCGAACGCGGCCACATTGCGGGCCGGTGTGATTCCGCCGATCTGGCTGACGTGCATGCGCACGAAGTCGATGAGTTGTCCGGTGATGAGTGGCCGCCATTCATGGGGGTTGTTGAAGAGCTCGCCCATCGCCAGCGGCGTCGCCGCCTGCTGCCGGATGGTCTCGAACCACCCGATGTCCTCCGGCGCCAGGACATCCTCGAGGAAGAAGAGCCGGTACGGCTCGACATCCTTGGCGAACTGCACCGCATCGATCGGATGGAGGCGCTCATGGACGTCGTGCAGCAGCTCGACCGACGCATCCAGCCGGCTGCGAACGTGTTCGATCATCTCGAGCATCGCCCGGCCGTAGGCACGGGGGTCGAAGTAGTTCCCATCCGGCGCCTTCTTCGGCCGATGCATGCCCGATGCGGGGCCGCCGTACCCGCCCATCTGGACCCGAACATGCCGGAAGCCCTCCTCGACCAGCCCCTGAGCGTTGTCGGCTACTTCGTGGGGATCGGAGCCGTCGGCATGGACGTACACGGCCGCCGCCTCTCGCGTCTTGCCACCGAGGAGCTGATACACCGGCATCCCGGCCCGCTTGCCCTTGATGTCCCACAACGCCTGGTCGATACCCGAGATGGCGTTGTTGAGAACCGGACCGTTGCGCCAGTATCCGTGCACCATGGACATCCGCCATGTCTCTTCGATGCGATCCACATCGCGTCCGATGAGGAACGGTTTGAGGTGGCGCTCGATGGCCGCCTCCACCGCAAAGATGCGCTGGGTGAACGTCGCGCACCCGAGGCCGTACAGGCCCGGCTCGGATGTCAGCAGCTTGACGATGACCAGGCGGGAAGAACCCGGCTGGGTCAATATGACCTCGACGTCGGTGATCGTAACCGGTGACGACATCATCGGTCCCAGCCGGGCATACCCGCTATCCCTTGACGGCGCCGGAGGTCAGACCACCGATGATGAAGCGCTGCAGGAACATGAAGAGGATCAGCATTGGGATCATCAGCATGAGAACAGCCGCGGCCAGCCCCGGCCAGTCACTCCCGTATTGACCTTCGAAGACGATGAGGCCCCGTGTGATCGGATAGAGGTCCGCACTGGTCAGGTAGATCGTCGGGAGAATCAGCTCGTTCCAGATGCCGATGGCGTGCAACACCGTGACGGTTGCGACCGCCGGACGTATGAGCGGCAGCACGACCGACCACACAAACCGGAAATAGCCGCACCCGTCCACCGCCGCCGACTCGTCCAGCTCCCTCGGGATGGATTTGATGTAGTTCACCAGAATAATCATCCCGATCGGGTTGACGACGAACAGCAATATGTATCCGAAGCGGGTGTTGTACAGCCCCAGGTTCAAGATCAACTGGAACTGCGGAATCAGCGCCGGCGGCAGGAACAGGGCCACCACATATAGCGTCAGCAAGGCTCCGGCGCCCTTAACCAATCCACGGGCGATCGGGAACGCTACGAACACGGATGTGAACACAAACACTGCGGTAGCCACCGTCGCGTAGACCGCCGAATTGAGCATGTAGCGCGAGAAGTTGGCCCGCTCCCAGGCATTGGTGTAGTTCTCGAAGTTGATGCTCGAAACCGGGCTGATCGGATCCTTGAAGAACTCGCTCAGCGTCTTGAACGACGCGTTTACCAGCATGAACAGTGGACCGATGTAAAGGACCGAGAAAATCAGCAAGACGGCATACGAGAGGACCTTGCCCCACGGGAAGCGCTTGCCGGGGTCCTCTATGACCCGGGTTTCTTGTTCCATCGTTTGGATGGTCATCCGAGGTACTTCCTTTCTCTACGGGACACAAACCAGTTGGCGGATAATCCGAGGATCAAGACGATGAAGAACAGCACGACCGAGGCGGCAGCTGCAAACCCCTGTCTGAAGGCGGCGGACACCCCGCCCGTTTGCCCGAACCCCTGCGCGAAGATCTCGTAGCCGAGTACCTGGGTGCCGGGTTTGTATCCGATGAGAACGAGGAACAGCTGCCAGGCCTGCAATGAGCCGATGATGTTCAGCAAGAAGTTCGTGTTGATGGCTGGCGTCAACTGCGGCCAGGTGATGCTCTTGAACAGACTCCAGCCGCCGGCACCGTCGATCCTGGCCGCTTCATACAGATTCTCGTCGATCGTCTGCATGCCGGCCAGGAAGATCACCATCGTAATGCCGACGTTGGCCCAGATCTGGACGGCGATCACCCACAGGAACGCCTCAGTGGGCTTTCCCCCGAGGAACTCGGACGAAATGCCGAACATTTCGAACACCTCGGCTACGGGACCGCCGTTGGGGAGCAGGAAGAGCTTCCACATCAAGCCCTGGATGACCACCCCGAGGATGACCGGCAGAAAGAACAGGGTGCGAAAGAAGATCTTCCCCCGCAGCTTCTGGTTCAGTAGCAGGGCAAGCCCGAGGCCCAGGCTGAACTGGATACCGGTTACCAGGACCGAGAAGACCAGAGTCCGCTGGAGGGCGGCAATGTTGTCACGAGATGCCAGCCCCCGGAATAGAAACTCGTCGTAGTTCTCGAAGCCGATCCAGTTGATCGGAGAACCCTTGATCCCGGTGGCGTCGGTGAATGAGTAGATGGCCGTGGCCAGCGAGGGACCGACGGCAATGATCAGATACAGTCCAAAGCCGGGAAGAAGCAGCAGGATGGGGGTCCAGCTCTTCCAGCCTCTCCCGAATAGGTAGTCCTTCTTGACGAGTTCGATTGCCATCCGTCCCCTTCCCTACCCGAGCTGGTTTGGTGCGGGCTTCTCACCTCGGCGAGAAGCCCGCACCTTTTCCAGCAACTCTCTAGAGCTCGTCCAGCGCGGCCTGCAGGTCGATCTGTGCTTGCGTGGCCAGCTCGACCGGATCCTCCCACTGATTGAACGGCGCGAAGAATGACGCGCCTTGCGAGCCGTTGGCCCACTGGCCGGAGCCCGCCGGATCCACCCAGTACTGCTCGAACCCGACGGCGTAGTTCTCAAGGATCGGCTTCAGCGCCAGGCCGAGCGTGCTCTCGAGGGTCGCCGTCGGCTGGGTCGGGATGAACCCGGTCGCGTCAACGAACGCCTGGTAGTTGGCGGGATCGGAGAACGCAGCCACGAACTTCTTCGCAGTTTCTACGTTCGGCGAATTGGCTGCAATGGACCAACCCTGGTCGTATTTGCCGAACAGGTTCGTATTGTCGGCGGCGTCGTCGCTGCCCGGGAAGGGAACGTACGTCCAGTCGAAGGTCGCTTCGGCATCCATGTTGGGAGACTGCCAACTACCGGTCGGCAGGAAGGCGACATCACCGGCCGCATAGCGGAAAGTGGCGGCATCGTGAGCGTAGCCGGTCGTACCGGACTCGAGCATCTCGGTGGCATACGTCTTGTACCGACGCCACAGCTCGAGGGTTTCCTCGTCGTCCCACTTGACGGCGCCCGTGTAGAGGTCCTCGACCAGTTGTGCCTGGTCGGGGTACAGGGCTCCGAGCAGTCCATACGCACCGACGAATACGGGCCAGCCGTCGGCGCCGCCGACGGTCATGCACTCGTTACCGGCTGCAACGACCGCTTCGCACACGGAGACCAATTCGCCCCACGTGGTCGGGAGCGATACGCCGACGTCGGCGAGCAGGTCGTTGTTGACGAACATGCCGCCGTAGACGACGCGGCCCAGGTTGACGGAATACACCCGGCCGTCGAACGTACCGGCTTGCTCAATCGAAGGTGTGTCGTAGTTGGCAACAAACGCCTCATCGGTGATGTCCAGGAGCAGTCCGGCTTCGACCAGCGTCTGCCAGGCGGGGGGCGTTGCGCCACCCATGTAGGCCTCGACCGGGTTGGCGAACCCGAACATGTCGATGACATCGATGTCGTTCGCCGACAGGCGGGTCTGCGTGACGGTCGCCAGATCGGCAGCGCCTACCACCGAAACGTCAACGGTGACGCCCGGATTCTGCGCTTCGAAGTCATCGCTGAAGTCCTGCACGAACGTCGTCATCGGCTCTTGTGAGTGGATGAGGACCGTCAGCGTCAGGTCGTCTACGGGCGCCGCCGTCGTCGTCGTGGCGCCGCCGCCGCCGCCATCTGCCGTGGTTGTCGGTGAGTCACCGCTGTCGTCGCCGCCACAAGCGGCAGCTACGAGCGCCATCACCAACAACACGGCGATGAGCCGTATGTTGAAGATCTTCTTCATCTCTATATTTCTCCTTGTTGTGATTGTGCGCCACACGACGCACGTACGATCAGTTCGGTCGGGATGACTACTTGCTGGGGGGGAATGGATGGGTCCTCGATGAGGTCCGACAATGCCCGCACTGCCTCGGAAGCGAGCAAGCGGATCGACTGTCGAACCGTTGTGAGCGGTGGAGTCGTGTGACTGGCAGCCTTGAGGTCGTCGAATCCGACGACGGCCACGTCATCAGGCACCCGCACCCCCATCGCCGCCAGCTCGCCCAACGCCGCCATGGCCATGACGTCATTGGCTGCGACGATCGCGTCGGGGTTGTGCTGCATCAGCTGTCGCGTGCCGGCGACGGCGTCGGCCGCCGAGAAGCCGGCTTCGTAGATGAGGTCGGGATCGGGTCTGATGCCGGCCTGGGCAAGGGCGTCGACGTAGCCGGCCTTGCGATCGATGGCGGCGACCGCGAACCCGGGGCCTGCCAGGGTGGCAATCCGCCTCCGGCCCAAGCGCAGGAGGTGGGAGGTGGCGTTGCGCTCCGCGGTGCGATTGTCGATATCGACAAAACTCTGGCTCTCACCGTTCGCAGGCCGTCCGAGCAAGACGAAGGGCTTGTTGGCGGTGCTGAGAGATGCGACGACCGGATCATCGACCCTCCCGGCCGCCACGATGGCGCCGTCGAGCGTCGTACCCCGGGTGATGAGATTGACCGTCTTGCGATCATCCTTCTCCCCCAGAAGCCAGACAGAAACTACGAGGTCCCGGTCCCGGGCCGCGCCGTAGAGCTCCCTGAGGAGGACGGCGAAGAACGGGTCGGAGAACACTTCGTCCAGGTCGACGGAGATCACAATTCCGACCATTCCCGTGCGGCCGTAGGCCAGACCTTGCGCCGCCCGATTCGGCGCGTACCCGATTCGCTCCACGACCTCGAGGACCTTCTCACGGGTGGAGGCTTTCACATGGGGGTCATTGTGGAGGGCCCGGGAAACGGTCGAGCGAGAGACACCCGCCATCTCGGCAACACGCTCCAGGGTGTGAGCGGTCCCCCTACCCTTCTCCATCGAGGTCCTCCTCTGGGAGCGTTCCCAGCATTGGTGGGAGCGCTCCCAGAGAATATACCTATTGGAGTCAACGAATCCAAATGGGAACGGCTCGACGTGCCAGCTATATTGGGAGCGCTCCCACGAGGAAGGGCACGACATCATGACCACCAACGGATTCCCGGGCTTTCCGGCCGGGTTCTCATGGGGCGCAGCCACGTCGTCGTATCAGATCGAAGGTGCCTGGGATTCAGACGGCAAGGGCGAGAGCATCTGGGATCGCTTTGCCCACACGCCCGGCCGAATCAGTGACGGGAACACCGGTGACGTGGCATGCGGCCACTACGAACGGTGGCCCGAAGACATCGATCTCATGGTCGAGCTCGGCATCCAGGCGTATCGGTTCTCCATCAGCTGGCCGCGGATTCTCCCGGCCGGCCGGGGTGAGATCAACCCGGCCGGCCTCCAGTTCTACTCGGACCTGATCGACGGGCTCCGGGCGGCGGGAATTGAGCCATTCGTGACGCTCTATCACTGGGAGCTCCCCCAGGCTCTCGAAAACGAGGGAGGATGGCTCAACCGGGCAACCATCGACGCCTTCGCCGAGTTCGTCGGCGTGGTGGCCGACCGCCTCGGGGACCGCGTCACTCACTGGGCAACTCTCAACGAACCGTGGGTCGCCGCCGACCACGGATACGGAAGAGGCAGCCACGCACCCGGCCGCACGGGATCTGCGATACCGGTCGGCCATCATCTGCTGCTGGCGCACGGCAGCGCCGTTCAGGAGATCCGCGACCGCTGTCCCGACGCCCGGGTCGGAATCGTGCTCAACCTCGCCCCCCAGATTCCGGCCTCCGACCATCCAGACGACGCCATCGCGGCGAGGCTGGGTGATGGAGTCCTGAATCGCTGGTACCTCGATCCCCTCACCGGCCGGGGATATCCAGAGGATGTTCGAGCCCACTTCGATCTCGAGCTCGACCACGTCTACCCGGACGATCTGGCGACGATCGCCCAGCCCCTCGACTTCCTCGGGGTCAACTACTACTTCCCCAACCGGGTGGCCGCCATCCGGGATCCCGAGTCCGGCCACCTTTCCTGGTCTCAGGTCTCGGTCGGCCCCCGGACGGACGCCGGTTGGGAGATCTATCCCCCTGGCCTCACGGAGATCCTGGAGCGGGTCCACGAGGAGTACGCCTTTCCCTCCTACTACGTGACTGAATGTGGGGCCGCCTACGAGGACGAGGTCACCGGGTCGGGCGAGGTACTCGACCAGCAACGCACTACTTTCCTGGCCGGCCACGTAGCCGCCGCCCGCGATGTGATCGCAGCCGGCGTGCCGCTCGACGGGTTCTTTGTGTGGTCCCTGCTCGACAACTTCGAGTGGGGCTCGGGGTTGAGCACGCGCTTCGGCATTGTCCACGTTGACTTCGACACGCTTGTGCGCCGGACCAAAGCAAGCGGCCGCTGGTACGCCGGCGTGATCGCCGACAACGGTATACCGAACAGACGGTTTGAGCCGGCCGATGGAGGAGAGATCGATGGATGAGATGACCACTACGTCTTCCGCCTCAACCAACGGCCGATCGAAGGTCAGTGAGCGCATCGAGGTCGTCGATGGCGTCGAGATGTATCGGATCTCGGATTTCGACCAGATGGAACCGTTCCTCATGACGATCGTGAGCAGCTCAGACCTGTGGATGTTCGTGTCGAGCTCGGGCGGCCTCACTGCCGGAAGGATCGAACCCGCCGATTGCCTCTTCCCGTACGAGACCGTCGACCGTCTCCACAGCATCGCCGGGCGGGTTGGACCCGTCACCGTGCTGCGCGTGCGCACGCATGAGGGCACCACCGTCTGGGAGCCCTTCACCGGGAATAGCACCCTCAAGCGAAGGAGCCTGTTCAAGAGCCTCCAGGGCGACGCGGTCGTCTTTGAAGAAGAACACCTCCATCTGGGTCTGGTCATTCGATATCGGTGGGCACCCTCGGAGCGGTTCGGCTGGGTCCGGACCGTGTCGCTGGACAATCGGGAGGCCGGCTCACGAATGACCGTCGACATCGTGGACGGCTTGCTCGATGTGATGCCGTGGGGGATCGCGGTGGCATTGCAGCAGCAGATGAGCAATCTCGCCAACGCCTATCGCCGCAGTGAGATCGCCGACTCCGGCATCGGTATCTATGCCGTGGAGGCAAGAGTCGTCGACCGGCCGGAACCGTCCGAAGCCCTGCGGGCCACCACCGTGTGGGCGACGGGGTTGGAAGGTGCGGCCGTGAGCGTCGATTCGGAAGCCATCAGCCTGGCGCGGCGGGGCCGAGACTTCGTGCCGTCGTCGCTCAGGACCGGCAGGCCCGGATCGTTTCTCCTCAACGGGAGCGTCGATCTGGAACCCGGCCAACTCCACCAATGGCATATCGTGGCCGACGTTGCGCAAAGCCATTCCGAGATCACCGCCCTGGCCGCAGTGCTGCAGTCCGACGATGACCCGGCAGCGTTGATCCAGACCGACATCGACCGCTCGTCTGCCGAGCTGGGGACCATCCTCGCCAGCGCCGACGGATGGCAGCGCACGTCCTCGATCAAAACTGATGCCCACCACCTCGCCAACACGCTGTTCAACGTCATGCGGGGCGGCACCTTCCTCTCGGGATATGAGGTGGACAAGGATCACTTCCGCTCGTTTGTCGGCGATCGCCATCGAGAGGTCGCCGACCGGCATACCGGCTGGCTCGCTGGCCTGCCCGACTCCATCGGGGTGCAGGATCTCAGGGCTCGTGCCAGGGAGACAGATGACCCAAACCTCGCCCGGCTCGCCGACGAATATCTACCGATCGGTTTCTCGCGGCGGCACGGCGACCCGAGCCGGCCCTGGAACCACTTCGAAATCCGGGTCCGCGATCGGCAGGGGGAGCCACTTCTGAGCTACCAGGGCAACTGGCGCGATATCTTCCAGAACTGGGAGGCGCTCTGTCGCAGCTTCCCCGACTATCTGCCATCGATCATCGCCAAGTTCCTGAACGCCTCGACCGCCGACGGGTTCAACCCCTATCGAATCACGAGCGAGGGGATCGATTGGGAGGTGCCCGAGCCGGACAACCCGTGGAGCGGAATCGGGTACTGGGGCGACCACCAGATCGTCTATCTGCTCAGGCTGCTGGAAGCCCAGGAGGCGTATCGCCCAGGCTGGCTGGCGACCGAGTTGGGTCGGGTCGGATACGCCTTCGCCGATGTTCCGTACCGAATCGTGCCGTACGGGCGGCTCGTGCAGAACCCGAAGGCAACGGTCGACTTCGACGTGGATGCGCAAGCCGTCGTCGATGAACGGGTGGCCGCCATCGGTGCCGACGGGAAACTGGTGACCGATGCCGAAGGCGCAGTCACCCACGTCACGTTCCTCGAGAAACTCCTCATTCCGATGCTCGCCAAGCTGGCGAACTTCGTGCCCGGCGGTGGCATCTGGATGAACACCGAGCGTCCCGAGTGGAACGACGCCAACAACGCGCTGGTCGGGTGGGGCCTGTCGATGGTGACCCTTTCGTATTTGCGCCGCTACGTCGAAGTCCTCGACCATCTGCTCGCTGATGAGGCGGGGAGTTTCCCGGTGTCTCCCGAAGTCATCGCGTTGACCGGGGCCCTCACTCGCACGTTCGAGTCGGCAGATGCGGGCGATGACGATCCCGGCGAACGAGCCCGGATTCTCCATGAGCTCGGGTCGGTCTACGGCGCCTACCGATCGGCCATCTACGAGCACGGGCCGTCGGAGCCGCGGCCGCTGGAGGCTGAGGCCGTGCGGCGGTTGTGTCGCACCGCCCAGACCCATCTCGATCACGCCGTGCGCGCCGCCCGGAGGGAAGACGGGCTCTACAACGCGTACAACCTGCTGCGGCTCTCCGACGACGGTTCCCAGGCGAACATCGAGCAGCTGTCGGAGATGCTCGAGGGTCAGGTGGCGGCGATGAGTTCGGGTTTGCTGGATGTGGACGAGGTGGTCCGACTGCTCAACGCTATGTACGACTCGGCGTTGTATCGGGAGGATGTCGACAGCTTCCTGCTGTACCCGGCTCGCCGCCGGCCTCCGTTCCTCGAGCGAAATCGCGTGCCGGCCGACCTGGTTAACGCGAATCCGCTCCTCGGAGCACTACTCGATGCCGGTTCCGAGGACGTGCTCGTCCGCGATATCAATGGGGTGTACCACTTCAACGGTGATTTCCACAACGCGTCGGATCTGGAAGCCGCGCTCGACCGGCTGTCGGGTGATGGCATCGAGCCGTTGGCGATTGAACACCGGGCGGCCACCCTCGAGCTCTTCGAACAGGTCTTTCACCATCACGGTTTCACCGGCCGCTCGTCGACCATGTATGCCTTCGAGGGGATTGGTTCCATCTACTGGCACATGGTGGCCAAGCTGCTCGTGGCCGTTCAGGAGTCCTTTCTTGGCGCCCCTGCATCGGTGCCGGAGGAATCTCGGGAGGAGCTGATCGGCCTCTACTACCGGGTTCGGGAGGGACTCGGCTTCAACAAATCGGCGGCCGGTTACGGCGCCTTCCCCACCGACCCGTACTCCCATACCCCGGCCCATGCCGGTGCTCAACAGCCCGGTATGACTGGTCAGGTCAAGGAGGAGCTCCTCACTCGTTGGGCCGAGCTGGGACTCACCGTCGTCGAGGGTTCGATCCGCTTCACGCCGCTGTTGCTCAACGACCGTGACTTCGGTCCCGAGTCCGGCGAGTTGGCCTACCTCGACGTGAACCACCAGCCTCGCCACCACGAGGTCGGACCAAATACGGCGGCGTTCACGGTATGCCAGGTGCCGGTCGTGGTGCACACCGGTGGGTTCGAGCCCCGGATTGTCATCACCGACGAGGATGGAACCGAGCGCGAGGTACCCGGATGGTCGCTAGATGAGGCGACATCGAGGGAGATCTTCGGCCGGACCGGCCGGATCGTGCAGTTGAATGTCTACGCCCCCCGGTCAGCCGTGCGGGGTTTGAGCCCCTAGAGGGGTCGCCCCCCGCTCTCGCCACGAAGGGAAACTCCATGTCCAATCTCTACCAACGGACCCTGTCTCTGTCCGGGATCGATACCTCCGGCCGTTCCGTCGACGAGCTCCGTGCGCTGGTGCATGAGATCCTCGAAGCCGGGATCCACGGGTTGTGCTTCAGCCCCCTGCAAGAGGGTCAGGGGCCCGGCACCGAAGTCGGCGAAGAGCAGATTCGTACCCGGCTGCGTGTGATCCAGCCGCATACGCGCTGGATCCGAACCTTCTCGACAACCGATGGCAACGAACTGATCCCGGCGATCGCTACCGAGAACGGCCTGCAGACGATGGTCGGCGTGTGGCTGGCAGAAGATCTCGAGAAGAACGAGATCGAACTGACCAATGCCATTGAGATCGCCAGGGCCGGCGATGCCGGAATACTGGCGGTTGGCAACGAGGTGCTCCTGCGCGACGAGCTCTCCGAAGATCAGCTCATCGAATACATTCGGCGCGTCAAGGCAGCGGTTCCCGATGTGGAGGTCGGGTATGTCGACGCCTACTTCAAGTTCGTCGACTTCCCACGGGTCACCGAAGCGTGTGACGTCATCCTCGCCAACTGCTACCCCTTCTGGGAGGGCTGCCCGGCCGAACATGCCCTGCTGTACATGAAGGAGATGTACCGCCGCGCCACGCATGCGGCAAACGGCAAGAAGGTCATCATCACGGAAACCGGATGGCCGAACATCGGCACACCTGAGATGGGATCCGTCCCTTCGCTCGAAAACGCCATCAAGTACTTCGTCGATACCTTCCGGTGGGCGGAACAAGACGGCATCGAAATCTTCTACTTCTCCGCCTTTGATGAAACCTGGAAAGTTGATGCCGAGGGAGACGTCGGCGCCTACTGGGGTCTGTGGGACAAGGACGGGAATCCCAAATATGTCTGAGACGGGCCGGCCAACCTCGAGCGACCTGTCGCTCCCCCGCGGCAACGCCATCTGCTACTCGGGGTATCGGCAGGATCAGAACCCGCGAACGGGCGTGTACCCATCGCATCGTGAGGTCAAAGAGGATCTCCTCATCCTGGCGAAGAACTGGGACTACCTCAGGCTGTACGACTCCAGCCGGCACGCCGAGATTGTGCTCGAGGTCATCGAGAGCGAATCCCTGAACTTCAAGGTCATGCTCGGGGTTGACCTGGGTGCCGAGCTGAGCAATCCGGAATGCCCCTGGGGGGCAGACTTCAGCGAGGAGACGCTTCGTGCCAACCGCGCCGACAACGACCGCCAGGTCGACCGGGCCATCGAGTTGGCCAACCGCTACCCCGACAGTGTGTTCGCGGTGGCTGTCGGAAACGAAGCCGCCGTTGAGTGGACCGATCACCTCGTCTCGGTCGACCGCCTCATTGAGCACGTGCGCAAGGTCAAGCGGGCGGTCGATCAGCCGGTGACGTCTTGCGACAACTATGTCCCCTGGACGAACACGCTGGAGCCACTCGCAGCCGAGCTCGACTTTCTATCGATTCACACCTATCCCGCCTGGGAGCACCGGACCATGGTGGATGCGCTCGAGTACACCCAGGAGAACTACCACTCGGTCCTGGACCACTATCCCGACAAGCTGGTGGTGATCACCGAGGCCGGATGGCCAACGGCCTCAAACGGCCGCGGCATCGAGCCCGCCAATGCGTCCGAGGAAGTTCAGGCCGAGTACTACGACGGGCTCCTCGCATGGACGGCGGAGGCAGACATCCTCACCTTCGTCTTCGAAGCCTTCGATGAGCCCTGGAAAGGATCCGCCGATCCGCTGGAACCGGAGAAACACTGGGGGCTCTTCACATTGAACCGCACCCCCAAGCTCGTTATGCAAGACCTCTACGCCGATCTGCAGGCCTGAAGCCGCCCGGCTCAGGAGCAACCATGAACTGGTATCCGCAAGACACGTATTCCCGGGCCCGGTGGCAGGAGTCGCGCCAACGCATCGCCGCGATGGTGCGAGGCCAGAGTCCTCAGTCGCTGCTCGGATTGGATGAAGTCCAGGGGCGGCTGGGGTTGTTCCAGCAGTCCTATATCGGAGTGCGGCCGATCCGGGTCGACCGCATCATCGGTTCGGTCGACAAGAGCGAGGACTTCGACAAGAACTTCCGTCCCCGCACCGACCGGATGCGGGAGCGCTGGGAGCAGCTGGCACGGACGTTTCCGGACGGGAACTTCCCTCCCATCCAGGTGTACCAGGTGGACAACACCTACTACGTGATCGATGGCCTTCACCGGGTCGGTCTGTCGAAGGTCAGCGGGGTCGAATTCATCGACGCGGAAATCACCGAGCTCCATTCACCGTTCGGACTCGAGCCCGACGTTGACATCGCCGACATCATCCACCTCCAGCAGAAGCAAGCGTTCCTGCGCCAATCCGGGTTGGGTCTGGTTCGACCCAATGCCCGCATCGAGTGTTCCCGGCCCGTCGGGTACGTTCAGTTGCTCGAGAACGTTCAGGTCTACGGCTTCCAACTGCAGGAAGGGCGGGGCGAGCTCTTGTCCAAGGAGGCGGTGGCGGCAGATTGGTACGACACCATCTACCTCACGAGCGTGGCGGATATCGAAGCGGCCGGACTCGACAAGCTCCTGCCGTCGCCGATCAGCGACCTGTATCTGTGGGTTCATCAACGCCGCCAGAGCCTGTTCCCCGAGCGGGGCTCAATGAGCTTTCGTACGGCTGCCGAAGACCTCGTCGAAGAGGAGTCGCGGCGCCTGAGCACCAAGGTCAAGACGAAAGTAGATCGGGTGGAGGACTCGGTGGGCGGCGTGGTCAACCGGCTCAAGAAGCGCGACGGTAAAGGGGCGGACCCCACAGGGGCGGAGCCAGAGGAGACGGACGGCTAGGCCGGGCGGGGACTCACGGACAGGCGCATTCACGGACCGACACCCGGTGACTTTGCCACCGAACGGTGGTGGTCAACCGATCAGCGGACGACCCGGGCGCCTTTTGCCGATACGGCGCTGAGAACTTCGGTCTTCGACATCATCGATGTGTCCCCCGGCGTGGACATCGTGAGTGCTCCATGGGCGGCGCCGATCTCGACCGCCTCCTCCGCCGGCCTACCGTCGAGGAAGCTCCAGATCATGCCGGACGCGAACCCATCGCCACCCCCGACCCGGTCGTAGATCTCGAGGTTCTCTCGCATGCGGGATTCATGGAACTCGCCGTCGAGGTAGAGCACGGCACCCCAGTCGTTGCGCCCGGCGGTCCGGGCATTCCGCAAGGTGGTAGCGACGACCTGGAAGTCGGGAAACGACGTGACGACGTCGCCGATCATGGCTTTGAACGCCGCCGGATCGACGCTGCTGATCTCGCTATCCAGTTCCGGGACCGTGAAGCCCAGGGCGGCCGTGAAGTCCTCTTCGTTGCCGATCATCACATCGACGAACTCGGCCAATCGCCGATTCACGGCAACGGCCCGTTCCTGTCCGCCGTGGGGTTTCCACAGCGATGGCCGGTAGTTGAGGTCGTAGGAGACGACGGTCCCCGATGTCCTGGCGGCCTGCACGGCTTCGAATGCCACCTCGGCCGTGCTGTCCGACAACGCCGCGAAGATGCCTCCGGTATGCAGCCAGCGCACCCCCTCGACCTCGAAGATCTGATGCCAGTCGATGTCACCGGGCTTGAGCTGGGATACGGCCGTATTGGCGCGGTCGGACACACCGAGGGCTGCCCGTGGACCGAAGCCCTTCTCGACGAAGTTGAGGCCAATGCGAGCAGCCTGCCCGATCCCGTCGTGCGGCACCCACTTCACGTGCCGGAGGTCGACTCCCCCCGTCATCATGAGATCCTCCACCAGGTGACCCATTTCGCTGTCGACCAGTGCGGTGACGATGGCCGTCCGGAGGCCGAACACCTTGCGCAAGGCCCGCGCCACGTTGTACTCGCCGCCGCCCTCGCTCACCGTGAAATGCCTGGTCGTGCGAACCCGGCCAAACCCGGGATCGAACCGGAGCATGACCTCACCGAGGCTGATGGCGTCCCACCGACAATCATCTGCGGGCTTGATACTCAGGGCCATTCGCCTACCCCGGTTCCCGGGCCTGGGCGACCGCGCCCACCGTTGCCACCACGCGTTCCTCGACGGCTGCCCAGTCGCGGCTATGCACCAGGTCGGCGGGGAGCAGCTTCGATCCCATTCCCACGGCCGGGGCTCCGGCATCGAACCACGCCTTGATCGATTGGGCTGTCGGCTCGACGCCGCCGGTCGGTATCGCCTGCACCCAGGGACAGGGGGCACGAATTGCGCTCAGGAACGCCGGCCCGCCTATCGAGCCTGCCGGGAAGAGTTTTACGAAATCAGATCCGAGGCGGTAGGCGGTCTGGATCTCGGTGAGCGTCCCGCAACCGGGGACGTATGGGATATTCCGGCTATTGCACACCGCCGCCACCTCGGCCGAGAGAGCCGGGGCGAACACGAAGTTGGCTCCGAGATCGATCACGTACCCGGCAGTGGTGGCGTCGACCACCGTCCCGACACCGACCACGAGTTCCGGTAGCTCGCGACGAGCCCAGCGGATCAGGTCGGCGAACACCTCGATGGCGCCATCACCCCGATTCGTGAACTCAATCGTCGAAACGCCGCCCGCGACGAGGCGGCGGGCAACTTCCCTGGTTGTGTCGATATCGGCGTGGTAGAAGACGGGAACCACCCCATTGCGGCGGATAGCCGCCAATACGTCGGCCTTGCTGTGTGACGCCATCACCGTTCCTCTGGGATCTATCTGCTCGCTAAGTTACCTGCCCCGTCGGCGAGGACCTAGCCGAATTGCCCCGGTTTCCGCTCCCCCGGTAGCTTGGCTGCACACGAGACCTGGAAGCCGCCATGCCCGACGTGTACGCATTTGGAATGATCGCTCCCAGCACCCTGGTCGTGCTGGAGGACGACTACCCCCCGCCCGCCGGGTATGCCGAGATCGCCGGAGTCCACCACTCGATCGGCGGCGAGGCGGCCTGCGGAGCATATGTCCTGGCGCGGCTCGGCGTCGGAACCAGCCTGGATGGCACCTGGCTCGGGGCCGACCAATCCTCGGCCCGGGCCCTCGAAATCCTGACCAAGGCCGGAGTCGATTGCTCCGCCATCAGTCGGGCAGGCGAAACGGTCACCGAGATCGTGATCAGCTCCGGAGCGGAGCGGACCGTCTTCGGGACGTACCGGAAGCTGGCGGAGGATCGGGCCTGGAACGACCCATCAGAGGAATCGATCCGATCAAGTCGCATCGTCTGCCTCGACCCGTTCCTGGCCGGCGCTTCTGAGCAGGCAGCCCGGTGGTGTCGTGATGCCGGCACCCCGTACGTGACCGTCGACGCACCCCCCGATTCGGAAATCGCCCGCCATGCCGGTGTCGTGGTCATCTCGGAGGAATACGCCACCCGTGAGTCCGGGATCACCGATCCGCAAGAGGTCCTGGCCTCCTACACCGAACGATCCCAGGGCCTCGTGATCGCCACCCGTGGAAGCGAACCGCTCCTCTACGGACGGAGGGACGGGCAGCCACGGGAGTACGCGCCCTTCTCAGTGGACGTGCGAGACACAACCGGCGCCGGAGACAGTTTCCGAGCCGGGATCATCTACGGAATGCTCAACCGGTACAACGACGAAGAACTCATACGAACCGGGGCGGCGGTGGCGGCGCTCGTCTGCGAGCGATTCCCCGGTGTATTGAACAGTCCCACCGAGGGCGAGTTGTCCGAGTTCCTTGCGCATCAGCCGTGAGAAGCGAATCCCCGACGGCCTCGCGAAGCTACTGGCGCATGTAGGGCTCGATGCGACCGGCGACCTTCAGGTTGATCCGATAGAGCGACGTGGTGCCCGTGATGAACAGGCCGTCCCAGTCGGGACCGCCCCAGTTGAGATTGGTGGCGACCTCGGGAACCCCGATAGTCCCGAGGTGCTCTCCGCCCGGGTCGATGACCCAGATCCCATGCGGTCCCGTCACGTATACATTTCCGAGCCGGTCGCATTTCATTCCATCGGGGACCCCGTCGCGGCGATCGCCCGACGTGATCCCGGCGAGGAAGATTCTCGGATCAGACGGCGAGCCATCCGGGTCGACGTTGAAGACACGGATGAGGGCGCGCTCGGTGTCGTTCACGTAGAGCAATGATTCGTCCGGTGATAGACACAGTCCGTTTGGCTGAGTGAAGTCGGAATCGACGAGATCAACCGCACCGGTTTCCGGATCGACCCGGTAGAGGCCCTGAAAGCCGAGCTCGGGCTCCCCGTCCACCCCATAGGTGGGATCGCTGAAGTAGATGGTTCCACTCGAACCGACGACAACGTCGTTTGGGCTGTTGAGTCTCTTGGACCCGAGATGCGAGGCCACGGTCGTCGAGGTCCCATCCGCCTCCAGCCTCACGACGGAGCGGGTCGCATGTTCGCAAACCACCAGCCGCCCCTCGGCGTCGTAGGTCATTCCGTTGCCGTTGTTATTCGGCTTTCGTGCCTCGGTGGCGCCCCGTTCGGGATCCCAGCGACGCATCACGTCCTCGGGGATGTCGCTGAACAGCAGGTAACTCCCCGCCGCGTTCCAAACGGGACCCTCCGTGAACGTGAAACCCGTTGCCAACCGCTCGAGCGGCGAGCCCTCATCGATCAGTTCCAACAGTCGTGGGGACACAACGGAGATAACTGAATTCATGATCCTCTTCCCATCGCACGACGCCGCCGCTGACGCTAACCGCCTGGCGCCCCATGTGGCTCACCACCTCCCTTTCGTGGATTCCGCCTCGGCTAGAGCAGGTGGTGGAGATGGCGCCAAAGTACCTATCCAACCGTAGAGGCCGGTGAGCATGAGTCTGACGGTGGGCCGGACGGCGAAGTCCGGCCAACCGAACCGGTCGAAGGCGAATATGAGGTATCGGAGCCATTCCGTTCCCGAATTGTCACCTGCCTTCCAATCAGCGACGGGGTATACGCCGTCGCTCGCCGGACCACGCGCAACGCTTGACTGAGCACTACCGTGGGATCGCATGGAACACCGGGGAACACCGCTACTGCTCGCGATTGTCTTCGGCTCCCTGGCATCCCTGGCCCTTGTCGTGCTCGTCGCCGTGATCATGTCGCTGCTTGGCTACAAGGACACCGAGCCGCTGGCCTGGATCGCCGGGCAGCTGTTGCTCTGGGTCTACTTCACTTGGCTGGCCCGGAACCACAACCCGTGGGCAGACAAGAACGACCACATCCGACCTGATGGCCCCATCTGGGAGGGTCGTCACGGCGAGCGGGTGTATCAGAAGGACGGCGTTCGCCGCGTGTCCATTCCCGTCAAGAACAAGAACGCCTCCCCGCCCTCGTAAACACGGGACACTTCGCATCCCAGGGTGCCGATCACCGATTGTCCGAGGTTGCTGCGCTTGCTCCCGTCGCCTGGACTCCCACATCGACGAGGTCTGCGAGGCCACCCACTACAGCAACGAACTGATGAGGCGATGGACAAGCCGACACCACCCACATCCGCCGAGGCTGCCGGGGGCGAAACTCCCGATCCACACAGGCGAATCGGCTGGCTGAACCTCTGCTGTCAACGGACCTCCCCACCGGGTCACCGACTCCGACGTGAGCGCACCTGACTGATCGAAACAGAACAGGGGGTCGCGCCACGTCCCACTTCCCCGAAACTCCGCTTCGGGCACGACAAGGTAGCCAGGACTGAACCGCGGACCATCGGGCGACACCCGACGTTTGCGCATATCTGCCTCATCTCGCGCCATATGACACATTTCCAGGGGTGCTCACAAGGACCCATCCGTGCTCGTTTGCCTGAGGTGGCCCGGACACTGGACCAAGTCGACGAACAACAATTCATCGCGTGTAGAGTTAACTAATTCAACACGCGATGAGGTGCCTGTGAAAGCGATGATCCTGAAGGAATTCCGGCAGATGAGGCGCGACCGGCGCACCGTGGCGCTCATGGTGGGGCTGCCCCTCGTGATGCTCATCATCTTCGGGTACGCCGCCCGCTTCGATGTGACCGAGATCGAGACCGCCGTGCTCGGGCCGGGGGCCGACATCGCTGCCGCCCAACTCGACGACGCCTTCACCATCGTGAAACAGGACCCGGCCGGCACCGACGCCGACGCTCGCACGATGCTGGCCGACTCAGAAGCGGCGGTTGCCATCGTCACCGGAGCCGACCCGAAGCTGTACGTCGATGGGACCGAGCTCTTCATTGCTCAGTCGGCTCTGCGGCGCGGCGATTCGCTCCCCGCCGGAGTCCAGGGCGAGATCTTATTCAATCCAGAGTTGAGCACGTCCGCCGTCATGGTTCCCAGCCTGATCGGGCTCATCCTCCTGTTCATCGGCACCGTCATCACCAGCCTGGGCGTGGTGCGTGAGCGGGAACAGGGCACCCTCGAGCAGTTGGCGGTCACGCCGCTGCGACCGATCGATGTCATCATCGGCAAGATCGCCCCCTACTTCGCGGTCGCCCTCATCGACATGATCATCATCACGTTGACGGGCATCCTCATATTCAACGTGCCCTTCCGTGGCTCGCTGTTCCTGTTCGCCGTTTTCGGCTTCATCTATCTGTTTGTCGTGCTCGGCTTTGGCGTCCTCATCTCAACAGTCAGCCGCAGCCAGGGCGAGGCTATCCAGTTGGCGATCATGGTCCTGCTCCCCCAGGTCATGCTGTCGGGCATGATCTTCCCGCTCAAGTCGATGGCAGCCGGGGTGCGCTGGATCGGCTATCTGCTGCCCCTCACCTACTTCGTCCAGGCGATGCGGGGCATCTTCCTCAAGGCCTCGTCCTTCGGAGCGCTGTTGACGCCCCTCATCGTTCTGACGGTGATGGCGGTTGCGGTCTTCGGGCTGGCGGTGTGGCGGTTCCGGCGCGATGTCGCACCCCAGACCGCCAAAGCGGTGGCCTCGTGACCTGGGGCGCCACCGACCTCACAGTCACCTACGGCGAGACCGCCGCCCTGAGCGCCGTCACGGTCGAGTGCGTGCCGGGCGAGATCCTGGCGGTGGTGGGCGGCGACGGGGCGGGCAAGAGCACCCTGCTAAAGGCGCTGGCGGGGATCGGCGTCCTCCATCAGGGAACTCTGACCCTTCCCGCCCGCGGGCTGACGGGGTATGTGCCGTCCGAAGGCGGCATCTACCGGGACCTGACGATCAACGAGCACCTCGATTTCGTATCGAACGCCTACGGGCTGTCCGATTGGCGGGCACGAGCCGCCGACCTGCTGGCCCGCACCGATCTGGCCGACTTCAGTGATCGGCTGGCAGGGAAACTGTCGGGTGGTCAGCGGAGGAAGCTCGGAGCGGCCATGGCCCTCCTCCCCCGTCCCGAGTTGCTGGTGCTCGACGAGGTGACGACCGGGGTCGACCCGGTGAGCCGGATGGGTCTGTGGCGTCTCATCGCCGGCGCGGCCGCTGAGGGAGCCGCCGTCGTGTTCGCCACCAGCTACCTGGACGAAGCCGAGCGGGCCGGGACCGTGCTCCTGCTCCACGATGGTCGGGTGTTGGCAGCCGGGTCACCTGCTGAGGTGGCGGCGGCGATGCCGGGAACCGTGACGGAGTCCGACCAGCGTGGCGCGCCCGAACGATCGTGGCCCAGGGGGCGGCGATGGCGGGACTGGGATCCGAACGGCGTTCGAACCGGGGAGCGGGTCAGCCTGGAGGACGCCGCCATCGTCGCCGAGCTCATCGCGACCGGGGAGGCGTCATGACTGCCATCGATGTCCAGTCGGTAACCCGCCGGTTCGGTTCCTTTACGGCCGTAGACAACGTCGACCTGACGGTGGAGCCCGGCGAAGTTGTCGGCCTGGTGGGAGCCAACGGTGCAGGCAAGACGACCCTGATCCGCATGATTCTGGGCCTGCTGGCCCCGACTACCGGCACGCTAGCCGTGCTCGGGAGCGCACCATCGCGGGAACTGCGCCGACGCATCGGCTACGTTCCCCAGAACCTCGGGCTGTACCGGGACCTCACCACCGTCGAGAACCTCGAGTTCCGGGCGGCCGCCTTCGGAGGCTCGCCGGCGCCATCGCCGTACACCGACGACGGCCTGATCGGAGCGCTCCCGCTCGGACTGCAGCGGAGAGCCGCCTTCGTGGCCGCCACCCAGCATGATCCTGACGTGCTCGTGCTCGACGAACCGACCTCGGGCGTCTCACCGCTGGCCCGGTCCAAGCTCTGGAACCTCATCCGTGAGCGAGCCGAAGCGGGTACAGCAGTGCTGGTCTCCACCCACTACATGGACGAGGCAGAGCAGGCCGACCGGCTTGTGCTCATGTCGCGGGGACGGGTGGCGGGAACCGGGGCAATAGCCGACATTATCGGCGACGTCGGGGCGGTGGAAGTAACGGCCCCCCGTTGGCAGGAAGCATTCGACTTGCTCGACGGGAGCGGTCCCCCGGTAACGCTGGCCGGCCGGGCCATCCGGGTGCTCGGCGCCGACGTCGCCGCCGTTGAGATGGCGCTCGCACAAGCCGGGGTCGTTGCCGAGGTGCGGTCCGTGGCCGCCACGCTCGATGAGACCATGGTCCTGCTCGACTCATGAGCCGGACTCGCCCTCCCGGCCGCCGTCCCGGCAGCGCCGACGTCACCCGAGAGGAGATCCTGGCCGCCGCCCGGGCGACGTTCGGGGCGTCCGGCTTCGAGCGGGCCACCATCCGTGCCATCGCCGGGAAGGCATCGGTCGACCCGGCCCTCGTCCACCACCACTTCGGTACCAAGGAGTCCCTGTTTGCCGCCGCCCATGAGCTGCCCGATCCCGAGGCCATGCTGGCGCCGATCTTCTCCGGCCCTCCCGCCGAGATGGGTGAGCAGCTCACCCGGTTCTATCTGACTCTGGTGGCCGCCCCCGGCTCACCGGCCGTGTCGCTCATTCGAGCGGCCGCCACCAATGAGGGAGCGGCTCGAATGCTCCGGGAGTTTCTCGAGCGCGGGTTTCTGGGAGCGGCCGAACGCCACCTGGAGGCGACCGAGCCCCGCCGCCGCCTCGCCCTGTGCGGGAGCCACCTAATGGGTGTCGTGTTCGGGCGAGTGATCCTGGAAGTGCCCGAGCTCGCCGAGCCACCCATCGAGGACCTTGTCGCCGTGATCGCCCCCACCATTCAGCGCTACCTGACCGGGGACCTCGGGTAGGAGCAGGCCCGCAGGGCCGGTGACGGATGGGGGAGGCGGGGAATCTCCAACACGGTCCTGTCAAGGGTTCCTGGCCTCCCCCACCCCGTCTCCTCCTTCGTCGGAGCCACCCCTCCCTCATGGAGGGGAAGAATTCTCTATCGATTCTCGGCCAGGCGGGCTTCGATCTCGACCTGGGCGAGGGTGGCGCCAAGCACACCCCGGTCCCACAATGCTTCGAAGAGACCCAGGCCGAGGCGGGCCTCCAGGGCCCGGGCGAACGCCGGCACGGCCTCGGAGTCCTCCGGACCGGAGTCACCAAACCAGAAACTGCGGAGGGCCGCGCCGACCCGGCCGCGCTCGATCCGGGGCGCAGGCTTGAACCCTGATTCATCCAGGGCACCCCGCAGCTCCTCTTCGATACGGGGGTACGAGAACTCACTGCGCAACTCGGCTCCAAACCGTCCGCCCGTTTCCACCGATAGGGCGGTCACGAAATCGCCGACCCGGCACACGGCATCGTCGAAGCCGATCCCGTCGGTGAATGCCTGGACCACCGAGGCTCGCACCGAGGGCCAGCGCGCTTCGAAACCCACCCCGGCACCGGAATCCAGCCCGGCTTCGAGCCGCAACCGCTTGCCGGCCCGACGGATATCTCCCAGCAGTTTCCCGGCCGCCACCGCTTTGGCATCGAGCTGATCACGCAGAAAGGCCCGGAATGGAGCGATGTTGAGCGGTCCGCCCGACGGGGGGGCTGCCGCGAGGTCGAACACCCGGGGGTCAGAGATACCGTCTTCCTCGAGCGACCGTATGAGGTCTGCGCGAAGCTCGGACAGGTCGGCCTGGCCGAGAAGGTCGATCTGATTGAGCACGAAGAGAAACTGATCCTGATACTCGAGGAGCTGGGAGATGTACTGATCATGGATGAGGGGATCCCGGTACTTCTGCGGATCAAACACCCACACAACGGCATCGACCTCAGGGAGCAGGCGTTCGACGATCTGATGGTGCTGGAGCACGATGCTGTCGTGGTCGGGCAAGTCGATGACGGCCAGCTTCGGCAGGGCATCTTGCTCGTAGCGAGCATCGATGTTGAGGCGCCCGAGCAACTCGACCAGGCCGGGCTCGGGATCACTCGGCAACCAGGCGAGCGCTTCCTCCGTGGTGGGCCGCAGCACCCCGGTTTCGGCAATGCGCCGCCCGGCGATGGCATTGAGGAGGCTCGACTTGCCAGAACCGGTTCCCCCCGCCAGGGCCACCACCAGCGTGTCGCCGAGGAATCCCCGGCGTTCCCGCACCCGGGCGGCGACGTCGGCGGAAGCCTTCACGTCGCCATCGGCCACGATGCCTTCCGCCCGTCCGATTGCCAGATCGAGAAGATCGAGGGCGCTGACAACGTCACTCATCGGTAGAACTCCCCGGCCCGTTTGGATACCTCGGCCGCCAGGTTACGGATGGACTCGTCCAAGCCGCTAGAGATACCCACCCGGCCGGTGAGGGCAAGGAATCGGTCACCGTCCTGGGAAAGCACCGTCGCCATGCGGTCCTCGAGGTCGGCGAGGATGGAGTTCCGCCAGGCCTCGTCGTTGGCGAGCTCGGCGGCCGCTCCTCCGACGGGCAGTCCGTCGCCGGTCAGCAGGGTACGAGCGAGGACGGCGGCCACCTTGCGCCGACTGCGCGGGCGGCGGACCGCCGGCGCCAGCGCCTGTTCGAGCCCATCGAGCCACGCCGCCGACTCGCGCTCGGCTACCGACGGGGTGTCCGCCCCATGGCGCCAGAGCGTTTCGACAACCGCCAGGAGAGAGTGACCCTCCTCAACCGAGTCCCAGGCATCGGCCGCGTCCCGGGCCGCCACCCCGGCCCGGCGCGAGAGCGCCGCCGCCAGCTCGCGCTCGATGCCGGAACGATCACCGATCGCACCGGGAGCGACCAGCCGACGGTCGGTCACGAGTTGCTTGGCCGTCGTCAACTCAATCGCGTACGCCTCCTCCGCCAGCGTGTGGAGCGCGTCGACGATCGACCTGTCTGACCTGATGCCTTCTGCAATCGCTCCGGCCTTGTCGATTACCTCCGCTACCGCTCCCTCTGTGGACTGACGCACCACGGCCCGCCGGAGGGCGGGATCGGAGATGAGCGCCAGCTCCTGTCGAATGGCGGAGACGGCGTCGGCGTGGAGGCCGCCATGACGCGGATAGAGGACCTGTTCTGAGACATCGAAGATGAGTGACGCATCGGCCTCGAGCAGCAGCTCCCGGCTCTTGAGCATCGCCGCGAAGTCGGCCAGGATGAGCTTACGAGTCTCTGGATCCGGTCCGAGGCGGTTCAACACGAACAGGATCGGGAGGCCGCGTAAGCGGATCTGATCGAGAAATTGCCAGGCGGCCGAGTCGGCATACCGGAGGGCACTGGCGACGAAAATGCAAAGGTCGGCCACAGCCAGGACCTGCTCGCCGATCACCCTGCTGTCGGCGTAGACAGAATCGAAGTCCGGAGCGTCGATCACCGTCAGCTGCTCGGTGATCGGATCATCTCCCGCCACGATTCCGGCGTCGTCCCGGCCGATCAGGCCCCCGAGAAGCTTCTGGTAGCGCCGGACGTGGCGGCGGTTGGCCCACACGACCGGTGAGCGAGTGGTGGGCCGCAGCGCTCCCGGATTGCTGGCCTTCTGTCCGGCCAGCGAGTTCAAGATAACCGACTTTCCGCTCCCGGTCGGTCCGACCAGGACCGCCACCACCGGTGCCTCAGGATCCTCCAGACGGGGCAAGAGGTACTCGCGAATCGACCGGACCAGCTCGGTCCGGGATCGTTCCCGAGCATCCTGATCCGGACCGAGCACCCGGAACTGGAAGCTCTCGAGTGCGGCGGACAGGTCCTCGAGGGACGATCGGAGGGCAGCGGCAGATGTCATGTGATGGCCGATTGTCGCACCCGCGACGCTTTCTGTCACAGTCAATCCGTACATTCAGTGTTATGGCACATGTCAGCACCGATGGATACGTCACCAAGATCGACGGACTCGTGACCGAGGACCGGGCGCTCGCCACTCTCCTGAGCGCTAGCGACGAAGCGGAATGGCCCGCCGTGGTTGAGCGAGCGCTGGTGGTCGGCTCGCACGGGCTGGTAACGATGGGCCTCGATGTCGGGCTCGATACCGTGCGCGACGAGGTCAGGCGAGAGGTCGAACTGGTGACCGGCCAGGCCGAGTCCCGGGTGGCCGAGATGTTGAGTGCCGCCCAGGACGCCTACCGGGAGCAGCTCGATCCCGAGATCCGATCTTCGCTCCTTTCGAAATCGCTACGCGAGTTCCAGGCCTGGCAGGAGTCTTTCTTCAAGGGGGTGGACGTCGACCAGGCGGGCAGCTTCGGCGGGCGTCTGGTGGCTCGTCTCGAAGCCCTCGTCGGGTCGGGCGGAACGCTCGAGGCTTCCCTGGCCTCGGCCCTCGACCCGAACGCTGATGGGTCGGCCCTTGCCCGTCTCCGCACCGAAATGCTGTCCGAGATTCGGGAGTTGCGCGACACCGTCCATACCGAACGCGGTCGCCAGTCCGAGGCGGAGAAAGGAACCCGGAAAGGGTTCGCGTTCGAGGATGCCATTGAGGACCGGGTCCGGTCGTGGGCAGCCGGGGTGGGCGGCTGCGTCGTGGAGCGGACCTCGAACGAGGGCGGGGCGCTCGGCCGGGAGGCACTGGTCGGAGACCTCGTCATCACCTTTCCCGATGGCGCCCGGGTGGTCATTGAGGCCAAGCACACCGCCCGCATCACCCTCACCGGCCCAGACGGCATCCTCTGTGAGCTGGACCGGGCGATGACGAACCGCCAGGCCGACGTCGCCATTTGTGTTAGCGCCCGACAGGCCTTTCCGAGTGAGGTGGAGAGCTTCGGCCTGTACGGCAATCGAATCCTCGTGGTCGACGACGGAACCGACTCACTCCTTGATATCGCCCTGCGGGTGGCCAATCTGCTCGTAGCGACGGCCCGTCCCACGGGCGGCGAGACGATCGACCGGGCGGCCCTGCTCGACCAGCTCGACCGGATTCACAAGCTCGCCAAGCGGTTCTCGTCCTCGAAGCGGACTCTGACGGAGGCCCAGAACAGCATCGACCTGGCGAAAGAAGGCCTCGACACGCTTCGGTCCGAGCTCATCGAGATTGCCGAGGCCGCTGCTCACGAGGTCCGCTCCGGAGGTCGCCCCTAGAGCCCCCCAAAGAGATCGTGTTGATGAACATCGCCGCCATCGCCGCCGGCCAGCAGCGTGAAATCTTCCCACGGGTAAACGTCGATCACGACCTGCTCCGGGATCTGGAACCAGAACCCGTCCGGGTCCACCTGGGTGACGTGAGCCCTGAGGGCGTCCCGGGCCCGGCTGAGGGTGGAGGCAATCGGCACCCGGACGTCGACATGAGAATCCTCGCCTTCGGGGATCCGCTCCAGCCAGCGTCCGAGGGGCGATTCAAGGCCGGCTGCCAGCATCGCCTCGTGAAGCTTCTCGATGCGAAGTCGCGAAAAGACCGGCGCGTAGAGCCGGGCGGCCTCCCAGGCGGGGCCGGCGTCGGGGAAACGCTCCTGATCGGCCGCCGCCGTGAAGGCCTTCAACGCCAGGTCGTGAACTCGCAGGTGATCGGGATGCGGGTAGTACTCGTGGTCGTCGTACCCGAGAATCACCTGCGGCCGCTCGGTACGGATGATCGAAACCATCGCCGCCAGGGCCGACTCCTCGTCGGCATTGGTGAAGGCGTCGATACGCTGATTGGCGTCAGAGTCTGGCATCCCCGAGTCCCGGTACCCGAGCCGATAGATGTGCTGGTAGCCGAGGATGGCGGCCGCCGTCTCCAGTTCCTCGTCTCGAACCGCATCCAGGTTGGCTACTACCTCGGGCCGGTCCATGGCAGGGTTGAGGATGTCGCCCTCCTCCCCTCCGGTCGCCACCATGAGCGTGCATCGGACCCCGAGATCCGAGTAGTGGATGACGGTACCCGCACCCTTCGAACTCTCGTCGTCGGGGTGGGCGTGAATTGCGAGCAAGCGGTGATCCATCGGCGGCAAGTATCGCACAACACGGAACCGGCACCGGCTGACCTTGCGTCCAATGGCGAACGCAACTGTGGCGTGACAATATGACACGCCGATTGACATTGCCTGCCGGGCCGGCCCTCGTCCCGGCAGCTGCGGGAAAGGAACCGATGTGATCGTGCCAGGAGAAGCAGAGTCAGTGGGAATCACCGTCAGCGGGGAGGGTCGGGTCGCCGGCACTCCCGACACGCTCACCCTCACCATCGGGATCAACCTGAACCGCGACACCGTCTCCCAGGCAACCGAGGATGCCTCCCGGCTCGCCACCGAGCTCATCGACGCGTTGAAAGCCGGGAGAATCGAGGAAGCCGACATCCAGACCGCCAACTACTCGATCTATCCCGAATACGACCACCGCAACGACACCCGCCGCCTCATCGGGTACCGGGTGTCCAATGACGTCAGAGTCAAGATCCGCGACCTCGACCGGGCCGGAGAAATCATTGACAGTGCCAGCGCCCTGGGCGGCAACGAGGTCGTCGTGCAGGGACTGGGCTTCAGCCTGGAGGACAACGAACTGCTGGAGATGGCGGCTCGGGAAGCTGCCTGGAAGGATGCGCAAGGCAAGGCCGAGCAGCTGGCCCGGCTGGCGGGTGTGGCGCTTGGGAAGCCCACCTCGATCAGCGAGTCGTTTTCGGCGCCACCGCCCCTTCAACGCATTGCCTATGCCGAGGCTTCCATGGGCGGCGCCTCTACACCCATCCAGGCCGGTGAGCTGGACGTACGCGTCACCATCCAGGTCACGTTCGGGCTCGGATAGCGAATCGCCGGGTCAGCCGCGGGCCATGACGGCGGTGGCGGCCCGGCCTTCGCCACACCCATCGAGGAGCGGACAATACCTACACCACGGACCACCGACTCGTTCCAGCTCGTGGGCTGCCTCCCAGCCGGCCCGGACCGTTGCCACCATCGTGGCGACCCGTCCCGCCAATGCGGTGGTGGCGTCCACTGTCGGCTGGGAGCGCTGGCGTTCGCCGGTCTTGACCGAGACGGCTTCCACTGCCGCCGGCAGGGCTCCCCGGTCGAGGTCCCACAACAGGGCATAGAAGCCGAGCTGGTCGTCGACCTCGTTGATGCGTCCCGTCTTCCAGTCGACCAGACGCACCTTGCCTTCGTCCTCGAAGACGGCATCGACCCGGCCCCGCAATACGACATCGTGCTGGGGCTCGACCTCCAGCGAGACCTCGGCTCCCAGGAAACCGTCTGCCGGGAACTTGACGAACCGCTCGTAGAGCTCCCTGACTTCGGACACTATGGCCGGTATCTGACTCGGTTTCAGCCCGAGCTGACCCATGCTGAGGTTGAGCGACGGGGTGCTGCCGATCTCCTCTTTGCAGACTTGCTCGAACCCATCCGAATCGATCGGACCCTGGTCGAGGTGCCGGGCAAACAGCCGGTGCGCCAACCCGCCAACGAAACTCGGCCGTGAAGGGGGACCGTACTCGCCGCGGAACCGGGCGTTCGCGCTCTCGGGACATTGCTCGAATGTCACGAAAGCCGAGGCCGACACGACGATTCGCTCCCCGGACGGCACGGCTGGAAACGCTATCACCTCCCCATCGTATTGGGTGCTCGTGCCGGAACTAAGCACCTTCGACCCGGTACGCTCCCGACGATGAGCTGGTCGCGAAAACTTCTCTTAGGCCTGTTCGGCGCAACACTGCTGGTGGCCGCCGCCTTTACCGTCCGTTCCATCGTCCGGCACGGTGAGGTTTTGCCGGGCGTATCCGTGGGAGGCGTCGACATTGGACGCCTCGGTCGCCAGGACGCCACCGATGCCATCCTGGCGGTCGAAGACGCCCTCGTCACGTCGCCGGCTGTCGTGGTCGTGGAAGGAACCAGCTTTCCGCTCGACCCCGCCCAGGTCGAGTTCACGCTTGATTCCGAGGAGATCGTCAGCGCGGCTTTGGAGGCGGGTCGCCGGTCAGGCTTCAAGCAATTCGCCGACTGGATCACAGCCCGTGAATACGAGGTCGAACTGGTTGGATCACTCAGCTCGAGCGCTGTCGACCAACTCATCGAGAGTTGGGAGGCCGACGCGATCACGCAGTCGGCCTTCAACGGAGCCGTCCGCTACGAGAACGGACAGCTGATTGTGGATGCCCCGCGAGCCGGCCTGCGGATCGAACGCGAGACCGCCGCCGACCTGATCCGGGCAGCCCTCCTGCGCCCAAAGGACCGCACGGCAATCCTCACAGTTGTGGCGGCCGAACCGGAGTTGAATCTCGGCGATCTCGAGCAAGCCCGCCGCACCGCCGAGGATCTCATCTCCGATCCCATTGTGCTGGCCGGCGGGGAACCGATCGTTCGGGTCACGTTCTCGCCCGACGACCTCGGTCGGGCACTCACCTCCACATTCGTAGCCGAGCCCGAGCCATCCATCGCTCTCGGCTTCGACCCTGAGCGCATTGCCGACAAGGTAACCTCGCTCGTGGCTCTCCTCGAGGCACCGCCTCGCGACGCGGTGTTCGTCACCACAGAGGACGACGACGTCGTCATCGTCCCTGGCCGGGCCGGGACGGCGGTGGATCCCGAGCTGATAGCTACCGAGCTACTCGTGGCTGCCTACCTGCCCGACCGGATCGCCCCGCTTCCCCTCGCGCAAGGGGTCGAGCCAGGGTTCACGACCGCCGACGCCGAAGCGCTCGGCATCACGCACAAGGTTTCGGAGTTCACAACCTTCCACCCCTGCTGCCAGCCCCGGGTTACGAATATCCAACGAATGGCTGATCTCGTCGACGGTGTCATCGTCCTCCCGGGCGAAGAGTTTTCATTGAACGAGCACGTCGGGTTTCGCACCGAGGAGAACGGGTTCGTTGCGGCGCCCATGATCCTGCGCGGCGAGTTCGTTCCGGCGGTGGGCGGCGGCGTCAGCCAGTTCGCCACCACGCTGTTCAATGCCATCTTCTACGGCGGATACGAGGACGTCTATCACCAACCCCACAGCTACTACTTCACCCGCTACCCGGAGGCCCGTGAAGCGACGGTTTCGTTCCCGAACCCCGAGCTCATCTTCCGCAACGACACCGCCGCCGCCATCCTCATCCGCACCGAATACACCGACGACTCAATCACCGTGAGATTCTTCGGTGACAACGAGGGGCGCCAGGTGACCGATGGCCTTTCCCCCCGTCGCAACTTCCGCGACCCCGTCGTCGAGTATGTGACCGATTCCGGCCTCACCCCGGGATCCGAGGTGGTGCTGGACCGCGGCTCCACCGGCTGGACGGTGACTCTGACCCGGGTCATCACCTATCCGGACGGAACTGAGAAGACCGAGGAATGGGATTGGACGTATCGGCCCCAGCCTCGCCGGGTGCGAATCCACCCCTGCGACGTGCCCGGCGCCGGCGTCACTTGCCCAACCACAACAACGCTGCCGCCCCCAACGACAACCACCGCCATCACGACGTCGACCACCTCAACCACTTCGACGACAACGACAACCACGGTCCCCTGATCCCGGTGCTGGCGAGGGCCGGAGAGTATCTCTTTCCTCCCCCGGAGGGGGAGGTGGCCCGAAGGGCCGGAGGGGGCGTCTGATTGAGGCAAGTGAGCGCCCCCCTCCCCGGCTGCGCCGGGACTCCCCCCTCCGGGGGGAGAAACAGAGGTTCTGCCGGGAACGGGGAGCGGGGAACGGGTAAGGGGTAACGGTGTCACGAAGACTCGAAGCCGCGCGAGTTCTAGCTCCGGTAGAAGACGAAGAACTCTGCGATGACCGAGCCCACCCGGGTGACATCGGAGTCGGTCCACCCACCGCGGCGGCGAATCACGACGCCGTTTGAGCCCGCAAAGACCCGGTTGACGGCATCGTCGGACTCGAATACGCGGGCGGCGAGGCGAGCCGGGAATGTAGTGTCTTCTGCGGTCTCCTCGATCGACCCATACGAGCCGCCGTCCTGACCCGAGAGGCCCCGATCGGCTTCAAAGATCGCCGAATCGCCCGACACCGTTCCGGTCACATTGATGATCTGTCCCATGGGATGTGAGCCTACCGTTACGGCGCGCCGGCACCGACAGATCGGTACTTGATCCCGGCATCCGGCATCGTTCCCAGCACGTCGAACGAACGCAATCAGCGGAAGCCTGCAAGCGAGCGGCCTAGCCGCGCCTGGTGGACCCGCCGGCGAGGCCCGAACCGACCCGGTGGATCTGGACGAGGTTGGTCTGGGCGCCCTGGTTTGGCGGGATGCCGGCAACCATGACGACGTGCTCCCCCGGTTCGACGACCCCCTCGGCGATGAGGGCCTCACCGGCCGCGATGATCAGGTCATCGGTCGTGTCGTGACGGCCGATGAGTCGGGGCCGCACCCCCCAGTACCCGGCCATCTGCCGAAAGGTCGGCTCGTTGTTCGTGAAGGCAATGATGTCGGCCTCTGGACGGTACTTCGACAACAGCCGGGCGGTGCTCCCGCTCTCGGTGAAGCAGGCCAGGTTGGTGATCCCGAGATTATGGGTCACTTCGACAGCCGCCTTGGCGATCGCAGAGGGGAACCGGGCGGCGTGGGCGATAAACGTGTCCTCGGTCATCAGATGGAGCTCCGGGCTCTTCTCGGCCTCCCGGCAGATGACGTCCATGACTTCAACGGACCGGATCGGGTACTTGCCGACGGCGGTCTCGGCGCTCAGCATGACCGCATCGGTGCCGTCGAAGACGGCGTTGGCAACGTCGGTTACTTCCGCCCGGGTGGGCCGGTGGTTCTCCTTCATCGACTCGAGCATTTCGGTGGCGGTAATGGAAATCTTGCCCCCTGCATTGGTTCGGGCGATGATGTCCTTCTGGACTCGAGGCAGGGCTGCCCACGAGAGTTCCACTCCGAGGTCACCACGGGCCACCATCACGCCGTCGGACTCACGTACGATCTCATCGAGAGCCCGATAGGCGATGGCTCGCTCCAGCTTGGCGATAACCGGGATGTCGCCGGCCAACTCCCTCACATCTCGGACATCGCCCGCATTGCCGACAAAGGACGCCGCCACCAGGTCGACGCCCATCTCAACGCCGGCTTCTAGGTCCAGGCGGTCTTTGTCGGTGATGGCCGGCAGATCGACCTCCAGCCCCGGGAAGGCGGCTCCCTGGCGGTTTCGCAGCTCGCCGCCCTGGACAACCGTGGCCCGCACGCCGGTCCCGGTCGACTTGACCTCGAGACTGATACGACCGTCGAGGAGCTGGATCATGTCACCGGATGCGAGATTGGCAACCCGATCGAGGTACTTGATGAAGATCTCACCGCGGGAGGCCTCATCCTCTCCTGACAGCAGCGTTACCTCGTCCCCCGGCTCAAGAGTGATGGACGAATCCGGGAATGTGCCAACCCGGATCTTCGGGCCCTGGATGTCCTGCAGCACGGCCACCGAGCGGCCGTGCTTCTCGGAGGCCTCATACACCCACTGGAGGTTCTGTTTGTGATCGTCGTGGGTCCCGTGAGAAAAGTTGAGACGAGCGACGTCCATCCCGGCTTCCACCAGCCGCGATATGGCATCGGGGCTGGCAACCGCCGGCCCGAGGGTGGCAATGATCTTGGTCTTGCGTCTCACGGAGGCAACCCTACCGGGCGAGTCATTGGATCGTCGGTGCTCCCCGGGGTAGGACCTGAGCTCACACCAGGGCGGGGATCACCTCGCGAGCGAAGAGTTCCAGGCCGGCGGTGTCGTAGGCAGCTTCAGCGAAGTACACGATGGCATATCCCATCCCGGCTTCCCCATGAGGACGAAGCTTCTCAACCAACTGCTCCGGAGTCCCCGCCGTCTGGCGGTACATCGCCTCCAGCCGGTCGAGGCGATCGGCGTCGACGAACGGCCGATAGTGGTCCTTGATCCATCCGATACGGTCTTCCACCTCCGCCTCGGTCTCCTCGCACACGACGTTGAAATTGGTCGAGCGCACGATCGAGTCGAAGTCACGGCCCACATCGACACAGTGGCCGCGCAGCACCTCGGATTTGTGAACGAATTCTTCAAGCGACTGCCCGAAGTTCGTGTAGGAGGCATACTGGGCCGCCACGTTGAGGGTTAGCTTCTCCCCGCCTCCGGCTACCCAGAATGGGATGTGTGGCTGTTGTACGGGATGAGGCCGGCAGATGGCGCCCTTGAGGGTGTAGTGATCGCCCTCGAAGGTCACCTCGTCTTCGGTCCACATCCGCTGCATGATCTCGACGCCCTCTCGCAGCATGCCGATGCGCACCGACGCCTTGGGGAATGGAAAGCCATAGCCGTCGTACTCGTTCTCGTACCAGCCGGCGCCGATCCCCATTTCGACCCGCCCGCCGCTGATGGTATCGATCGAGGCGGCGACCTTGGCCAGATAGGAAGGAGGGCGGTACGAGTTGCACGTACACATCTGGCCGAGCCTGACCGTGCTGGTGGAGGCCGCCAGAGCGGCCATCAGCGTCCACGCCTCGTAGGTGGCTTCCTGAGTCGGCACCGGAACGGTGTGGAAGTGGTCGTAGACCCACAGCGACTCGTAGCCGGCCGTCTCGATGGTGCCGGCCACCGACCGCATCGTGTCCCAATGGTCGGCCTCCGGTATCCCCACCAGGTCCAGCCGCCACCCCTGTGGCACGAAAGCCCCGAATCTCATCCTGACTCCGTTCGATAGCTGGGACCAAACTACCGGCCCGCGGGTATCCTCACCGTCTCGTGAGCCTCTTCATCGCCATCCCGGTCAAACCATTCGGCGTGGCCAAAGCCCGCCTCAGTCCGGTGCTGGACGCCCACCAACGGTCGCTCCTCGGCATGCAGATCGCCGCCCACACGGTGACGGAGGCCCGGTCCACTGGCGCCCGTGTGGCAGTGGTGACCGGCAATGGCGGGGTAGCGAATTGGGCAGAGGATCTCGGTGTCGAGGTCGTGGCCGAGACGATCGAATACGGGTCCGGTCTCGACGCCGCCGCCGCCGCCGCCACGGCCGAAGCCGACCGTACGGGTTCGGATTGGATGATCCTCCACGCCGACCTCCCCCACCTCAGGCGGGGCGACCTCAAGGAGGCAATCGATCGGTTCCGGCCGGGTCGATATGTGCTCGCACCCTCCTACAACGGCGGTACCACCCTCCTCATGGGCACCGGTCCGTTCCCGTTCCAATACGGCTCTGACAGCTTCCATCACCATCTTCGATCCGCCGGTGAGAAGGCGGAGGTTCTGGTCCGCCGGGGTCTCGCCCTCGACCTCGATACCCCCCGCGACCTCGAGACCGCCCGGGCACTCGGTATGACGTGGCATGAGGTGCCGGCATGACCAATCTTCACCCCGATCTCGAATCGAGCTTCGATCCCCTCGAGACACCGAAACGTGCTCTCGCCATCGGCGCCCATCCCGACGACATCGAGTTCGGAGCCGGCGGAACCCTGGCCGGGTGGGCCAAGGCCGGCTGTCACGTCGTGATGGCGGTCATGACCGACGGATCAAAGGGTTCCTGGAAACCTGACGAGGATCCGGCGGCGCTGATCGGAGTCCGGGCTGCCGAACAGCAGGCAGCCGCCGATGTCCTTGGGGCGGCCGCGGTCGTATTCCTCGGTCACGTCGATGGCGAGCTCGAGTATTCGATGGGTGTGCGAGCTCAGGTGGCGGCCCTCATCCGCACTCACCGTCCCGACATCGTGATCTCTCACGACCCGTGGGCTCCCTACGAGATCCATCCCGATCACCGCGCCACCGGCTGGGCAGCCGTCGACGGCGTTGTCGCAGCCCGGGACCATCTGTTCTTCCCAGACCAGGGCCTCGAACATCATCGGCCCGAGTCCCTGCTGTTGTGGCGGGCGGCAGAGCCCGACCATTGGGAAGACATCTCGACCAAGTTCGACACGAAGTTGGCCGCCCTGCTGTGCCATGAGTCCCAACATCACACAACGATGGGCAATGCCGGCTCAGGCGAGACCGAACGAGATGGTTTCGAACGCCGGTTGCGGGACTATGCCCGCAGTCAGGGCCAAGCCGTCAATCTCGAAGCCGCCGAAGCGTTCAAACGAATCCGGCTGTAGCCGCACGATTCAGAACCAGCGCGCCGTGTCGCTCCTCAGGCAGGTGACCGGTGACAGGTGACCGGTGACCGTTTAGTAGATCCGGAGGTTGGTAGCGGGGTCGAAGAAGTGGAGTTTGTTGTTGTCGACGACGACGGTAATCCGGTCATCGGCCCGGACCATCACGTCCGAGCTGATGCGAGCCGTGATCCGGGTGCTGTCCCCGAGGGTGGCGGCGTCCGTGCCGGAGTCGGCCAGGAGTTCCTCAATGTCGGGAGTGATAACCGGACGGACCGGCAGGTCGAAGTGGACAAACGTCTCAGAGCCGAGCACTTCG
>CAXMQV010000136.1:0-26740 GCA_964195905.1 uncultured Gammaproteobacteria bacterium
TGGACACCGAATCGTTCGACGGTGGAAGCGAGGAAGTCGGTGGTAAGGCCGACCGAGTCGACGCTGACTCGTTCGTTGTGCCCGTGGAACATGGAGGCGAACTCCCCCGTTCCCATGCGATCGTCGAAGACGCCTGCTCCATAGGCAACCACGCCCCGGGATCGGAAGAAACGGGCATCGGTGGTTCCGGAGATCAGGTATGGGAACCGGTGCCGGGTGCCGGCCACCTGCTCGTACCCGTCCCCCACCGCCTCCCACAGCGGTCCCTCCATTGGGGATGAGCCGGCCGGGTAGTCCATGACCGGCTCGATCTGGAGGCGGTCGTAGAGCTCGGATCCGAGGACCTTGCGTAGGTGATCGTCGACGGTGGTCTCGTCCTGGCCCGGTAGCGCCCGGATGTCGATCTCGGCGTGCCCGTCCTCCGGGATCACGTTGTGCTTGACGCCGCCGTGCACCACATTGGGGCTCACCGTCAGGTGGGTGAGGGCGTGGGCGATACGGGCCATCTCAGGGTCGGCGGCCGCGATGGCCTCGATGGCGGTGTCGAGTTGGTCGGCGTCGAGCAGGGCGGCCGAGAGCTCGGGCCCGAGGCCGAGGATCTCCACGATTGCCCGCCACTCCTCGGTGATGATGACCGGCGTCGGAGCCTCCGCCAGCCGGGCAATCGCTATACCGAGATCGATGACGGCATTCTCCCGTCCGTATGGCTGGCTCCCGTGACCGGGCACGCCGCGGGCGATGAGCTTGCGCCAATAGGGCCCCTTCTCCGCCACGCTGACCGGATAGGCGAGACCGTCCGGAGTGGCGATGGGTGGATAGGCGACCTCGGTGAGCTGATAGTCACACGCCACGACATCCCAATGGTTCTCGACCAGCCACTCGGCTCCAAACTTGCCGCCCGCCTCCTCGTCGGCCACCCCCAGGTAGATGAGGTCACCGGGCAACGGATCCAGCTCGCCTGTCAGGTAGGGGCGGAAGGCGGCGGCCATGGCGGCGGTCACGTTGAGCATGTCGACGGCGCCCCGGCCCCAGACGAAGCCGTCGTCGATGAGGCCTTCGAACGGATCATGGTCCCAGCCGTGGCGGGAAGCAGGCACCACATCGGTATGGCCCATCAGCATGAGCGAGGGAGCACCCGGAACTCTTCCCGGCACCCGATAGACAACCGACTGGCGCCCGGGATGCGGTTCGAAGACCCGGCCGGATTGACCGAAGAACTCCTGGAGTGTCTCTACCGACCGGTACTCGCCGCCGCTGTCGGGGGTTCCGTCGTTGACACACCCGTTCTGGATGAGCGCCACCAGCAGCTCGACGGCGGCCGCTCTCACGATGAGCCTCCGGACGGAAACAAGGTTTCGACGAGATCGACCATGGTGTCCACGATAGGCCAGGTAGGCAGCTCCTCGATGGGTACCCACTCGGCCCGGGCGGCGTCGCCACCGGCAACAACGCTTCCGCCGGACGGGGTTGCCCAGAAGTCGATGATGGCGAAGTGCCAGGCGGGCGGGTCTCCGGGCCCAATTGAGTCACCCACCCAGGCGATGTCGCCCACCGCCACCTCCAGACCGGTCTCCTCTCGCACCTCGCGCACCATGGCCTCCGCCAGAGTTTCGCCCGGCTCAACCCGCCCGCCGGGAACGGCCCACCGACCAGCACCCGGATCATTGGCCCGTTGAACGAGCAGCAGGCTTCCGTCTTCGACGATCACGGCGCCGACCGCCACGGTGACGCGGTCAGTCATCCTCGTGGTTCATGATGATGAATCGGGCTGAGAAGCCGCCTGCCTCGAAGAAGTTCTTGGCGAGGCGATGACCCGGGAGCACGTGGGCGTCGAACCAGCGGTGACCATCCTGGCGGAGCTGAGCCACCAGCGTGTCGCGCAATGCCTCACCGACGCCGACCCCGCGGGCTTCCTCTTCGACGAACACGAGCTTGATGGTGGCCATCCGGTTGCCGCCCGCCTGGGGCAGCAACGGCGCCGAATATCCGAGGATGAAGCCGAACGGCACTGCGTCGGCGGTTCCGATGTATACGAATGTCTCTGGATCGGTCACGGCCCCGGCCAGAGCATCCTCGACCGGTTCGGGGAGGCCGTCGGCCTCCTTCCACAGTCCCCGCAGGGCTTCCATCTCGGCTTCCAGCAGGCGGTACATGCGGAGCAGATCGGGGAGGTCGGAGGGGATGGCAGGCCGGGCGGCTATCTCGAGCGGCGTCATCGTGCCACCTTTCGGCGAATGCCCCAGACGGTAACCAGCCGCATCGCTTCGAGGGCGATGCGCCAGTGCATCTTCGATTCCCCCCGTTCGCGGTCACGAAACGTGATCGGGACCTCGACCACCGACAGGCCGCGGTCATGACAACGGCGGGCCATCTCGACCTGGAACCCGTAGCCGGAGGCTTCACAGGTAGCCGGTTGGAGGGTGCGCAACACTCCGGAGCGATACGCTCGGAACCCGCTGGTCATGTCCTGGATAGTGGTGCCGAGCAGAAGACGGGCGTACCCGTTCCCCCACCGTGACAAGAGCCGCCGGTGGAGCGGCCACCCCGGCACCGACCCGCCGGGAACATATCGGCTTCCGATGGCGACGTCGGCCCCACCTTCGACGGTGGCGACCAGAGTGGGGAGTGCGGCCGGATCATGGCTGAAATCGGCATCCATCTGACAGACAATCTCGACGTCAGTGTCGAGCGCGGTCGCGAAACCGTCGGCGTAGGCGGGACCGAGCCCCAGCTTGGCGGGACGGTGCACCACGGTGATCCCGGCATCCTCGGTGGCCAGTTGGTCCGCCAGCCGTCCGGTCCCATCCGGCGAGTCGTCGTCAACAACCACTAGGTGATATCCGTGAGCGCGCACTGCCCGGGCGATGGAGTTGAGGTTCTCGGCTTCGTTGTAGGTGGGTATGACTACCGCGACCCTAGGCCGCACAATCGTTGCAGATCTGCTTGCGCTTATTGGCCAACTGGGTGTTCTTCTTCACGAGGAAGCAGGACGAACACACAAATTCTCCGGCCGCCACACTGTCGGCTTCGGTATCGAGCGCCAACTCGGCCTTGCGGAGCGAGGCGACTTCGGCGGCTTCGTCTACCCGGATGACCTCGGCGGCTTCATCGGGGGTCAGCATCGCGAGCTCGGCGGCTTCGAGCTCATCAAGGGCGGCCGGGTCTGCTTCTTCGGCCCCGTCATCGAGATCGTCATCGTCATCGTCATCGTCGTCGTCGTCGTCGTCGTCGAGCGATTCGAGGACGTCTGGGACCTCGGCGGTCTCCTCGAGTTCCTCAACCTCGTCGGCGTCGTCGATTTCCTCGACGACTTCAACTTCGATTGTGCCGGTCGCCTTCTTGCGTGCCATTCCCCTCAGGTCCTCCAGGAATTGAGCCGGGAGTATATACACAGCCGGCTGGGATTCTGTTCCCTCTGTTTCGGAGCGTCCGGCCGCTCTTTGAGCGGGATTCCGGTTGCTAGATCTTGATATCGATGGCCCCCGGCAGCATGCGGCCACGCACCGGAGTCAGCCCAAGGTATTCCCCATCTGCTTCGATGGGCCAAGGGTCCTTAGTCTCTATCTCGAATTCGGTCCCCCGCATGCGGTGGACCTCCTTGTGGCCCAGGTGGAGGCCCCGGGCAGCCTTGCGCATCAGGAGCGGTGCCTGTCGCTTGCGGGCGGTGATGACCTGGCCGTCGATCTGGCCACTCGTGAGCGTCGCCTTGGGAGCCACGTTCATGCCGTTGCCAAAGAATTGGCCGTTGGCGAATATGACGCTGATCGCATCACCCTCATACGTGCGCTTGCCGACTCGAACCTTCACCTCCGTACGCGGGAAGCGGGGGAGATTGAGCCAGAAGGCGGTTTGGTATCGGAGACCGCCCAGCCACGCCAGCTTGTCGGCAGTGGTGGCGGAGGCGGCGCCGATACCGGCCTGGGCAATGTTCATGAAGTGGCGGCGGCCCCACTCCCCCTCGAGGACGGCGGCGTCGGACCGGTACGTCTCGTCCCCGCCGAGGTGGCGAGCGGCGCTTTCGACGTCCTGAGGGATGCCGAACACTCGAACGAAGTCACACCCGGTTCCGGCCGGGAGGATCCCCAGCTTGGGTGGTACGGCCCACTCATGAGCGAGCAGGGCGTTGGCGACCAGGTTGACGGTGCCGTCTCCCCCCACCGCCACGAAACGCCTCCGGCCAGAAGCAACCGCCTCGTCGATGAGCCGGGCAACGTCGTCGGCGCTGGCCGAGGGGACGACCGTGGCCGCGATGGAGTGTTGTGCCAGCGCGTTCTCCGTCCGGACCACCAGGTCCGTCCCGCGGCCGGCGGTCGGATTGACGACGACAAACCAATCAGGCGATTCCACCTGCGGAAACTACACCATGGTCGATGAGCCCGACGGCATCGGCGGCCACCGCCGACAGGCTCGGAAACGTGTCGCGCAGCTGGCGAATGAGGTCGAGCAGTTGGCGCACCGTCCGCACGAAGTCGCCGGCCGCCAGCTGGTCGTCTCCGAAAATCTCTTCCAACGTCAGCCCGCTCGCCCACCCGTGGGCGATGGTGGCGAACCCCCACTCGGGTTGTCGGGTTTCAGTTAGCTTGGCCGCTCGCTCGGCCCTCACGAGCTGCTTCCACAATTCGAGTATCTGCCGGCCCCGGTCACCAATCGGCCCCTCAGGCCACTCGCCGGATTCAGAATCCCCTCTCGGCTCGAAGACGAACACCGAGACCAGCGCCACGAAGTCCGCCGCCGAAAGATCGTCGAGCAACCCGTCCGAGGCGGCTTCGGTGACGAGGAGATCGAGCTGGCTGTAGATGGTCCGCAATCGGCGGCCCTTCTCGGTCAGCGCCCACCCATCGATGCAACCCCAATCCCCGAGAAGATTGAGGGTTGCCTCCAGCTCCCGAACGAGGTCACCCTCGAGGCGTTCGAGACGCCGCTCCTGGCGCCGCAAGTCCTTTTCGAGCTTGCGGGCGCGCTTGGCCCAGCGCACGTGATCGTGGAGATCGGGACAGGCCGCCAGCGGGTCGTCGACCGCTGCCTGCGCTGTCACCCGTTGACCCCCCAGCGGCGCCGCCTTGAGGGCTGCCAGGGCACGATCCCGGAAACCGACCTCATTGGGCCGGAACGGTTTAGGGAGCTCGATCCGCCCGAGCCGAGCGGTTCCGAGCGGCAGATCCTCGGCTCTGAGGCGCTTGATCCGTCCGAATTCGGACAACAACTGCAGCTTGGGTTGTTGGGTTCTGCCCCGGGCCAGCATGACGAAGACCTCCGGTCCGCGGCGTCCCGGCACCTCCAGGACGTCGCCGGGGTTGGTTTCACCCACGAATCGGCGCATCACGTCGCGAGTGGAGGGAAGCTTGCTTCCGGCCGCTTCCAGACCGTCCAGGAAGGCATAGACATCGCCGTGCTCGCACTCGGCTTTGGCCCGGTACTCGGTGAGGGCGGCGTGCTTCTTCTCGAGCCCGGTCTTGATCGAGCCGGTCTCGGCGGATCGCTGGAACTGGGCGAACGAGGCTCTGAGGAGCTCCTCGGCCTGGTGGCGCGGGTAGTTGGCGATGAGGTTGACCGCCATGTTGTAGGTGGGGCGAAAACTCGACCGGAGTGGATGACTGCCGGCCCCGGCGATGGCGACCACCCGCTCGAACGGCACGTACGGAGAATGCAGCACCACCGCCACGCCTTCTTCGTCGATACCGCGCCGACCGGCCCGACCGGTCAGCTGGGTGTAGTCGCCCGGTTGCAGCAGCTCGTGGGTCTCGCCGTTGAATTTGGAGAGATTCTCGATGACGACCGACCGGGCCGGCATGTTGATTCCGAGCGCCAGGGTCTCGGTGGCGAACACGACCCGGACGAGCCCATCGGCAAACAGGTCCTCAACCGTTTCCTTGAAGGCCGGTACCATCCCGGCGTGGTGAGGGGCCACCCCCCGCTCCAGATTGGCCAGCCAGCTGGAGTAGCCGAGCATGGCCAGGTCGGCATCACCAAGGTGAGCGGTGCCCGCTTCGGCCCGACGCCGGATCTCTTCGGCTTCGGCCGGGGTAGTCAGACGGACCGATCCTGCCACCTGTTGGGCCGCCGCTTCGCACCCCATGCGAGAAAACACGAAGTAGATGGCAGGGAGGAGATCGCGTTTGGCAAGCTCCTCGACCGTCTCTGACCGCCGGGGGGTGTGAAATCGACGATGGCGCCCCCCGTCCTGGCGGAGCAGCTTGACGATCTGAGCATTTGGCGTCTGGCGGCCGTCGCGCTGTTTGAAGATGGGCAGCAGACGGTGCCCATTGTTCTTGTCAAAGATGAAGTATTGCCCGCTGAGCGGCACCGGACGTTTGCGTTCCAGGACCAGATGGGCGTTGCCCCGCCGGCTGTCGACCCAATCGGTGAATTCTCTGGCATTGGCCACGGTCGCCGACAGTCCCACGATCGAGATATCGAGAGGCAGGTGGATGATGATCTCTTCCCACACCGGGCCCCGCGACGGGTCTTGCAGGTAGTGGACCTCGTCGAGAATGACGACACCCACCTCGGACAGGTCCTGACGGTCCGTGTAGATCATGTTGCGGAGGACTTCGGTGGTCATGACGATGACGGGAGCATCGTGATTGATCGAGTTGTCGCCCGTCAGAAGGCCGACCTGGTCGTCGCCGTACTGGCGAGCCAGGTCGGAGAACTTCTGATTTGAGAGCGCCTTGATGGGGGTCGTGTAGAAGGCGCGCCGGTTGGTGGCGAGGGCAGCCGCCACGGCGGCTTCGGCCACCAGGGTTTTGCCGGCCGAAGTCGGGGCGGTCACGATGACCGATTCGCCGCGGCCGATGATGTCGAAGGCGTCGGTCTGGAAACGATCGGGCGGGAAGGGAAGCCGGTCGACGAAGTCGGCAATCGCCTCTGATCGAGTGGTCACTTCTTGAGGGCGAAACGAACGAGCCAGATCGTTGCCTCGTACAGCAGGTAGAGGGGCGTCGACAACAGGATGAGCGTGAGCGGGTCACCGGTCGGCGTGAGGATGGCGCCGACGGTCACGATGATGAGGACTGCCCAACGCCGCCCCTTCTTCAGCTGCTTCGAACTGACGGCCCCGACCGCTCCGGCGGTGAACACGAAGACGGGGAACAGGAACGCCACCCCGAACACCAGCAAGTATCGGAAGGCGAAGTTGAGGTAGCGGTTGACGCCGATGACCGGAGTCAGCCGATCGCCACCGAACCCGAGCAGCCAGTCGAGCGCCCGTTCCATCGTCCAGTAGGCGAAAGTGACGCCGCCGATGAACAGGATCACGAGGCTGAGGATGATGGGGATGACCCACCGCTTCTCCCGCTTCGAGAGGGCCGGGGTCACAAATGCCCAGATCTCATACAGCCACACGGGAGCCGCCAGGACCACGCCGCCGAAGAGGGCCACCTTCATCGAAACCGAGAAGGCCTCGCCCACCTCAAAGAAGGCCAGGCCGGTCTGTCCGGTGGCCTTCTCGTACGGGTCGACGATCAGATCAAGCAGCCAGTTTCGAAAGATGAAGCCGATCACTGCCCCCACGACGATGGCGAGGGCGGCGATGAACATCCGTCGACGCAACTCGTGGAGATGCTCGAGGATCGGCATCTGACCGCCGGTGCTCATTCGACCGGCTCGTCGGTGGCTTCGGCATCGGCTTCGGCTCCGGCCGCTGCTTCCGCTTCGGTTTCGGCTTCGGCTTCGGTTTCGGCTTCGGCTTCGGCTTCGGCTGTGACTTCCTCGGTGCTGGCTGTGGTGTCGCCGTCTGTCGGAGGTGGTGTGAGTGGCCTCTTCAGCTGGTCTCCCATCGCCTGGAGGTCTTTGCCAAGGTCCTCGAGTGGCTTGGTGGCCTGATTCATCTCGGTCTGGAGCGACGTCCACAAATCGTCGGCGCTGCGCTGGACTTTCGACATGAGCTGGCCGGCGCGATGGAAGAATTCGGGAACCCGCTCCGGGCCGAACAGGAGGATGGCGATGAGCGCGATGACGATGAGTTCTGAGGTCTGGATCCCAAACACAGGGGAATGCTAGGTCGTCGCGCGCAGAAGCCGCCCCGGAGGAAGGGCGGCTTTGCGAGGGAACTATTGGTTAGGCGGCGGTGATGTCCTGGAGCCAGTCGTCGAGCGACTCAACGAAGTCCTCGATTTCTGCCTCGGAGACGACTTCCTCGCCCACGATGTAGGAAACACCGATCGCCAGCAGGATGGCCACGACACGCTCATTGGCGGGCCGGAACTGATTGATCTCACAGAAGGGGCAGTCGAAGCTGTAACGGCCCGTTGCGTCAAGGGGAGTCAGCTCCAGAAGAAGGTCCTCTGCTGCCAGCTCCACATCTCCGCAGGCTGAGCATGTGGTCTTGATGGTGGTCACGGTGTTCATATCCTGTTCGACGTTCGAATGAGATATCGGACCCACCTGAAGCACCTTTAAGGGCTATTTACCCGATAGTCCCGATGGGCTAGTCCCTGCGTATCGGACCCGGATGCGCTGGCGGTAGTCGGACAGGAGCTCGGCCACCTCGCTGCCTTCGATCAACTCGGCGTCCTCACCAAGCCGCAGCAGGAGCCGGGCAGCCACCGCCGGATCGCCGGAGGAGAAGCGGATCTTGCCGTTGCCGAGGTCCTCGACCGGGTAGTACTCGGCCACCCATTGGGCGGCCGGGCCAAGGCCGATGACCGTGCGAACATCCTCTTCGCCCGGGGTGTACCGCACCTCAGGGGGCGGAGCCGCTTCGGGCGGAGTGAACGCCTCGTCGGTCGCAGCTGCCTCCCGAATGCGATCAACCCGGAAGACCCGTTCGGCGTCGGCGGTTCGGCAGAACGCCGACAGGTACCAGTTGCCGTTTGCTGAGAACACCGACCACGGCTCAACCGAGCGCTCGGTCGTCTTGCCGCTCCCCAACGCCGTGTAGGTGAGCGCCACAACCAGTCCGCCTTCAACCGCATCGCGGAGCAGTCCCACGAACTCTGGCTCTTTCAGGTCGACGACGAGGCCACCTTCGGCTTCGGGCGCAACCACCTTGCTCAGCTTGGAGATGGCGCTCTCGAGAGCGGGCGGACCCTGTCCCGCCGACGTCAGCGCCATGCCGGAGGCAAGCAGCGCCAGCGCCTCGGGGGGTGTCAGTCGCAGAGGCCGGGCGAAGTAGTCGGCAGTGTCGACATAGACCTCGTCGTCCTCGACGGTGGCATCGATCAGGTCGCCGGGCCCGTAGCCGGGCAGTCCGGTCAGGAAAACGAGATTGAGGTCGTCGATGAGCTCCTGGCGCCGGTAACCGAAGCGCTCGGAAAGATCACCGACGCTCACGCCTGGATTGGCAATCACATAGGGAAGCATCGAGAGGATCCGGGTGAGCCGTTTGGCGGTCTTGGCCGACGTCATGAGGCGCCGCCCACCCGGTCGAGGAGGCGTTGGCGAAGCTCGGGTGGTGAGATGCATTCGGCCTGATCGACGAAACCGAGCAGCCAACCAATGAATGCCTCCGGGTGAGCGACCGGCATGGTGGCCCGGATCGCCCCGTCGGCTTCCTCGCTGATCTCGGCGTTTGCGCCCATTTCCCGGCGGGCCCACCAGGCGACCTCGGGATCGAAAACCACCTCAGCGGTCATCTCCTCGGGTCCCGCCTCCCAGGGGGCGTCGGGGATGGAGCGGTTCACATCGAAGTCGGCCGGACGCTCGAAAGCGCCGGTGGCGTCACGGAGCGAGAGTTCGGTGATGCGGTCGACCCGGAACGCCCGGATATCGCCACTCAGGAGGGCTCCAACCAGGTACCAGTGCCCGCGCCGATGGACCAGTCCGTATGCCTTGAAGGCTCGTGCTTTCTCGCGATAGGTGAACTCAGCGATGCGGTGTTCGACCACGGCGGTGAACAGGTCTCCGAGCAGGCCAACCTCCTCTCCGAGATCGGCGGAGAGCGGCTCACCACCGATAGCGCCGGGGACTCCCCCCAGCTTGAAGATGGCTTCCGGTCCCGAGGGTTGGCCGCCGAGGCGGACCGCCTGGGCCGCCAACCACAGCGCCGCCCGTTCTTCGTCGGTGAGTCCGGGGTCCGGCAGTTCGTAGCCCCCTTCGGGGACCACGTAGCCGTACTCGACCTCGTAGGCGTCGGTCGCCTGGAGCTCCAGCGAGATCCCGAGTTGCCGGAGCAACTCCTTGTCCCGTTCGAACATGCGACGAAACGCCTCGTCCTCGTCCTGCTCGTAGCCGGCGACGGTGAAGCGAATCTCCTCAGCCGAGACCGGCCGCCCCACCGTCAGGAGGAACGCCAGCAGGTTGAGTATGCGTTCGATGACCTTGCTCACCCTGGGATTATGGACCCGCCACGGCTCGGATAGATGGATCGTTTGCATCCGGAAGGCATATCAGGCCACCGGCCCCGATGGAAGAGGTGTCTCGGGCCCGGAGATCTCGTCGATCCGTTGATGGTGGTCGCTTATCCGCTGGCGACCTCGGCGGCCGGCCTTGCGGGAAACCCTTCTCTCAAGAGATCAAGGAGCAGCGCGCTCCCACTTTCGCTGACCCACTGATACGCAGACGTAGCCGCCGCGAGGGCGGCGGGATGCTCCTGACCGACCATCTTGGCGAACGTTGCTTGCAGCACAGCCAGTTCCAGCCCGGTGGCGGTCTGCTCCCACAGGGCGGTTGCATCGCCGAAGAGTCGAGCGGCGTCTTCCCCTTCGCCCGCGAGGGATGCTTGGGCGGCCTCGGCAAAGAGCCTCAGGCCCTTGACGCGTCGTCCGCGTCCTCGATGTTCTCGCAGTTGCGCCGCTACCCCGGCAAGGGCTTGGGCATCACCGAGCCAGGCGGCCGCATGCAGGGCCCCGTGGATGCGGAACGGGAACAGCGGATCCCAATCACTTTCGGCAGCGGCTCCCAACGTCCCCTGATAGTCACCCTGATAGACCCGAACCCAGGTGCGGAATCCCGCCAGCAGTCCAATGACCTGCGGATCGGTCGAATCCTCCCAGAACGAAAGATGGCGCTCGGCCTCCTCCCAGTAGTCGGTCTCACCGGTCTGAAGGCCGCGGGTAAAGTTGAGCCAAAACCCGAACAGTGAGGGCCATTGGCCCGTGAGCGCTGTTACATCGACATCCTCGAGCATCTGGGCGGCACCGGCGATATCGCCACGGGTGGCCCGTGCCAGCGCTTCATCCGAAATTCCGCTAAGAATCCGGGCGGTATCACCAACACGCTTGGCGTGTTCGAAGAGCTGAGCATCGGCGGCTTCCTGGGCATGGGCATCGTCGGCTCCGGCCACGAACGCGAGATTGTTTAGGGCCCGCATGGTGGCGTGCGGAAGGTCGTAGTCCTCCGACAATCGGATCGCCCCCTGGAGGAGGGCCACTCCCTCTTTGGGTCGACCGAGACCGCCGATGGCGGTGGCCCGGGTGATCAGCGAGTCGACCACCTCCGGTATCAACTCCAACTGTTCGGCGGGAAGCAGCACCTGATCGGCAATGTCGACGGCCCTTTGAAGCTCGCCAACCAGCATGTAGCTGCGAGCCAGCTCAGCTCCCAGGGCTACCTGCTCGGGCGTCTCGATGCTCGACTGTGCCTCGAACACCTCATCGAGCACCGGCGGGGCCTCGTCGGATCGTGAATGGTCATTGAAGATGTGAGCCAGCAAGGTGGCCGCCCGGACCACCCCATCAGGGTTCTCGCTGCTCTGGTAGTAGTCGAGGGCCTGCCGGGCGTACTCGACGGCTTCATCCTCCTCCAGCAGCGCCAGGTTCGCCGACTCGGCTGCTCTCAGCCATAGCTCTGCCTGGTCGGCGGCTTCTTCGGTTATATCGAGCGCCAGCTTGCACAACGCCAGGGCCTGCTCATGCGATTGAAGATCTGCTGCCCGGGCGGCGGCATCGCGCAGCGAGTGTCGGGCTCGCTCGGCCAGGCCCTCAGCCTCCGACCCTGCCGGACTCGCCCGATAGGCGTCGACGTAGTGGCTGGCAACGATCCCGGCCATCTCGACATCCTCAAATTGCTCGTAGTACTCGGCAACCTTCACGTGCCGGTCCCGACGCTCCTCCCGCGTGAGCCGGTTGTAGGCGACTTCACGGATCAGTCCCTGCACGAACTTGTACTGGCCGCGCTCGGGTGATTTCGGATCCGACTCGACTTCGAGAAGCTCCCGACGGACGAGATCTCGCAGGCGCTCCTCGAGCACCGTTGAATCCTCACCCCGGAGCACGGCCAATCCGTCCACTGTGAACGTCTGGCCGAGGACGGCCCCATCCTGGGCCAGTTGGCGGTCGGCCGCATCGAGTCGATCGAGGCGGGCGCCGATGACGGCCTGCAGGGATTCGGGAACGGCCAGGCCGCCGACGTCGCCTACCAGGCGGAATTCCTCGCCCTCTCGTACGAGATCCCCGCCGGCGAGAAGCATCCGCACGAATTCGACTGCGTAGAGCGGCATGCCCGCCGATCTCGAGGCGATGAGGCCGACCGCATCGTCGGGCAGACCGGGCGCCAGGCCGACCACCAGCTCTCGCATCGAGTGCTCCGGGAGGGGCGGAAGATGCATCGAGAGCAGGCTCTGGCGGCCCGAGCCCCACCCGGCCCGCGCCTGGAGGAGGTCGGGCCGGGCCAGGGTGAGTATGAAGATCGGATGGCTGCGGGAACGATCGACGAGTTCCTCAACGAAATCCAGCAGCCCGGCATCACCCCAATGGAGGTCTTCGAACACAAGCACGGTGGTTCCCCTGTCGGCGATACGCTGGAAGAAAGTCCGCATCGCCGCGAAGAGTTCAGTGCGATCGCCGGCCGGCATCTCATCGAGGCCGAGCAGTCCGGCGAGCCGTGGTTCGATCCACTTCTGCTCTTCCGGGTCGGGGGCGAATTCGGCCACCGCAGTTCGAAGTTTGATGCGAGCCTTGTGGGTCTGTTCGCCCTCGACAATCCCGGCCCGCCGCCGCACCATCTCGCCGAGTGCCCAGAACGTCACACCATCGCCGTAGGAGGGCGACCGCCCCTGATGCCAGAAGACATCCTCGGCGAGGCCGTCGATGTATCTGAGCAACTCGGCTGCCAACCGGCTCTTGCCGATCCCACCTTCGCCCACGATCGAAACGAGACGGGCCCGATTGTCCCGGCCGGTGGCGTGCAGCTGGTCCTTGAGGAGGCGTAGCTCGTCCTCCCGCCCCACAAAGGGCGCCTCCAGCCCGGCTGCCTTGCCTCGCCCACCCCGCTCGGAGATGACCCGGATTGCCCGGTAGGCCAGGACCGGAGAGCTCTTGCCCTTCATTTCCTGGTCCCCGAGCGGTTCACAGGCAATGGAATTCTCCACGATACGGAACGTCGATTCGCCGATAGCGACAGTTCCCGGCTCGGCGATCGATTGAAGTCGCGAGGCGGTGTTCACGAGATCGCCGACGACGAGGCCCTTTTCATTGCCCCCCGGACCGACCGAGGCCTCGCCGGTCAGAACCCCTGCCCGAAGCGCCAGCTCGGGAACACCGATCTCACTTCCCAGGTCATCGATCATGTCGACAAGCTCGAGGCCGGCTCTGACCGCCCGCTCAGCATCGTCCTCGTGGGCGGCGACGGCGCCCCACACCGCCATCACGGCATCGCCAATGAACTTGTCGACGCTCCCTCCGAAGCGCTCCAGAATCGCGCTTGCTCGATCGAAGTACCCCGTGAGCATTGCCCGGACCTCCTCCGGGTCGCGGGATTCGGAGTACGGAGTGAAGCCGACGAGGTCAGCGAACAGCACAGTTACGAGGCGGCGCTCCGCTTTCACGGGGGCTTGCGACACTGCAGGCCCGGAAGGAACGGAAGACTGCTCCTGTCCGTCGGCGGCCACGGCGGATCCACACTCCGGACAGAATTTGGCACCGATCGCGACCTCGTGGCCATTCGGACAGACGTGAGCCAGCTTCGTCCCGCATTCACTGCAGAACTTGGCGCTGGTGTCGTTCAAAGACCTACATGCCGGACATTCCACGATCCACCTCGTTGAGGGATCCTACCGAGATGCCCCAAACGATGACCGCGCAAGGGGTTCGGTTCCTGGCTTCCCGGCTACGCTGACCGGCATGGACCGCCGCATTTTCGGATTGGAAAACGAGTACGGCGTGACGTGCACGTTGCGTGGCCAGCGGCGCCTTTCCCCCGACGAGGTGGCCCGCTACTTGTTTCGCCGGGTCGTCAGCTGGGGCCGATCCTCCAATGTCTTCCTGGAGAACGGCGCCCGCCTCTACCTCGACGTCGGAAGCCACCCCGAGTACGCCACTCCCGAGTGCGACAGCCTCTATGACCTCGTGGCACATGACAAGGCCGGAGAGCGGGTGCTCGAGGGCCTCGTGCAGTCGGCCGAGGGCCGCCTCGAGGAAGAAGGCATCCGGGGCGACATCTACCTGTTCAAGAACAACACCGACTCGGCAGGCAACTCATACGGCTGCCACGAGAACTACCTCGTCGGTCGCCACAATGACTTCCAGCGGACAATCGACACGCTCATTCCGTTCTTCGTGTCGCGGCAAATCTTCTCCGGGGCCGGCAAACTGCTCCAGACCGCCCGCGGCACCGTCTATTGCATCGCCCAGCGCGCCGAGCACATCTGGGAAGGGGTCTCGTCGGCTACCACCCGGAGCCGACCCATCATCAACACGCGGGACGAGCCCCACGCCGACGCCGAGCGGTTCCGGCGGCTCCACGTCATTGCCGGCGACTCCAACATGTCTGAGTACGCCAACTATGCGAAGGTGGGAACTGCCGCCGCGCTGCTCCAGATGATCGAGGACGAGGTGGTGTTCCGGGACCTCACCCTCGAGAACCCGATCAGGGCCATCCGGGAGATCAGCCACGACATCACCTGCACGCGGAAGGTGCGACTGGTCAACGGACGGGAGCTCTCCGCTCTCGACATTCAATGGGAGTACCTGGAGCGGGCGGTCCGCTATGGCCGCCTCTCTGGCTTCCCGGCCCAGGTTCAGAAGGCCGTCGAGATGTGGGAGCACTTGCTGACCGGCATCGAGAAGGATCCGCTCAGCTTGAACAGCGAAGTCGACTGGGTCGCCAAGTACCACATCGTCGACCGGTACAAGGCCAAGCACAATCTTCAGCTCGGATCGGGCAAGCTGGCTCTCCTCGACCTCGCCTATCACGACGTCAACCGCCAGCGGGGCCTCTACTACCTGTTGGAACGAAAGGGCCTAATGGACCGCGTGGTCACCGACGACGCCATTACCGAAGCCATCAGCCTCCCACCCCAGACCACCAGGGCCCGCCTCCGCGGCGAGTTCATCAAAGCGGCCAAGGCCAAGAAGCGGGACTTCACCGTCGATTGGGTCCACCTCAAACTGAACGACCAGGCCCAGCGCACCGTCCTGTGCAAGGACCCCTTCAAGGCGATCGACGATCGGGTAGAGCGGCTCATCGGGAGCCTCTAGCTCCCCGGTCATCCGGCATCCGGTATCCGGTATCCGGCATCCGGTATCCGGCGGAGATCAGTCAGCCAGAGGCTCCAGAATCACAACTGCCGTCTCGCCGGGTCGGCGGGCCGCAAACGAGTCGAGCTTCTTGTCGATCTGGCGCCATCGATCCCAAAGTCTGGCTCGCTCCTCCCCCTCGGCAGCTCGTCCCTTGACCCTGCGCGGGCCATCGGTGAGATCGACGGTGGCTTCCGGATTCGCCTGAAGGTTGAGCCACCAGGCAGGCTCGCTCTCAGCCCAGCCGTTCATCGCCATGGTCACCAGATTCGGACCATCTTCGAAATAGCCGACCATCACGGCCCGCTCCTGGCCGGTGCGGCGACCGGTGGTTGTAAGGCGCGCCGTCCCCCAGCTGTTGGCCGCCTTCGGCCGCCATAGCCCGACTCGGCCGCCCGTGGCGCGGTAGATACCGCGGTGCGTGTACCAGGCCAGTCGAACAAACCATCGTGGGGGCAGCCACGCCTTCTGTTTGCGTTTGTCAGACATCGGGCTCCTTTGCGCGCGTCGGTAACTGGCATCGTGGGCCACCCACCGCCTCTATCGCCAGGGCCATTCGACCTACACACAGCGACCCGGGTAACCATCGTTTAGGAGATTGGTCACGCCCGGAGTAGCTGGATCGGGCGTAATGGTCCACCAACTCGCGGTGTCGGAGAGCTGGTGGCGCGAGTTGACAACGCGTGGAGACTGCATGAGTGGGAGGGTCTCTGGCTACCCGCTAGAGATTGCCGGATCTAGTGCTGCCAAAGGGCGCGAGTGGCGGTGTCACGGGGTGTCGTTATGCGCTTGCTGGCGTCGAGCATTTCCACGTAATGGCAGTGATCCGAGATTGCCGGTCATGTGCGCACTGGTCTGGGCCCGCCTTCCTGTCTCCGTGGGTCGCGGACCACATGTGTGAAGCGTGGATCGTCCCGTGAGGCGAACGAAAAAGAGGCGGCCCACACGAGAACCCCATATATGAGAGCGAACCAAACCAAACCGATCGTGGCTCGTATCACACTCAAGTCAGAGAACAACGTGAACGCTACGAAAACGCCGGGAAGCAAGGCAAGCACCCCCAGCAACACTCTCAACCATCGATTCCACCCAGTCCGAATGATCGCTAATGGCGCAAACACGATGACCGGAAACGCAAATGCCCCAGCACCCGTGGCCAAGGGAACGAGAGTGACGATTCCCAGAACCCGTAACGCCACGAAGCCAGACGGCCGCACTTGGCTCCTCCTGGCGGAATACACACCAGCCTGACCGAGAAACATCACTCCAAACCCGATAACGATGATGAGGGTTCCTGCCCAGCCGAACTCTGGATCCGTGGTGATGAACCTCATCCAGATTCGGGCCACAATCCCCAATACTCCTCCGGTGAGGAAACCAGCGAGCAGCACCAGGAGGGAAGGTGCACGGTCGAGGACCGAAACCACAGCCCCATGCAGGGATCGGGTAGTCCGAACTACCGACGCCTCCCACCACCGGGCCATCCACCTCTCTGCTGCCATAACCGCCTCCAGGTTTCGCTCAACCTCTCACAAAGCAGACGAACAACAGGCTGTCGCGGGTGACATGGCTCACGAACAGCCGCACTTGCCGGCACATATTGAGTGGGCAGTGGGGCTCATTCGACGAGGTTGTGAGATTGGTTGGGACCGTGCAGGGCGCCCAGAGCCACTATTGCCCACCCGGCGACTACGACAAGAAGCCCGACTTCTAGATATCGCTCGCCGAACAGCCCTGCCAAGACCGCACCAGCAGGTATTGCAGCCACGTACAGCCAGGCAAGCAACCGCGGGCCGAAGTCATACTTGCCCAAGAGGCGCTTCTGCTGGACTTCACCGCCCACCAGAAACAAGAGGACGACTGTCGAAACCATCATCACGAAGGCTGCCGGGCCGAACAAGCCCTCATCGTCCCCATCCAACCAATAGGCCAGGGAAGCGACACCTCCGGCGATGGCTGACACCCACCCCAACATGGTGACCAGACGAGACCTCCTCACATTGCGCCCCAACGCAGACGCCAGGAAAAAGACCGAAACACCGAACCAGACAAGAGCCAACTCAAACCAATAGTCGGGTTGATCCCCAGTGACCAAGATCACAACGCCCTTGTACGCCCACATGACGGCGCCCATGAGCGCGGCTATCCCTGCTGCGACCAGGAGTCTTCTGGTGCCGGCGGGGTGCATCCTCGAACGCCCAGTGTCACGGAGTCGTTGAGCCTGAGTGATTGGACTAGGTGCCTGGGGCGGGGCGTAGTTCGGTGACCAGGCCCCCCTTAACGATCCCGAACCAGAACACCACGAGCGCCACAAGTGGGGGGATCACCATCCAGAACCAAACAATGCCACCCACGAGACCGACAACGATGGCGCCCAAGCAAACCCGCGTGGACAGGCCACCTGAGCGCAAGAACCAAAGGCCACCGAGAAGGGCAAGCGCTGCCACACCCATCGTGATCACTCCAAAGGCTTGCTCCGCCCCGGACGACTCAGGTTCGTTCTCGAACGCTATCGCCACGGCCAGGAACAGCAGAAACACTCCGAGTACCACCGCAAGTCCACTAATCCAATGCCGCTTCATATCTTCCATCGCAGTCTCCTCCTGCGCCCGCACGAGGCGGATGCTCAATAGACCTTTTGCTCATACAGACGAACACCCGATGGATTCGGGTGACAAAGACTCACCTTCGATGCACCCATAACGGCACGTGTTGTGTGCGGATAGCAAGGGCCTAGTCAGTTATGCGAGGGCCGGTTCTGCTTGGCGAGGGCCGAGCATGCCAGTCGAGAATCCACCGACGATGACCACCAAAGCGAGGACAACCGGGTAGACCATCCAGAACGCACCGGCCGCCGCGATGCTGGAAACGGTGATCAGCGCGGTTGCCACAGCCCGGTGATCGTTTCGGAGTCTCAGACCGACCAGGATCAAAGTGCCCGGTACCCACCCGACGAGGACTGCCCAGAGGAATTCGCTTCCTAACAAGACCCCGAATACAACACTGTTGATGGCAAGGATCATTGTCGCTGCCTCCCACCACCGACCATTCCCTGCTGCTTGCTGACCCATAATTGCCTCCTCCGTCTGAATCAACGCCTCAACAACACAGACGAACGACTCGGCCCTAAGGGTGACAAGACCACCTCGTGGCCCACACATATCGGCACGTAGGCGTGCGGTTCTCCGAGCAATTGTGGACCACCGGTCGTCACCGATGTTTGCGCCTATCTGCCGGATCCAGTGCGCTTTCAACGGCGCTGACAGAGTGAATCGGCCGCACATAAACATATCTCGGCGCGGCTTGCCGACGTAGGGGGTGGGTTGGCCGTCGGGTGAGGGGTTGGTGCATAATGGCCTGGTGATCTCGTGGTCTAACTTTGCCGGTGTCGCTCCCGACCTTGCTGCGGCAATCCAGCGACGAATGGTCGAGAGTCGGTACTCACTGCTCGGTACGCTTCGCGCAGATGGCTTCCCGCGAATCAGTGGGGTCGTGGCCAGTTTCTCTGGTGGCGAGCTTTGGTTAGCGCTGCGACCGGACTCCACCATGGCTGCCGACCTGCTACGAGATCCACGATTCTCGCTCCATAGTGGTCCCACTGACCAGCCGGAGCCCCAAAGTGACACCAAGCTGCATGGACGTGCCATTGAGGTGACCGATCACGTGATCCGTGACCGTTTCGTCGAATCGCTCCCTCACGGGCCACCATCAAGCGGAGTGGCACTGTTTGGGGTGGATCTCATCGACGCATCCATGGTCCGGCTGAGCGAGGAACGTACCCATCACCTCATCGACTCGTGGCGAGCCGGCGAGGCGGCCGTCCAGCACCAGCGGGTCTAGTTCGAAGCCTCATGGCGCGGCTGATCGCCCTTTCGCCAACGCTCTCAGGTGCTCCTGCTCGACTGCTGGCTAGCTGTTCTCCGCCAACCGTGTGAGGTCGGCCATGATGATCGCGCCCGTCTTGCGAGAGCTACGGGCAGCGAACGCACCGATGATCATGACAAGAGGTCCCCATGGAAACTGGATGAGGTCCTCAAAGCCAAACTCGCACCCGTTGGCGGTAGGTGTCAGTGTCCAGCGCCCCCGGTAGCTCTTGAAGAAGTCGCCCGACGTCATGTCGAACGTGAAGTCGCGGTTCGGCTCCCATGCCGTCGTCTTGAAGTGCAGCTTGTAGATCTTGCCGTTCGCTTCCTCTTCCCAGTAGAACGGAGTGTCGAGTCCGGGATCGTCTTCCCAGTCGAACCGCTTCACGTTCGTGAACCACTCCATCACCTTCGTGGGTTCGGTCAGGTACGGCCATACTTCTTCCGGCGGCGCTGCGATTGGGACGGTGCCTGTCACGTGCATCGTTGGACTCCTCCGGGGGTTGAGTTCGGTCGCAACCGGGTGCTCCTGGCTCTGGCCAGGCTACACCTGCTCAGACCGCCGTGGCCGGAGGCGATGAGACCCAGACTGTCTCCTCGGGCTCGATGGTTGACGACCTCGACATCCGGGAGAGAATGATGAGTACGCCGAGGACTGCTTCAGACGAGCGCCAGCTGCGTAGGTTCTGGATCATCATTGCGTCCGCAGCCGCGGCCGCTGGGGTCTCCGTGGTCGCCGGGGTCGCACTGTGGATCGCCGACCCGGCGGAGGGGACAGCGCCTGAGGCTTTCCTCGGAGTCGCGGCGGCGGTCGGCGGTCTGCTCACGGGTGCGCTGTTTGGTGCGGCGGCAATCTATGCACAGGTCAAGAACCTGTGGCGATTCGCTCCTCGCTGGTTTCGGTATACCGCCTGGGCGGTTCTGATCGTCATCGCCGTCGTCGCCATCGTGAGCTCCATCGCCCGCAATCCGTAGATCTTTGGGTTCCGGTCGGTGTGAATCCAACGGAGAGCCGCCGTGAACCTCCACGGTCGAGCTTCGATCCCTAGCTGCGGGCGGCAGTGATCTCTTCGGCGGCGAGGCGGCGGAACATGCGGCGGCCGTTGGTGCGGTCGAGAACGGCGGCTTCCCACCCGTCCGAACCGATCTGGCGTTCCTCAACGGCCTCGAAGGCCTCGGCCGCGAACCGCACGGCGGCCCGCAAATCCATCCCGGCCTCGTAGCGCTCCTTCATGTTGGAGGTCAGGTCGTCCTCCTGGCCACCGATGGCGCAAAAACCCTCCTCGTCGACCAGGGTGCCGTCGTAGCGGACCCGAAAGAGACTCGTGTCGGGGGCGTCGTCGCCGATCTCCACGATGAGGATTTCGATCTCATAGGGCTTCACGCTCTCGGTGAAGACCGCCGCCAGCGTCTGCGAATAGGCGTTTGCGAGGCTCTTGGCGGCCACGTCGGACCGGCCGTACGAGTATCCCTTGAGGTCGGCGTGGCGGATGCCGGCCACCCGGAGGGCCTCGAACTCGTTGTATTTGCCGACGCCGGCGAAGGCCATCCGGTCGTAGATCTCACCGATCTTGTTGAGCGCCCGGCTCGAGTTCTCGGCCAGCATCAGCACCCCGTCGGCGTATTCAACCGCAATGATCGACCGGCCTTTGGCGATGCCCTTCTGGGCGAACTCGGCCCGATCCTTCATCAGCTGCTCGGGCGGGACGTAATACGGCAGCGTCATTCGGAATCCCCCACCAGGTCACGGGACAGGGCAGCTACCCGGTCCTCGGCGATTTCGGTATACCCCTGGCGGTTGACAACCACCGCGGTTGAGTAGATCTCGCGGCGGAGGTCGGGCCCACCGGTGGCGGTGTCCTGCTCGGCGGCGGCGGCGATGGCGGCGATGCCCTGGGTGAGGGCTTCTTCTTCGCTCAGATCCTCGCGGTACACAGACCGCAGGTAGGCCTTGGCTTCCCGGCCTCCGGAGCCGGAGGCGGCGTAATCGTCTTCTTCATACCGTCCGCCAACCACGTCGTAGGTGTAGAGGCGGCCGACCGACTCGGATTCGTCATATCCGCAGAACAACGGCACCACGACGAGTCCCTGGAAAACCATCGGCAGTTGCTGGCGCACCATGCGGGCCAGGTGATTGGCCTTGCCCTCGAGGCTGAGCCGGGTTCCCTCGAGCTTCTCGTAGTGCTCGAGCTCGGTCTGGAACAACTTGACCATTTCCATGGCGAGACCGGCGGTGCCGGCGATCGCCACGGCCGAGAAACCATCGGCTGGATAGACCTTCTGCATGCGGCGGTGGGCGATGGTGTGACCCTCGGTGGCCCGCCGGTCACCGACCATGACGACCCCGTCGACATAGCGCAGCGCCAGGATGGTGGTGGCTTCGGGCGCTTTCAGGCCGCCGGCGTCGGCCGAGCCGAAATCCCAGGTGGGCTGGAGGTCATGGGACCGAAGCAGCTCCAGGAAGCTGGCGTCCGGGGCGGGCTGATTGGACGGAATCCCCGAGGGAACGTCGAGGCTCACTCCCCGCCCTTCTGTACGTAGTTCTTCACGAATTCCTCGGCATTCTCTTCGAGAACCGAGTCGATTTCGTCGAGCAGATCGTCGATCCGCTCGGTAACATCCTGACCCGCTTCGGAGCCCTTAATCTCTTCGACGGTTTCCTCCGTCGTGGATTCGCGCTTCTCGGTGCGCTTCTGCTCTCGATCACTCATCGTTCTCTCCTAGTGCCCGCAACAGGCTGGCCGCGTCGTCTGATCGGTCCAACAGATCCGAGACCAGCTCCTTCGTTCCACGGAGCGGCTCCATCATAGGCACCCGCTTGAGCGTCTCTTCACCGGCGTCAAACACGAGCGAATCCCAGTTGGCCGCCACCAGGGAGTCCCCGTACTTGCTGACCGACTTGCCCCGGAAGTAGGCCCTCGTGCGGGTGGGCGGCTCGTTGACGGCGTGCTCGACCTCGGCCGCCGTGAACAGTTTGCGAATTCGTCCGGCCTCCTCGAGCTTGTAGAAGAGGCCCTTGGCGGGGTCGACATCGTGGTACTGAAGGGCCAGGAGGCGAAGCTTGGCATCGTCCCAGGCCAGGCCATCTCGCTCCTGATAGTCCAGGAGGAGCCGGTACTTGGCTGCCCAATCGAGACGGTCGGCAGTGGAAAGAGGGTCCCGCTCGAGGTCGGCCAGCACCGCCTCCCACTCGTGGAGAACTTGCTCGTAGGGCTCGGGGAGGTCGGCATTCTCTGCGTACTTGGTGGCCCACTCGAGGTACCGCCCCTGCATCTCGAGGGCGGTAGCCGTGCCTCCTTCGGCCAGCTCGAGCGGCCGGTTCATGTCGAGATCATGGCTCACCTGCCAGGTCGAGTCGACCGGTTTGGCGAGGCGGAGCGTTTCGGGGATCACGCCTTCCTCGATCGCCATGAGGACAAGGGCGGCCGAACCGAGCTTGATGAAAGTCTGAACCTCACTCATGGTGGCGTCCCCGATGATCACGTGGAGGCGCCGGTACTTCTTGGGGTCGCCGTGTGGCTCATCGCGGGTGTTGATGATCGGACGCTTGAGGGTGGTTTCGAGGCCAACCTCTTCCTCGAAGAAGTCGGCCCGCTGGGTCAGCTGGAATGGAACCCGGGACCGTCCGTTTTCCGAGCCGAGCTTGCCCGACCCCGTGAACACCTGGCGGGTGACGAGGAAGGTGGTGAAGTAGTCGACGACGTCGCTAAATGGCACCTCTCGGTTCAGGAGGAAGTTCTCGTGGCTCCCGTACGAGTTGCCTTTGCCGTCCGAGTTGTTCTTGTGGACGACGAGCGACTGGTCGCCTTCGAGCAGCGAACGAGCCTCGGTGGCCGCCCGGGCGAGAACCACCTCGCCGGCCTTGTCGTAGAGGGCGGCTTCGAGCGGGTCGTACGCCTCGGGTGCCGAGTATTCGGGATGGGCATGGTCGACGTAGAAGCGAGCCCCGTTGCCGAGCACCACGTTCACGAGCCCACCGTCAATGTCGGGCAGGATCCCGCCCTCCGGCCCGAACCCGCGGGCGTCGCGTCCCGGGGACTCCTCCTCGTGCGACCACTGGATCTTGGCCCGCAAACCGGCATAGGAGTTCACAACGATCGATGATGCGAGCACGGGGTTGAAATCGGGGGCGCCCCGCACCGAGATCCCGAATTCGGTCTCGGTGCCAATGACTTTGTGGATTGCGCTCATATCAGCCTGGAGGGGTCGCGAGGGCTACAGGGTACCCGGGGGGCAGAGTTGGCCGGCTACTCATTTGGCGGGCACGCGGAGGGACTAGGGCCGAGTTCACAGTTGACAGTTCACAGTTCACAGTCAGAACCCATCCGAGGCCTTCTGGCTGTGAACTGTCGACTGTTGACTTCCGCCTACAGATACTGGCCCGTCGTCGTGGCTTCGATGGTGCGGTTTTCTTTGTCGCCCTCGATGAGAGTGCGGACGTAGACGATTCGCTCGCCCTTCTTGCCCGAGATGCGAGCCCAGTCGTCCGGGTTCGTCGTGTTGGGGAGGTCCTCGTGCTCGCGGAACTCCTGAATGATGGCGTCAATCAAGTCCGAGGACTTGATGCCGGAGGTGCCGTGGGCGATCTCGCGCTTGATGGCTTCCTTCTTGGCTCGGCGCACGATGTTCTCGATCATGGCCCCGGAGAGGAAGTCCTTGAAGTACAGGAGCTCTTTGTCGCCGTTGGCGTAGGTGACTTCGAGAAAACGATTGGCATCGCTTGGCTCGAAGACCCGGCTCACCGTCGACCTGATCATGGTCTCGACCAGGGCCTGGCCATCACCACCGTGGGCGGCAAGCTCCTCGGGATCGAGCGGCAGCTCGGGGACCAGGTAAATGCCGAAGATCTGCTCGGAGGCTTCCGGACCGGGGCGCTCAATCTTGATCTTCACATCGAGCCGACCGGGACGGAGAATGGCGGGGTCAATGAGGTCCTCGCGGTTTGAGGCGCCGATCACGATGACGTTCTTCAGGGCCTCGACGCCGTCGAGCTCGGACAGTAATTGAGGCACGATGGTGGACTCAACATCTGAAGAGATACCGGTGCCGCGAGTCCGGAACAGCGAGTCCATCTCATCGAAGAACACGATGACGGGCACGCCCTCATCGGACTTCTCTTTGGCTCTCTGGAAGATGACCCGGATCTGGCGCTCGGTCTCACCGACATACTTGTTGAGCAGCTCGGGGCCCTTGATGTTGAGGAAGTAGGAACGGGAGTCATCCGAGCCGGTCTTCTCTGCAACTGCTTTGGCGAGGCTATTGGCGACCGCCTTGGCGATGAGGGTCTTGCCGCATCCAGGCGGGCCGTAGAGCAAGATTCCTTTCGGAGCCTTCAGCTGGTAGTCGACGAAACGGTCTTTATAGAGGTAGGGAAGCTCGACCGCGTCGCGGATCGTCTCGATTTGCTCTTTGAGGCCACCGACCTTCTCGTAGGTGGTGTCGGGAACCTCTTCGAGGACGAGCTCTTCGATTTCGGGCCGGAGCAGCTTCTCGAAGGCCAGACCGGTGCGAGTGTCGAGCCGAACATGGTCACCGACCCGCAGGAACTCGCTGACGAGCGGGGCAGCCCGCTCGATGACCCGCTCTTCATCGCCGCGGCCGAGGACTATGAGCCGCTGCTCGTCGATGACTTCCTTGACCGCCACGACCTCACCCTGCGGCTCGAAATCGCGAATGTCTATGACGTTGTAGGCCTCGTTGAGAAGCACTTCCTGGCCCCGCTCGAGCTCTTTGATTTCCAGCGTGGGCTCGACATTGACCCGCAACTTGCGGCCGCCGGTCATGACGTCGGCGGTGCCGTCCTCGTTGATGCCGAGAATGGTGCCGAACGGATTGGGTGGAGCGGTGAGCTTTTCGACTTCCTCACGGAGAATGGCGAGCTGTTCACGGGTTTCCTCGAGGACGGCGGCCAGCTTCTCGTTCTGGTGGACGGCCTGGGTGAGCTGGCCCTTCGCCTCCAGCAGGCGCTCTTCGAGCACCCGCACCCGGCGGGGGGAATCCTGGAGCCGGCGGCGCAGGACCGACAGCTCTTCTTCGAGCGTGGAGATGGTGTTCCGCAGCTCGCTGGCTTCGGGCGTCTCGTAACTGCTCATTTCGTCCTATCGGCTCTCAGAGGGGGCGGCTTTCGTCAATTATAGATTTGGGACGGCGCAACCTAACAACCGTCGGCCGATGAGCAATGAATTCGGGCCCTTCATGCCTGCTCAATCTTGCGGGCGATTGTGATGAAGCCGGTGTGTCCAACCATCCGATGATCGGGCCGGACGGACCGGCCGTCGATGTTCCACTCGCGATGCATCACCTCGAAGTTGGCGATCTCGGCAAAACAGCCCGCCTGACGGAGGGCGTCGGTGGTTTGCTGGACCTGCGGAACAGTCGGCACATAGGAGACCCAGATGGCGCCGGCCGGCAGCGACTCGACGGCCGCATCCACTACCCCGAACGGCTCGGGAAGGTCGAGGACGATCCGGTCGGGCCGAACGTCGGCAATCTGGTCGGCGACGTCGCCGATCCGAAGCTCGAGCGTGGCCGGGAGCCCACCGAAATACTCCTCGAGTGCCCGGCGGGCGTGCTCGGCATGGTCGTCCCGGCGCTCCACGCTCACCACCCGTCCGGCCGGTCCAACGGCACGGACGAGGGCCATAGTGAGCGCACCCGACCCGGTACCGGCCTCGAGCACCGTCATGTCCGGCCCGATGTCGCCCCAGACGAGGATCGGGCCGATGTCCTTCGGGTAGACGACCTGGGCGCCCCGCTTCATGTTGAGGATGTAGTCGGCCAGCCGGGGCTGTACCGCCACCAATCGGCCGCCGAGCGAACTCTTCACGACGCTCCCCTGCGGCCGTCCGATGATCTCGTCGTGGGCGATCATCCCGTTGTGAAAGTGGAAGACGCCTCCCGGCTCGAGGGTGATGAGGAATTTACGGCCCTTGCCATCGGTCAGGAGGCAGTGATCGTCCTTTGCGAAGTCAGCCACGATCGGCCATCCGGGTTTGCAGTCGACAGAAGGCGCACTGGTCGCTCGTTGTCGGCTGCCCGCAGGTCGTGCACTCGGTGAGCTCGACGTCCTCCTGCTGGGCGGTGGCGAATTGGTCGGACACCCGATCGAGAAACCCGAGGAAGAATTGCTGTTTGGTGCCGGGACGCTGGTTCTCCAACACGTTCAACCACTCCTTGATGCGGATGCCGGTGTTGCCCCCGACCATCGGGCATTCCTCGACCTCGTAGTCGATCCCCTTCAGCACGCAATAGGCGGCCGATTCCCGCTCGGCGACGCGGAGCAACGGCTTGACCTTGCGCACCAGGCCTTCCTTCGTAGCCGGCAGCACCGGACGCTGGCGCCCGAGGTATTCGACGTTCCAGGTGAGCGTGTTGCCCATGAGCACGGCCGCCTCGTCATCGAGGTTGTGTCCCATCACCAGCACGTCATAGCCCCCGTCGTGGGCGATCTTGTTGAGGACGTAGCGCTTGGAAAGCCCGCAC
>CAXMQV010000137.1:0-4094 GCA_964195905.1 uncultured Gammaproteobacteria bacterium
ACCTGAATCACCCACAGGGCGCTCCACAGCTCTGGCCGGTGACGGGTGACCGGTGACCGGCGACGGAGGAGACCGCTAGGTCTCCTCCCTCTTCTTCTTCCGCCGTTTCCACCACCAGTCGATCATGTCGCCGAACACGACCGAGAGCACCATCGTGGCGGTGATCAGCACGATGAGGAGAACGTCAAAGTCCCAGAACAAGAAGTGGACGGGCACCGACTGGGTGTTCTGGAGGGCGAAGATCACGATGATCCCGAACACGACCAACGCGCTCACCAGTCTCCAGGGGAAGGCAATTCCCCCGCCGGGTTTCTCGCCCGAAGGGCCGCTCGGGATACCAACGCCTTCGGTGCTATCGGAGATGCCGGGTATGTCGCTCATGAAGCAACGCTAGCGGCCACGCCTGGTCGACGCCGAGCCGATTCGCCCGGGGATGTCCTCTGTGCCTCGGGTACGCTTCCGGCATGGATTACGACGCGGCAGCCTTCGAATTGCGACGGAAACGGTTCAACGAAGCGATCGGTGATGGCCTCGCCATTATCGTGGGGGGGCGCGAGTCCCTCAGGAACTTCGACAGCTGGTACCCGTTTCGCCAGGACTCCGACTTCTTCTTCCTGACTGGCTTCCCCGAGCCGGATGCCGTCGCCGTATTCAACCCTTCTCACCCCTCCGAGAAATATGTGCTGTTTGTGCGGCCGAAGGACCGGGAGCGAGAGATCTGGGATGGATACCGGGCTGGAGTCGGCGGAGCGGTCGAGACGTTCGGGGCCGATGCCGCCTATCCGATCGTCGATCTCCCCAAGAAGTTGCGTGAGTATGCGGTCGGCCGCACCCGTGTCTTCTACGCCCTCGGCAACCCCCGTCTGGACGAAGCAATCATTGAGTTACTAGAGAACGTCGGTGACCAGCGAGTCCGCAACGGGTGGACGGTGCCTTCGATCATCGAGAACCCGGCTCCCATCCTCCATGAGATGCGCCTCATCAAGACGGCGCCGGAGGCCGAATGGCTGGCTCAGGCGTGTCACATCTCCGCCGAGGCCCACAAGGAAGCCATGCGCTTCACTGCCCCCGGTGTATACGAGTACCAGACCGAGGCCGTGCTCGAGTACGTGTTCCGCCAACTCGGTTCTCCCCGTGACGGCTACCCCTCCATTGTCGGATCCGGCCCGAACGCCTGCATTCTCCACTACGTCGAGAACCGTCGGCAGATGCAAGACGGCGAACTGGTTCTCATCGACTCGGGTGCCGAGTTCGGACAGTTCTCGGCCGACATCACCCGGACGTTCCCGGTCAACGGCGTGTTCTCGGCTCCTCAGCGAGCGATCTATGACGTCGTGCTGGCCGCCCAGACTGCTGCCCTGGCCGGCTGCAAGCCGGGGGGAACCCTCGTCGCGCAACACACTGCCGCCCGCACCGTCATCGCCGAAGGGCTCGTCGACCTCGGCGTGCTGCCCGGCGACGTCGAGGACTCGTTCGCCATGGGCCACGAGCGGGAGTTCTTCATGCACGGCACCGGACACTGGCTGGGCCTCGACGTTCACGATGCCGGCCGCTACCGGGTGGACGGCCAACCCAGGGCTCTGGAGCCCGGCATGGCCTTCACCGTCGAACCCGGGATCTACCTCGATCCGAACCGTCCGGTCGTGGAATTCGCCATGCTCGAATACGACGAGGACGCCAATCGCACCCTCAGCTATGAGCTGGGAGCCGAGGAGGCGCGCCGACAACTCCGGGAACGGAGAGAGGCAGCCGAGAAGATCGAGCACGAGATCCCGGCCGAATTTCTCGGTATCGGAGTGCGAATCGAGGACGATGTTCTCATCACCGAGGACGGGTACCGGAACCTATCGGCCGGCGTCCCGACCGATCCATCCGAGATCGAGGCGATCTGCGCTGAAGCGTCGGTGCTGCCGAAGATATGAGCTGGCTTACCAAGCGGTCCCTCATCCTGCTGGGACTGGGAATCGCCATCGGGGTCGGATCCGCCCTCATCTGGCCTGGTGATGTGAAGAACGAGCCGATGACGGCAGCCCACTGGGTGGCCGTCATCGGGTTTCTGCTCACTGCCGTCTTCCTGGTGATGGCTGCCGTGGCCGTGTTCTTCGGTGTAATGGGTGCCGCCTGGAAGGTGAAGGATTTCGACCTCGACGACTATCTCAACAAGATGAAAAAGAAGTAGACGGTCCCCGGTCCCCGGTCCCGAGCAAGAACCGTCTGGGGTCTGGGGTCTGGGGTCTGATTCACTCGTACCGCAAGGCCGCTCCCGGTTGCATCCGCAGTGCTTTCCGGAGGGGGAGTCGCAGCACGAGGAGTGATACCACCAGGGTTACGACCAGGGCTACGAGGATGGTCCAGATCGGAAACACGAAGTTGAAGGCGGCGTGGAATTCGTTTTCCAGCACCCAGATGATGAAGCGGCCGAGCACGTAGCCGATCGGGATTCCGAGCAGCCACCCGACCAGGGCAATCACCACCCCTTCCGTGCGGAACATCCCGCGCAGATCGCGGCGCCGGGCGCCGATGCTGCGGAGGATTCCTATCTCCCGGGTGCGATCGAGAACATTGCTGGTCATCGAGTTGACGAGCCCGATCATGCCGATGGCAACGATCGGGAGGCCCATCGCCATGATCACCGTCACGACCAGCCGATTCTCCGCTGCGTTGGCATTGCGATCGACATAGCGAAGGCTCGATCCGATGTTGTAACCATGTTCGCTCATCGTGCGGTGAAGGCCGTCGGCGGCGGCGTCCACCACAGCCTCGGCCGGATCGATCGTCCGGACCCAGTAGTTGCCGGTCGTCCATCCCTCGTAGTCGAGGACGGTGCGAAACGGCATGAACATGCCCTGGGCGTCGTTGACTAGGTTGCCATCGATGCCGATCACTTCTACGTCGATGGGCCCGCGACGGGTTTCCACCGTTACAACCTCTCCGACATCGGTTCCCGATAGGTCCGCCAATGCCTCGCCGAAGATGACCACACGGGCGCCGGCCTCCGCCTCCTCGGGTGTGAACCAGCGGCCTTCCAGGAGGTCATAGGCGTAGGTGCTCACCGCCGGCAGACCCCATACGTAGTACTCCCCACCCAGTTCCACGTTGCTGTAGATCATCTGATGAGCGAACTCGACTTCGGGGACCGACTCCATCAGCGTTACGGCCGCCTCGTCGAGTCCTCGTCCGCCGTTGTTCCAGACGATGATGTCGGCACCTTCGAGACTCTGTGAGTTGTGGGTTTCGTCCAGGGCGGTGATGGAGACCGAGGCGAAGGCGAGCATGGTTCCGACCGCCAGCCCGATCGGGATGGCCGTAGCGAGGTTGCGGCCGGCCCGGCGGGTCGTGTTCCGGAGGCCCATTTGATTGCGGCGAGACAGGAACCCGGCCCGGGCGACGGCCCTATCGAGCGAGCCAACACCGTACGTTGAGACAACCCCGTGGTCTTCGATTGCCTCCCGCACGGTGATGCGACCGGCCCGGTGGAGGGCAGGCCAGGCAGCCAGGGCGGTCCCACCGATGCCGACGACGAGGCTGAGCACAACCGCGAGGCCACTGATTTGCCAACCGATGCTGGTCCCACCGAATTCGGAGCTCATGAAGGACATGAGAAGGTTGCTGAGTGGGAATCCGATGACGATGCCAAGCACCGTCCCGATGGCACCGAGAAGCAAGGCAGTTCGCAGGTATCCGAGCCCAATTTGCCGTCGGGTTCCTCCGATCGCCTTCATGATGCCGATCTCGCGGGTTTGCTCGCGGACGATCGTGTTCATAGTGGTGTAGATGAGCACGAGGGCAGACAACAGGGCGATCCCCGCTATCACGTAGAAGAGGACGATGAAGTTCTCGAAGTCCTCGGATCCGGGCCAGGTTCCTTCTTCCCAGACCTCCAGCACGTCCCAATACGCCAGATTCGGGAGCGCGGCAGCGAGGGTGGCCCGCAGATCGTCCACCATGGCCGCCACCGCCGCCGGGGATTGGTCGGTGGCGATCACGTCGATCGAATTCGCGGTCGGGTACCCCATGACTGTCTGCACGTCGGCGTTGGATAGGTACAGGAAGGGGACGTCTTCGGCCACCTCGCTGCTGTAGCGAAGCGTGCC
>CAXMQV010000138.1:0-19275 GCA_964195905.1 uncultured Gammaproteobacteria bacterium
GTGGAGCAGCTCTATCAGCAGGGTGTGATCACGGACGACGAGCGCCGCCAGGAGCTCATCGAGATCTGGACCGAGGCAACCGATCGGGTGAAGGACGCCATGGAGGTGACTATGAAGTCACACCGGTTCAATCCCATCGACATGATGGTCCGATCCGGTGCCCGTGGAAACATCATGCAGGTTCGCCAGATCGCCGGTATGCGTGGCCTGGTGGCCAATCCGCGTGGTGACATCATTCCCCGTCCCATCATCTCAAACTTCCGGGAAGGGCTGTCCGTTCTCGAGTACTTCATCTCGACGCACGGTGCCCGCAAGGGTCTGGCCGACACGGCGCTTCGCACCGCCGACTCCGGGTATCTGACACGGCGCCTCGTCGACGTGAGCCAGGAAGTGATTGTGCGTGAGCACGATTGCGAGACCGATCGCGGGATCCTCATCCACATTCGGGAGAACGGCCAGGTCATTCGCAACTTGCGGAGCCGGGTCTTCAGCCGGATCCTGGCCGAGGACGTCAAGATCGATCGCAAGCTCGTCAAGACCAAGGTAGGCCAGACGCTCAAGGCCGGGACCTTGATCGGCAAGCTCGAATTGACGGCGCTCGAACAAGCCGACGGCGTCGACACCGTACGCTGCCGGTCGGTGCTCACATGCGCTACCCGCTACGGCATCTGCGGCACGTGCTACGGCCAGTCGCTGGCCACCGGCCTCCCGGTCGAAATGGGCGAGGCGGTCGGAATCGTCGCCGCCCAGTCGATCGGCGAGCCCGGCACCCAGCTCACGATGCGTACCTTCCACACCGGCGGTGTGGCAGGTGAGGACATCACCCACGGCCTGCCCCGCGTGGTCGAGCTTTTCGAAGCTCGCACTCCCAAGGGCAAGGCGATCCTGGCCTCCGAAGGTGGAGCGATCAAGGTCGTCGAGAAGGAAGAAGGCGGACGCTCGATCGTCGTCGTCGGTAAGGACGAGGAGGTCGACTACCCGCTGCCCCGCCGGGCCCGCATGCGTGTGTCCGAAGGCGACATCGTCGAGCCGGGCACCCAGCTGACCGAAGGTCCGCTCGACCCGAAGGAAGTGCTGGAAGTGCAGGGCGTTCGCTCCTCCCAGCGGTATCTGGTCGACCAGGTACAGGAGGTGTACCGCAGCCAGGGCGTGGATATCCACGACAAGCACATCGAGATGATCGTTCGTCAGATGCTCCGCAAGGTGCGGGTGGTTTCGCCGGGCGAATCCGACTTCCTGCCTGCCGAGCTGGTCGACGACCGCCTCTTCCTCGAGGTGAACCGCGGCCTGGTGTCGGACAAGAAGGCTCCGGCCGAAGGCCGCCCCGAGCTCATGGGTATCACCAAGGCATCGCTGGCCACCGATTCGTGGCTGTCGGCGGCGTCGTTCCAGGAGACCACCAGGGTGTTGACCGAGGCTGCCTTGCAGTCGAAGTCCGACTTCCTGCGGGGTCTCAAAGAGAACGTCATCATCGGCAAGCTCATCCCGGCCGGCACCGGCGCCGACGAGTACCAGGTGGTGCAGCCATTGCTGCCCAATGCCACCGTTATGACCCCGGGCGATCTGTTCGGCGAAACCGTCCCGGACGGAAGCGGTCCCGAGGACGAGCTCCCGGCCAACCCGGCCGAATGGCTCGCCTCCCTCGGCGCCAAATCCGACGGCGACGACAGCTAGCAGCAGAAGCAGACCGCCAACAGCCCACAGCAAACAGCAAGAACCTCCCTCGGGAAACCGGGGGAGGTTCTTTGTTGTCGGTCCCCCTGGCTTGTCCGGGGGGAAGGTAGCGCTCGCCGAAGGTGAGGGTAGGGGGTTCTTGCTGGCAGCTGGTAGCTCGTAGCTCGTAGCTCGTAGCTCGGCCAGCGACACCGGGTGCCCTACCGAGTGCAGCTACCCCGCCGACACTCGATCACACCGGGCGCACACCCAGACCGAGTGGATTTCGGCCATGGCCCGGCCGCACCCGTGGCATCCATGGAGGGGGAGAGTGCGCCTGGTAGTGATCCCGGCATCCTCTGGCCATGCGTGTAGTCCGACCGACAGTGCCACGCCCACGGTGAGCGTTGCCGCCAGGATGGCCATGAGAAACGAGGCCGCCTGCGGATAGCCGGTCGCCGACTGGCTGTAGCTCAGCGCCAGATAGGCGATGGCGCTCCCGGTAACGGCAATCTGGAAGACCCGCATGGGCGCCTCCATAGTGGACGTCTCTTCGCCCCGCTCTCCACCTAGCCCCCTCACGGTACGCGGTGGTGTCACGCCCCACCAGGGTCTTTTGGCGTACGCGAGGATGTGTCGCACCCCATCTCTACGTTTGAGGAACGTTGGAGAAAGGGTGTCAATCGTGAAAGTCATGGTGGCTGTGCGGGCGGCGAAGAAGCCGCGAGAAGGGGATTTCAGCTTCTGCCTGCCTGGGGAACTGGTCCGATTCCCGTTCGACAGCTGTGATTGTCCCGACTGCGGGTGTGATCGGGCAATGGCCGGCATGGCCAGCAGCAAAGGAACGACGGTCTTCAGAGTGGAGGACCGGGCGGACATGACGATCGAGGAGTACCGAGCCGCATTGATTGGAGCTCTCGCCCGGGAGGGCTGGCTGAAGCCGCTCACGCCGAAGGAGAAACGCGACCTCATCACCTGGATAGATGAGCACCTCACCGAGGCCAACCGGTTCGAAGTCGGTGACGAGTTGGCGCTGGTCAATGGCGCTGTGATCCGTCGGGCCTAGCGAAGCCCACCTCGGGACCGAGCCTCCTACCCAAAGAGACCGGCCACCGGGAAGAACTCCCCGCCGCCGAAGGGGATTCTCGATGTCGGCCACCGCCATGCCGTGCTCATTGGAGAGGTTGGCTGAGAAGGCGGGTACCGCCGGAGTCGCCACAGCGCCAAACACGTTCAGCGAAAGGGTTGAAACCCCGGACCGGTTGGGAACGCGAAACCCGGCCCAAGTCCTTTGCTACTTGTGCTGGAACAGTCCTATACTCCCACGTCCGCGGTAGCGCGTACCCGTTCGCTTCCAGAGGGTCCTTCGGTTCCGACCAATTGAAGGACTGACCCACGGGAGACGGACCTCATAGGTCGGCGGTTTTGCTCGCACAGAGTGAGGCGCCGACTTTGCGCGTGTCTGCGGCAAGTTTGAAAAGCGGGTTTTCCCGTGTTCGAGCCGGGCCTTCCCGGCGCTCGACAGAGAGTAGAAAGCATGCCAACTATTCAGCAGCTGGTCCGTCAGGGTCGGACGCCGAAGGGCAAGAAGGAAAAGACGCCCGGCTTGGGTGGAGCCCCCCAGCGACGGGGTGTCTGCACGCGCGTCTACACAGTCACTCCTAAAAAACCGAATTCGGCACTCCGCAAGGTGTGTCGTGTGCGCCTGAGTTCGGGCGTTGAGGTCACTGCCTACATTCCAGGCGAGGGTCACAACCTCCAGGAGCACTCCATCGTCCTCGTGCGTGGAGGCCGTGTGAAGGACCTCCCCGGTATTCGCTACAAGGTCATTCGAGGCACGCTCGACGCCGCCGGTGTCACCGAGCGCAATCAGTCCCGTTCCCGCTACGGATCGAAGAAGTCCTAATGCGCCGTTCAGCCGCCGAAGTCCGCAAAGTCAGCCCCGACCCCGTCTACGGGTCGGTGCTGGTCAGCCAGGTCGTCAATAAGGTCCTCTGGAAGGGCAAAAAGGAAGTGTCGCGCAAGATTGTGTACGACGCCCTCACCCTCGTCGAGCGCCGCCGTGGCGATGACCCCCTCAACACTCTCAAGCGCGCCATCGACAACATCCGCCCCTCCGTCGAGGTCCGGTCCCGTCGGGTGGGTGGCTCGTCCTATCAGGTTCCCATCGAGGTTCGTCCGCGCCGTGCCAACACGCTGGCGGTCCGTTGGCTCGTTGAGTTCGCTCGCAAGCGTCGTGAGAACACGATGTCCGAGCGCCTTGCCAACGAGATCCTCGACGCCGCCGACAACACCGGCGCTGCCGTCAAGCGGCGCGATGACATTCACAAGATGGCCGAGTCCAACAAGGCATTCGCCCACTACCGCTGGTAGCCCCTTATGGCGCAACGTTCCCACCCCCTTGAAAACGTCCGAAACATCGGGATCATGGCGCATATCGACGCGGGCAAAACGACCACCACCGAGCGGATTCTCTACTACACCGGCCGCACCTACAAGATCGGCGAAGTGCACGAGGGTGCCGCGGTCATGGACTGGATGGAGCAGGAGCAGGAGCGTGGCATCACTATCACTTCGGCTGCGACCACCGCCAATTGGAAAGATCAGATGATCAACATCATCGACACCCCCGGCCACGTCGACTTCACCGTTGAGGTGGAGCGTTCGCTGCGGGTGCTCGATGGTGCGGTCGCCGTATTCGACGGCGTCGCCGGTGTCGAGCCCCAGTCCGAGACGGTATGGCGCCAGGCGGACAAGTACGGCGTGCCCCGGATCTGCTTCATCAACAAGATGGACCGCACCGGGGCCGACTTTTTTGGCGCCGTCGAGTCCATCAAGGAACGCCTCGACGCCAAGCCGGTCGTCATTCAGCTCCCAATCGGGTCCGAGGCCGAATTCGCAGGCGTCATCGATCTGGTGCGCATGAAGGCGCTCGTGTGGAAGAACGAGGATCTCGGTGCCGAATGGGACGAGATCGACATCCCGGACGAGTACGAAGAGCAGGCCAGGCAGTATCACAACGACCTCACCGAGGCTGCCGCCGAGACCGACGACACGCTCCTGACCCGCTACATCGAGGAGGGCTTCCTCTCCGAGAAAGACCTCATCCAGGGTCTCCGGATCGGAACTCTCGCCCTCGATTTCACTCCAGTTCTGTGCGGGAGCGCCTTTAAGAACAAGGGCGTGCAGCCGATGCTCGACGCCGTCGTCGACCTCCTCCCCAGCCCGCTCGATCTCCCGCCCATCACCGGCTTCAAGCCCGGCTACGAGGACGAGACGATGGAGCGCAAGCCGACCGACGATGAGCCGTTCTCCGCCATCGCTTTCAAGATCATGAGTGACCCGTACGTCGGCAAACTCACCTATTTCCGGGTCTATTCGGGCACCGTCGAAAAGGGCGACACCGTTGCTAACTCCACGAGAGGCAAGAAGGAGCGCTTCGGGCGCCTGCTCCGCATGCACGCCGCCACTCAGGAGGACATCGACGCCGTTTTCGCCGGCGACATCGTTGCCGCCATCGGCATGAAGCACACCAAGACTGGCGACACCCTGTGCGATACCAAGCAGCCGATCGTGCTCGAGTCGATGACCTTCCCGACGCCGGTCATTTCGGTGGCGATCGAGCCGAAGACCAAGAGCGATCAAGAGAAGCTCGGCGCCGCCCTGCAGCGCCTTTCTGAGGAAGACCCGACCTTCGTCGTTCACACCGACGACGAAACCGGTCAGACCATCATCGAGGGTATGGGCGAGCTGCATCTCGATGTACTCGTCGATCGCATGGTGCGCGAGTTCAACGTCGGCGCCAACGTCGGCCGGCCGCAGGTCGCCTACCGCGAGACCATCGGCAAAGCGGTTGAGAAGATCGACGGCAAGTACGTCAAGCAGTCGGGCGGCAAGGGCCAGTACGGCCATGCGGTCATCAACCTCGAGCCGGCGCTGCCCGGCGAGGGCTTCGAGTTCATCGACAAGATCAGCGGCGGCCGGATTCCTCGTGAGTTCATCGGGGCGGTCGAAAAGGGAATTCGGGATGCGCTCAACGGAGGGGTGCTGGCGGGCTACCCGCTCGTCGATCTCCGGGCAACCCTCGTCGACGGGTCGTTCCATGCGGTTGACTCAAACGAGATGGCATTCCGGATTGCCGGTTCCATGGCGCTGCAGGCAGCCGCCAAGCGGGCCGGGATAAAGTTGCTCGAACCGGTGATGGAAGTCGAAGTGGTGACGCCCGAGGATTACATGGGCGATGTCATCGGAGACCTTTCCGCCCGGCGCGGCAAGATCGAGAGCATGGACAGCCGCGGCAACGCCAGGGTGGTCACCGCCCTCGTGCCGTTGTCGGAGATGTTCGGGTACGCCACCGATGTGCGGTCACAGACCCAGGGTCGGGCCGCGTACAGCATGCAGTTTCATTCGTATCAAGAAGTTCCAAACACAATCGCTGAAGAAATCGTCAAGAAGACTCGCGGCGAGTAGCTAGAGGAGAAGGGCAATGGCAAAGTCAAAATTCGAGCGGACAAAACCCCACGTAAACGTCGGGACCATGGGCCATATCGACCATGGGAAGACGACGCTTACGGCCGCCATCACCAAGGTGCTGTCCGAAAAGAGCGGGTCTACGGCCTTCACCGCCTTCGACGAGATCGACAAGGCACCTGAAGAGAAAGAGCGTGGCATCACCATTGCCATCGCCCACGTGGAGTATGAGACGGAGGCCCGTCACTACGCCCACGTCGACATGCCGGGCCACGCCGACTACATCAAGAACATGATCACGGGCGCCGCCCAGATCGACGGCGCCATTCTCGTTGTCTCGGCTGCCGACGGCCCCATGCCCCAGACTCGTGAGCACGTGCTGCTCGCCCGCCAGGTCGGCGTGCCGGCCATCGTCGTGTTCCTCAACAAGGCCGACATGGTCGACGACGAGGAGATCCTCGATCTCGTTGAGCTCGAGGTACGCGAACTCCTCAGCGACTACGAGTTCCCCGGCGATGACATTCCCGTCATCCGTGGTTCCGCCCTCAAGGCGCTCGAAGGCGACGAGGCAGCCGCCGGGCAGATCATGGAACTCATGAATGCCGTCGATACCTACATCGAGCAGCCGGTCCGGGACAAGGACAAGCCGTTCCAGATGCCGATCGAAGACGTCTTCTCAATCACCGGGCGCGGCACCGTCGTCACCGGCCGGGTGGAGCAGGGCACGCTCGACATCAACACCGAGGTCGAGATCGTCGGCATCCGGCCGACCACCAAGACGACGGTGACGGGCGTTGAGATGTTCCGCAAGCTGCTCGACAGCGCTGAGGCCGGCGACAACGTCGGACTGCTGCTGCGAGGCACCGGCAAGGACGACGTCGAGCGGGGCCAGGTCATCTGTAAGCCGGGTTCGATCACGCCGCACACCAAGTTCGAGGCGCAGGTCTACATCCTCACCAAGGATGAGGGCGGACGCCACAACCCGTTCTTCAGCGGATACCGTCCCCAGTTCTACTTCCGCACAACGGATGTCACCGGTAACGTCACGCTGCCTGAAGGCACCGAGATGGTCATGCCCGGCGACAACACTGAGATGTCGGTTGAGCTGATCGCCCCCATCGCCATGGACGAAGGCCTGCGCTTCGCCATTCGTGAGGGCGGACGGACCGTCGGTGCCGGCCGCGTCACAAAGATCATCGAGTAGGTCAGAGAGTTAGGTAGCTAATGGCAACCGGTCAGAAGATCCGTATTCGCCTCAAGGCGTACGACCACCAGGTGGTCGATGAATCGGCGCGCAAAATCGCCGAGACCGTCGTGCGTACCCAGGCGAAGATCAGAGGACCGGTGCCATTGCCGACCCAGATCCATAGGTACTGCGTCATCCGCGGACCGCACGTGGACAAGGACTCCCGTGAGCATTTCGAGATGAGGATCCATAAGCGTCTCATCGACATTCTCGAGCCGACCGCCAAAACAGTCGATTCGCTCATGCGTCTCGACTTGCCCGCCGGGGTAGAAGTGGAGATCAAGCTGTGAACGCCCTCATCGGCGAGAAGCTGGGCATGACTCAGCTATTTGACGAGGAGTCCCGGACCATTCCGGTGACCGTCGTCAAACTCGGTCCGTGCCGCGTTGTCCAGATCAAGACGGTTAAGACCGACGGCTATGAAGCCATCCAGATCTCTTATCGGGAACTGGATGCTCGCAAGGTGAACAAGCCGATGACAGGCCACTTCGCCAAGGCCAACGTGCCGCCGGCCCGTCACCTCATCGAGGTCCGGGTGTCCGACGCCAGCGAGTACAAGGTCGGACAGGAGATCAACGTCTCCGATGTACTCGAGGTCGGCCAGAAGGCCGACGTGGCCGGGCTCAGCAAAGGCAAGGGGTTCTCGGGCGTCATGAAGCGCCACAATTTCGCGGGCCAGTCTGCCAGCCACGGCGTGCATCGGGTTCACCGGGCGCCGGGGTCGATCGGGGCGTGTGCCACTCCCGCCCGTGTGTTCAAGGGAATGCCGATGGCGGGCCGCATGGGTGGTGACCGGAAAACGGTTCTCAACCTCGACATTGTCAAAATCGACGCCGAACGGGGTCTCGCCATGTTGCGGGGCGCTGTGCCCGGCAACAAAGGGTCTGTGGTTGTGGTGCGAAGGGCGGTGAAGGCCGGTGGCTGACAAGTTGACTGCTCCGCTGTTCTCGTCCGACGGCAAGTCGAAGGGCGATGTGACCCTTGAGGCCGCCATCTTCGGCATCGAACCGAACGTGCCGGTGATGCATCAGGTCGTGACCGCCCAATTGGCGGCCGCCCGGGCCGGGACCCACAGCACGAAGACTCGCTCCGAAGTGCGCGGAGGTGGCCGCAAGCCATGGCGTCAGAAGGGTCTTGGACGTGCCAGGCACGGTTCGATCCGTTCCCCCTCATGGACCGGCGGCGGCGTTGCTCATGGGCCAAAGCCCCGTGACTACTCGCAGCGGACCCCCAAGAAGATGAAGCGACTCGCTCTCCGCTCGGCGCTATCGGCCAGGGCGGCCGTCGGCCGAATTCGCGTCGTGGAAGGCTTCGATTGGGACGCCCCCAAGACGAAACGGGCAACCGACTTGCTGGCAGCGATGGACGTCGGCGGCAAAGTACTCTTCGTTCTCGATCACGCCGACGATGTTGCCTTCCTCTCCCTTCGCAATGTCGAGAACGTCGTTGTCAACGATCAACCGAATCCCTACGACGTTCTGTGGGCCGACACAGTGGTGTTCACCGTCGGAACGCTCGGCGCCGTCACCGGCACCGGCGACTACTCAGTCGGGGAAGAGGACTTCGTGAAGGAGGTCACCGGTCACCAGTCACCGGTCACCAGCCAGAACGAAGGAGAGACCAGCGACGGGGTGGAGGCTGCTGAAGCAGCTATCGAGGACGATTCAGAGCCGGGGACCGGGGACGGGGAACCGGAGACCGACTCCGACGAGAGCGGCGAAGCCGCCGAGGAGGAGTCAGAATGAAGAATCCACGCGCCATCATTATCGAGCCGGTTGTGTCTGAGAAGGCGTACGACGGCATCGACTCGCTCAATGCCTACACGTTCATCGTCGACCCGCGCGCCAACAAAACTGAGATTCGTCAGGCTGTCGAGTCGATCTTCGAAGTCAAGGTCCGCAAGGTCAACACCATTAATCGCATTGGTAAGAAGCGGCGCGCCGGTTACAAGATCGGCAAGCGCCCCGATACCAAGCGGGCCATTGTCACGCTCGCCGTCGGCGACTCAATCGACATCTTTGAGGTATAGGAATGCCGACCAAACGCTATAAACCCACTTCGCCAGGACGGCGGTTCCAGACGGTTTCGGATTTCGCAGAAATCACGAAGTCGACTCCGGAGAAGAGCTTGCTCGAGCCCAAGACTCGTTCGAGCGGCCGCAATGTGCACGGCCGGATCACCTCGCGTCATCGCGGCGGTGGCCACAAGCGCCGCTACCGCGTTGTCGACTTCCGGCGCAACAAGGACGGGATTCCGGCCAAGGTCGCCTCCATCGAGTACGACCCGAACCGCAATGCCCGCATCGCCTTGCTCAACTACTACGACGGCGAGAAGCGCTACATTCTTGCTCCGCTCGGAGTCAAGGTCGGGACCGTGCTCGAATCGGGCAGCGGAGTTGACATTCTGCCAGGCAACTGCCTCCCGCTGCGCAACATCCCCGCCGGTACCACGGTGCACGCCATCGAGCTTCGACCAGGCGGTGGAGCCAAGTTGGCCCGCTCGGCGGGCGCCTCGGTCCAGCTGGTCGCCAAGGAAGGCAGCTTCGCTCTGCTGCGCTTGCCGTCCGGCGAGATGCGCAATGTGCCGCTCGACGCCAAGGCGACCGTCGGTCAGGTTGGCAACCCCGAGGCCGAGCTCGTCAAGATCGGCAAGGCCGGCCGCAACCGCTGGAAGGGCAAGCGCCCCCAGTCGCGCGGTGTGGTCATGAACCCGGTCGACCATCCACTCGGTGGCGGCGAGGGCAGAAGCTCTGGCGGCCGCCACCCGGTCAGCCCGTGGGGCAAGCCGGAGGGTCGGACCCGCAAGAAGAAGAATCAAAGCGACGCCTACATCGTTCGGCGGCGCCCGAAGAAGCGACGGAAGTAAATCATGCATGATCACAACACGAATCCGTTGCGGACGGCAGGGTGCCCCCCTACCCCAGCGGCTACGCCGCTGCGGTACCTTCCCCCCGGCTCGCTGCGCTCGCAGGGGGGACTGACATGACCAGGTCTCTCAAAAAGGGCCCGTTCATCGACGACCATCTCATGAAGAAGGTGGAGGAGCTCAACGCCAAGAACGAAAAGCGGGTGATCCGCACCTGGAGCAGGCGTTCGACCATCTTCCCGGAGATGGTGGGGCACACCATTGCCGTGCACGATGGACGCAAGCACGTTCCCGTATACATCACCGAGTCCATGGTGGGCCAGAAGCTCGGTGAGTTCGCGGCTACCCGCACGTTCCGCGGTCATGCCGGGGACAGCAGAGCGAGGCGCGGATGATCATCAAGGCTAATGCTCGCCATATCCGCCAGTCGCCCTACAAGGTGCGTCGGGTACTCGATCTCATTAGAGGGATGCCGGTGCAAGATGCCCGCACAACGCTCGAGTTCACGAACCGCCGGGCCGCCGGCGCGGTCGCCAAGGTGTTGAACTCGGCCGTCGCCAACGCCGAGCACAACAATGCGCTCGACGCCGACACGTTGTACGTGGCCGAGGCATACGCAGGCGAGGGTCCCACCCTGAAGCGATTCCAGGCCCGGGCGCGAGGTCGCGCCGGCCGGATCGACAAGCGCACCAGCCACATTGTGGTGGGAGTCGCCGAGCGAGAGGACGACGAGTAATGGGCCAGAAGGTTCACCCATACGGCTTCCGCCTCGGTATCACCACCGACTGGAAATCACGCTGGCACGCCGACAAGGGGTATGCCGATCTCGTGAATGAGGATTCCGAGATCCGCGACTACCTGAACGGTGAGCTGCTGCGCGGCGCCGTCTCCCGGATCGAAATCGAACGGATCGGTGAGCAGATTCAGATCGATGTGCACACGGCCCGCCCCGGTGTCGTTATCGGCCGCCGCGGCGTCGAAGCCGATCGCTTGCGGGCCGGGCTCGACAAGATCACCGGCCGCCCCGTCAAGCTCAATGTCGTTGAGGTGAAAGACCCCGAGACCGACGCCCAGCTCCTCGCTCGTGGCATCGCCGACCAGCTGCAAGGCCGGGTCGCTTTCCGCCGTGCCATGAAGCGTGCCGTCCAGACCGCCATGAGGGCCGGAGCACTCGGTGTCCGGGTCGAGGCCAAGGGCCGTCTCGGCGGCGCCGACATGGGTAGGCGCGAGTGGTATCGGGAAGGCCGGGTGCCGCTGCACACGCTGCGAGCCGACGTCGATTACGGCGAGGCAACTGCCCGTACCACCGTTGGCGCCATCGGCATCAAGTGCTGGGTGTACAAGGGCGACGTCGTTCCGTCACTCACCTCTACCCGCGAGAAGATCGCTGCCGAGGCTGCTCTGGCTGCCGGCGCCCCGTCCCATGTCCGTCCAATCAAGGCGCGAGCTGAGGAAGCTGCCGGCGAAGACCGGTCCAGCAAACTCATCGAAGCCGGTGGCGGCAAGCGCCTCATCGAGGCCGGTGGCGGTCGCCGCAAGAGCGGTGAAGGCCGCCCGGAGCCCAAGAGCGCAAAAGGCGACCAGGAGGATGACAGCACCGAGGAAGTCCCCAGTCCCCAGTCCCCAGACCCCAGCCAAACCGAAGAGGTGATCGCCGAGGTCGTGGAGACCACCGAAGCCACAGCTGAGCCCGAGGCTCCTTCTGAGCCGGAGGCCGGAGGCCGGAAGCCGGAAGCCGTCGCCGACGAAGCCCCGGCTGAAGCATCCGAAGGGGAGAACGCCTGATGTTGATGCCCAAGCGGACCAAGTTCCGCAAACAGCACCGGGGTCGCATGAAAGGGACCACGAAAGGTGGCAACCGCGTGACCTTTGGTGACTATGGATTGCAGGCGCAGACTGCCGGGTGGATTACCGCCCGCCAGATTGAGGCTGCCCGTATCGCCATGACCCGCCATATCAAGCGAGGCGGCAAGGTGTGGATCAACGTGTTTCCCGACAAACCGGTCACCGAGAAGCCGGCCGAAACCCGGATGGGCTCAGGCAAGGGAAACCCCGAGTACTGGGTGGCAGTTGTGAAGCCCGGCCGCGTCATGTTCGAACTGTCGGGGGTTGACGAGCCGTTGGCTCGTGAGGCCATGCGACTCGCCAGCCACAAGCTGCCGCTCCGTACCAAGTTCGTCACCCGGGGGGACGTATGAAAACTGCCGAGCTTCGTGACCTCTCATACGAGGAATTGGCCGAGAAGCTGAACGAGGCGAAAGAAGAGGCCTTCAATCTGCGCTTCCAGTTCGCCACCAATCAGCTTGACAACACTGCCCGACTCCCGCAGGTGCGCCGCGAGGTAGCCCGCATCGCCACGATCATGCGCGAGATGGAGATTGCGGCGTTCTACGAGCAGGAGAAGAGCAATGACTGATCGGGCCCGCCGCAAAACCAGGGTCGGGGTAGTCGTGTCCGACACACGGGACAAGACGGTGACGGTGGAGATCACCGACTCGGTCCTGCACCCCAAGTACACCAAGACGGTTACCCGTCAGACCCGTCTCCATGCCCACGACGAGGCCAACGACGCAAACGTCGGTGACACCGTGCGGGTGGAGGAGACACGGCCGCTGTCCAAGACGAAGAGATGGCGCGTGGCCGAAGTGGTCGAGCGGGCTCAGTAAGGAATAGGAAATGATTCAGCAGGAAAGCCGACTCAAGGTGGCGGATAACAGCGGGGCCCGCGAGGTCCTGTGCATCCGCGTCCTCGGCGGCTCGGCCCGGCGCTATGCCGGGATCGGCGACGAGATCGTCTGCACGGTCAAAGACGCCATCCCCGGGGGCGCCGTCAAGCGTGGCGAGGTCGTCCGGGCCGTTGTGGTCAGGACCAAGAAGGAGCGCCGCCGCGCCGACGGGACCTACATCCGTTTTGATGAGAACGCCTGCGTCCTCATCAATGATCAGAAGCAGCCTCGCGGCACCCGCATCTTCGGGCCGGTCGCTCGTGAGTTGCGAGAAAAGAAATTCATGCGAATTGTTTCACTCGCCCCGGAGGTGCTGTGATGAAGCTTCGTTCCGGCGACCTCGTGAAAGTCATTACCGGCAAGGATTCCGGCAAGGAATCCAAGATTGCCCGCATCATTCCCAAGAAGAACCGGATCATCGTTGAGGGCGTGGCAACTGCCCGCCGTCACGAGCGGCCCCGCGGACAAACGATGCAGGGCGGCATCGTCGACAAGGACATGCCGATCGACGCCTCGAACGTGATGATCATCTGTCCCAAGTGTGGACCGACTCGCATCGGTTCCCGAATCAACGAGGATGGCACCAAGGTGCGGATCTGTGTGAAATGCGACGGTGAGCTGTGATCCCGCGCCTGAAAGAGAAGTACGCGAGCGAGCTCCGGGCCCAGCTCAAAGATGAGCTCGAGCTCGACAACGTCATGCTGGTTCCCCGGCTCGTCAAGATTTCGCTCAACATGGGCCTGGGCGATGCGCTTGGCGACTCCAAGATCATCGATGCCGCCGTCAAGGACCTGTCGGTGATTACCGGCCAGGCACCAAAGGTGAACCTGGCTCGCAAGTCGATCGCCAACTTCAAGCTGCGGGAAGGCAACGCGGTTGGCGTTTCGGTGACGTTGCGCGGAGACCGGATGTGGGAGTTCCTCGACCGGCTGATCGCGCTTGCCATTCCTCGAATTCGGGACTTTCGGGGCCTCAATCCGAATTCATTCGACGGGGCAGGCAATTACTCATTCGGCGTTACCGAGCAGCTCATCTTTCCAGAGATCAACTACGACGAGGTCGGAAAGATCGAGGGTATGGATATCACCATCGTGACCACCGCCGCCGACGACGAGGGCGGGAGAGCGCTGCTGCGTGCATTCGGATTCCCGTTCCGCCAACAAGAAGCGAGAATCTAATGGCTAAGAAATCCATGATTGCCAAGGCCAACCGCACACCGAAGTTCAAGGTGCGGGGCTACAACCGGTGCCGCCGCTGTGGCCGATCCCGCGCCTACTTGCGCAAGTTCGGAATGTGCCGCATCTGCGTACGGGAACTGGCCCATCGAGGCGAGCTTCCCGGTGTGAGAAAGGGATCCTGGTAATGGTCACCGACCCCATCGCCGACATGCTCACCCGCATCCGCAACGCCAACCTGGCGATGAAGGAAACGGTGAAGATGCCTTCCTCCAAAGTCAAGGAGGAGGTCGCCAAGCTCCTCGCCGCCGAGGGATACGTAGACGGTTTCGAAGTGGTCCCGGGCGATCCCGGCAAGGACCTCATCGTCTCGCTTCGCTATACCGAGGACCGCCAGCGGGTGCTCCAGGGTGTGCGCCGGGTTTCCAAGCCCGGCCGCCGGCTCTACAGCAGCGCTTCGGATCTGCCCCGCGTGCAGGGCGGCCTGGGCGTGACCATTGTTTCGACCTCGCAGGGCCTGCTGGTCGATCGCGAGTGCCGCCGCCGCAAGCTCGGTGGCGAGATGATCTGTGAGGTTTGGTAATGAGCCGGATCGGCAAACAACCCATTTCGATTCCCTCAGGGGTTGAAATCAAGCTCGACGGCCGCACCGTGGCTGTGAAGGGCCCGAAAGGGACCCTCGAAAGGACCTTTCCCGATGAGGTGGCGGTCGCGGTCGAGGATGGCGAGGTTCGCGTTCAACGACCGGCCGATGACCGGCGTTCGCGGGCTATGCACGGCCTGTCGCGGGCTTTGCTCGCCAACATGGTGACCGGTGTGTCCCAGGGATACACCCGTGAGCTGCAGCTGGTCGGGGTCGGCTACCGTGCTTCGCTCAAAGGCAAGGATCTCGAGTTGCTGGTCGGCTATTCGCACCCGGTGGCAATCGAGGCACGGGAAGGCGTTGAATTCGAAGTGCCCGAGCCGACCAAAGTGATCGTGAGCGGGATCGACAAGGAGCGGGTCGGCCAGGCATCGGCCGATATTCGCAAGGTTCGTCCGCCCGAGCCCTACAAGGGCAAGGGCATCCGATACGTCGATGAGTTCGTTCGTCGCAAAGCCGGCAAAGCCGGCGTGCCGGGGGCCGGCTAATGGGACGCCGTGCTGCTCGCGATCGGCGCCACACGAGAGTGCGCAAGAAGGTGCAAGGCACCGCCGCCCGCCCGCGTCTGGCCGTCTTCAAATCCAACCGGTACATCTATGCCCAGATCATCGACGACGAGGGCGGCCGCACCCTGGCAGCGGCTTCCTCGCAGGAGAAATCCCTTCGAGACAAGACGCTCAACATTGAATCAGCCATCGAGGTCGGCAAGTTGCTGGCCGAGCGTGCCGGCGAAGCCGACATCGCCGAGGTCGTGTTCGACCGGGGTGGCTATCCGTTCCACGGCCGCGTTAAGGCGCTCGCCGACGCAGTACGAGAAGCAGGAGTGAAGTTCTAGTGAGTCAGCGAAGAAGAAACCAGCCGGACCGGGGCGGAGACGGTCCCCAGTTAGACGAGCGCGTCATCCACATCAACCGGGTTGCCAAGGTGGTGAAGGGTGGCCGGCGGTTCTCCTTCACGGCGCTGGTCGCGGTCGGCGACAATAAGGGCAAGGTCGGGCTCGGCTACGGCAAGGCCAAGGAAGTGCCGGCCGCCATTCAGAAGGCCATCGACATCGGCCGCAAGGAGATGTTCGACGTGCCGATGGCAGGCACCACCATCATCCATCGGGTGATCGGGCGCCACAACGCCTCGCGAGTGCTCCTGAAGCCGGCCGCACCCGGAACGGGAGTCATCGCAGGCGGAGCAGTTCGCCAAATCCTCGAAGCGGCCGGAGTCCGCGACGTGCTGGCCAAGAGCCTCGGCTCCCCGACTCACATCAACGTAGCCCAGGCGACGATCGCGGCGCTCAAGGATCAGCGTCGGCCCGAGGAGGTTGCCGCCCTCCGTGGCAAGACTGCCGAAGAGATCACGCCCCCGGCCCTGCTCGGTGCCTATCGCGCAACCGAAATCGCCCGGCGCAATCAGGGGTAGGAATCCATCATGGCCAAAACTCTCAAAATTACGCTCAGAAAGAGCACCATCGGACAGAAGCCAAAGACCCGCGCCACCGTGCGCAGTCTCGGCCTCCGCAAGATTCGCCAGTCGGTAGAACAGGCCGATAGTGCCGAGATTCGTGGCATGATTGCCCGCGTTCAACACCTCGTAGAAGTGGAGGAGCAGTGAAACTCCATCATCTCAAGCCGGCCCCCGGCTCCACGACCCGCAAGCGCCGCGTAGGCCGTGGCGAAGCCGGTCGTCGTGGGAAGACGGCAGGGCGCGGTACCAAGGGCACCGGCGCTCGCAGCAAGCTGCGCCCCGGCTTCGAGGGTGGGCAACTGCCGCTCGCCCGCCGGGTCCCCAAGCTTCGCGGATTCAATCGTCCCAAAAAGGAGTACTTCGCGCTGGTCAACGTCGGCCGACTCAGTGAGTTCCCGGCCAGGGCCACCGTTGGCCCCGACGAGTTGCGGGCAGCCGGCCTCATCAAGAAGCGGGGCCGGGTCAAGGTGCTCGGTGAAGGTGAGATCTCGAACGGCATTACCGTCCGGGCCCATGCCTTCAGCCTGGGAGCGATTGAGAAGATCACGGCCGCCGGCGGCACCGCCGAAGTGATCGAGTAGGAGGGGCACGGCGTGCTTTCTGTATTCCGGAACATGTTCCGAATCCCGGACTTGCGCCGGAAGATCTTCTTCACCCTTTTCCTCTTCCTCATCTACCGAGTCGGCACGGCCATCCCCGCTCCGGGCGTCGACCTGGACGCCGTCAAGCGGGTAACCGACTTGCAGGAGACCGGTGGGGTCATCGGCCTCATCAACCTCTTCAGCGGAGGAGCGCTCGAGCAACTCTCGGTGTTCTCGCTTGGCGTCCTTCCCTACATCACCGCTTCCATCATCATGCAGCTTCTAACCGTCGTCATCCCCAGGCTCCAGAAGTTGTCGGAGGAAGGCGAGTCTGGCCGCCAGGTCATCACCCAGTGGACCCGCTACTCAACTGTTGTGCTCGCCGTGCTCCAGTCGACGGGCATCAGCTGGCTCATGGCCCGTGGCCAGCTCACCGGCGGCATTTCGATCATTCCCGACTACAACGCCGGATCCGCCATCCTCATCGTCACCACGTTGACGGCAGGCACCGCTTTTGTGATGTGGCTCGGCGAGCTCATCACCCAGCGGGGCGTCGGAAACGGCATGTCGCTGCTCATCTTCATCAGCATCGTCAGTGCCTTGCCCGCCCAATTCGCCAACGCCTGGTCGACTTCAAATCCGCGGGCCGAGTTCGCCATTCTCTGCGCGGTGTTCCTGTTCATGGTCGTGGCGATCATCTACGTAGAGCAGGGCCAGCGCCGGATTCCGATTCAGTTTGCGAAGCGGGTGCGCGGCCGGCGTGTGATGGGTGGCCAGTCCACCTACATCCCGCTCAAGGTCAACAACGCCGGTGTCATCCCGATCATCTTCGCCACGGCCGTCCTGTACTTCCCAACCCTCCTCGTTACGGTCATTCCAGCCGGCGAAACCGGGTTCTGGAATAGCGTCCGAGAGTGGGTTGGCGATTTCGCCGGGGCGGGCCAGAACGTCGGCGCTAGCGGGGGCCCGGCCGGCCTCAACATGCAGCTCTTCTACATCTTTGTGCTGTTCATGCTGATCGTGTTCTTCACATACTTCTACACGGCGATTCAGTTCGATCCCGTTAAGCAGGCCGAGACCATCCAGCGCCAGGGTGGCTTCGTGCCCGGGATTCGCCCGGGTGCGCCGACGGCCCGCCATCTCGAATACATCCTGAGCCGGATCACGCTTCCGGGATCGTTGTTCCTTGGAACCGTGGCCATCTTGCCGACGATCGTGTCCATCATCTTCGATGTGACGTTCGCCTTCGGTGGCATCTCGATCCTCATCGTCGTGGGTGTCGCGCTCGAGACGATGAAGCAGATCGAATCCCAGCTGATGATGCGCAACTACGAGGGCTTCCTGGCCTAGGAGGTCGCCGGTCACCTGTCACCGGTCACCTGCCCAATACCCAGACGGTCGGCGTTGTCGCCGCGGTGTCGGAGAACTGGTGGCGCGAGTCGGCAACGCCTGGAGACTGCAAGATTGGACCGGTCTCTGGCTGCCGTATAGCGAAATCGGAGAGGTTGCCCGCTAGATAATGAATCTCTTATGTCAAGGTGCGTTGCGGTTTGGGTGGACAGGACTGGGATGGGCCACACCGGATGGTGGGCGGGCTCTTATTAGGTCACACCCTCCGCGGAGAAGGGTTTGGATGGGGTCGACAGGAGAGTCCTGTTGCGGTAGCACCTCTTTGACGCCCATGGTTCCAGAGCCTCCACCATGCACCGGCACAGCGCCTGTAATGGTCCAGTCTGCAGGCTCCTCCCCGCCCAGCACCAGCATGATGCTCAGGTGACTTGCCAGCGCTCTGGCCCACTCAGTGGCGGCGGGGTGAATGTCCCTGGCCTCAGGGGCGTCCTTGCGAGGCTTGCCGCCTGACTGGCCCTCAATACCTGCCAGCACCGCATGCGCTTCACCTTCCAGCCAGGACTCCAGTTGCGGCCAAGAGTCAACGTCCGCGCCCGTTCCTGCTGGCGTGGGCACTTCAATATCAGCGCTCATCAGGTAGCTCACAAGCGGCCCTGCGTTGCGGAGCACGTCAACACTCAGCCGCATGGCCTCACTGTGCGCACTGACAGACGCCAGGCGCTCGATGGCCGCCTCATTCTCAGCCTGCTCCTGTGCCACCTCATCTAGCCCACCTTCCAAGGCGTCAGCCGTGATTAGCCCACGGTCCAGCGCCTTCACCATCTCCGTTTTCCGCTTCTCAAGCTCTGTGCGCCGCTCCAGCGCCCTGGTGAGGGCCATGGAGTCATCAGCAGCATCACCCAACTCCTGACGGTCAAAGTTGGCCACCCACTCAGTGATTCTGTCAGCGTCATTCAGGAGCGCAATGCCCCACAGGATGATGCCAGCCTCAACTTTGGCTGCGGGAATGGTGCGCACCGCCTGATCACCATGCTTGCGGAAACCTGGGCAGCCTTCACTGGCACTGCACCACATGTAGCGGCCAGTTCTGGCACTGGGGCGGTACTTGCCG
>CAXMQV010000139.1:0-16445 GCA_964195905.1 uncultured Gammaproteobacteria bacterium
GGTGGCGTTGTCGACCGATCTCAGGACCGGTCTGCCGATTGCCTCGAGCAGAACCATCCGGACACCACCGGCGTCGCGCTTCTTGTCAAGGCCCACCAGCTCAAGTGCATCATCCCGGTCCAGACCTCCAGGGACCTGCACGGGCAAGCCGAGGTTTCCGATGATCGCCCGCTGGCGTTCGGCACCGTTGAATCCGACCAGCGCCTCGGAAACGGCCCCCGCCGCCACCATCCCTATGGCGACAGCTTCTCCGTGGCTCACGCCGGAGCCGACCTCGACCGCATGGCCAATGGTGTGCCCATAGTTGAGAATGGCTCTTTTGCCTGCTTCGCGAAAATCCTCCTCCACCACGGTCACCTTCACTGCGATGGCCCGGTTCACGACTTCTTCGAGATCTGCGCCCAGCCCATCACGCTCGAGCAAATCAACCAGGGCGGGGTCAGCGATGAGGCCAGCCTTGAGGGCCTCGGCCATTCCCTGGCGACGCAGGTCGGGCGCCAGAACCTCGAGCACGTCGAGATCGATCACGATGCGGCTCGGATTCGAGAACACCCCGACCAGGTTCTTGCCACCCGCATTCACTCCCGTCTTCCCGCCGATGGCGGCATCGACTGCTCCGAGCAACGTCGTCGGACAGTAGACGGCCTCGATCCCCCTGAGATAGGTGGCCGCAACGAAGCCACCGAGGTCGGTGACCGAGCCGCCGCCGACCGCCACGAGCGAGTCATGGCGGGTCAGCCCCATCCGGTTGAGGGCCAGGTAGGTATCGCCGGCCACCTCGAGCGTCTTGGCAGCTTCGCCGTCCGGGAGCGTGATCATTTCGATCGCCAGACCGCTGGCGGCGAGTCGGTCGCACAGCGGACCGGCGATCCCGGCTACCGCTGCCTGGCTGAGGACGGCGACCCTCGAGCGGCCTTCCCGGTCCGGCAGGATCTCCTCTCCAAGCAGGCCGCGCCCAATGAGAATCTCGGATCCGTTTACAGCCATACGGATACCTCGGTCGCCACTTCGCCCGGGGTACGCCCTTCGGTGCCAACGGTGTGGTGGGCGGCCGCCTCATAGGCGCCGACCCGCTCCTCGAGCAACTCACTGAGCCGGGCCTCACCGCCTCCGGCCAGGACCGGGCGATCGAGGGAACCACCCACCCTGCTCGCCAGCACACGTGGCGGGGCCTGCAGCCAAACGACCGTGCCGGTGCGACGCATCGCTCTGCGATTCGCCTCCAGGAGCACGGCCCCACCGCCGGTGGAGATGACCACGCCGTTCTCGGCAGCTACCTCCTCGATGATGGCGGACTCGATGGCCCGGAACGTGGCCTCTCCATCACGGCGCCAGAGCTCGGGAATACTCGTTCCCAACCGCTCGGCGACGATGAGGTCGATGTCACGGAAGGGCCGGTCAGCCCGGGCTGCCACGACGCGCCCGACTGTGGTCTTTCCCGATCCCATCAATCCGACCAGCCAGAGGTTCACTGCACGTCCTCAGAACCGGGAGAGGCGGCTTCGGTAGTGGCCGACGGCCGCCACGAGGTCCCCAACGGTGTCGCCCCCGAACTTTCGTTGAACTTCCTGCGCAAGAACGATGGCCACCATCTGTTCGGCTACCACGCCCGCCGCCGGCACCGCACACACATCGGACCGCTCGCGGATGGCTGCCTCCGGTTGCTTGCTCTCGACATCCACCGTATTCAGTGCTCGCATGAGATTGGAGAGTGGCTTCATGGCAGCCCTGGCACGGATGACGCCCCCGATGCTCATGCCGCCTTCGATGCCCCCGGCCCGGTTCGTATCACGAACAAAGTCGTCCTCATAGCGAATCTCGTCGTGGGCGGCCGAGCCCCGCCTGGTGGCGGTGGCAAAACCGTCCCCTATCTCGACGGCCTTTATCGCCTGAATGGACATGAGGGCGGCGGCCAGCCGGGCATCGATCCTCCGGTCATAGTGAACGTGACTTCCGAGTCCAGGCATAGCGCCATGGGCAACAACCTCGACGACCCCTCCCAGCGTGTCCCGATCCGCCCTGGCGGCCTCGATCTCGGCGATCATGGCCTCGGTCCCCCCGGTGCCGAAGGCGCGGACCGGTGACTCGTCGATGGCGGGAAGATCGGCCAGGGTGGGAACGGGCCCGGGAGGCGCAATTGCAGTGCCAATGGCAACAACGTGGCTGAGAACCGACATGTCGACGGCGGCCAGCAATGTCTTGGCGAGAGTGCCGGCGACCGTTCGGGCGGCGGTCTCGCGGGCCGAGGCACGTTCCAGGATGTCGCGGGCATCGCGGGTGTCGTACTTCTGCATCCCGGCCAGGTCGGCATGACCGGGACGGGGGGCGGTGGCCGGCTTGCGGGATTCACCGGGCAGGGGTGACATCTCTTCGCTCCACTTGTCCCACTCGGTATTGCGAATGAGCACCGACACGGGACCGCCCAGTGTCAGTCCGAACCGGACGCCACCGAGGATCTCGAGGTCATCGCGCTCGAGCTTCATGCGAGGACCGCGTCCGAAACCGAGCCTGCGCCGGGCCAGTTCGGCTGAGATAACGGCGGGATCTACTTCGAGCCCGGCCGGCAATCCCTCAACAATGGTGGTGAGGCCGGGGCCGTGGGACTCCCCGGCAGTTAGAAACCGCAACATGCCCGAGATGGTAGGCCCAACCGTCGCGGTGATGAGGCTACTTGAGGATCTCTTCGCCGACCGCCAGGGCGAAAGGACTGTCCCCGAACAGGAAGGTGCCACCGGTGTCGGTCAGGGTCACTACCTGGTAACTGCCCGCAAAGGTCTCGCCAACGCCCACCGTGTAGTCGGTTCCGGCTACGCGGACCACCGCCTGTCGCGAGTCATCGGCCAGGGTGGTCACCGAGATGAGGGAGACCACAGTTCCGGTTGGATCGAACCCATCGGTGCCACCGTCGCCGGTACCTCCGACATCTTCGGTAATGAGCGGACGAAACGGATCGCGGGGTTGGGACACCTGGAAGTCGTCGATGAGACGCATCCCCGGAAGTAGATCGTCAATAGAGCCTTGCGTGATGACGTTCGAGTCGGCCGCCACCACCGAACCCGGAGCGACCGTCGAAGAGCCCAGAATCGCCGGAGCGACAAGTAGCCACAGGGCACCGACGGTGAGACCGGCCAGAAGAATGAAGGCAGATGCGTTCCCGAAGAGGTCCCGGAACCGGAGGAGGCGGCTGTCCCGATACTCGAACTTCATCATGGTGCGACCTCCGTGGTGGGAACCAGCTCAGTCTGCGAAAAGGTCGAAGCCGTCAGCGAGGTCGCGAGCAGATTGGTGCCGTCCTCGAGCACTGTCGCCGTGACGGAGATCTGATCGACCCGAACAAGGCGCTCGAGATCCTCGAGAGCAAACAGAAAGCTGAGCACCTTGAAGTACGGTGCCTCAAAGGTCATGGTCATCTGGATCTCGACGAGGCCTTCAATGGCGCTCAGTCCCGGCACACTCGGGCTGAAGGACAACAGATCGATCCCGGTCGTTTCGGCGAGCCGGTTGATGTCCTCGATGAGAGCGGCCCCGTCGGGGGTAGTCGGTATGGAGGCCTGGACCTCTGAGATCCCGAGCAGATAGTCGCCCTCCTTGGCGGCCAGCGCCGCCAGCTGGTTCCGGCGGCCTTCGAGGGTCGTTTGGTCGAGTTCGGCCGCGTCCCGCTGTTCGGCGAATTCGGAGATCTCGCTGGACTTAGGCGACATGAACAGGAACCACCAGCCGGCGGTGATGATGAAAAGGAGGAGGGCTCCGACGATCAGGCCGCGTCGCATCAGGGGATCTCCGGGATTCGCTCGAAGAGTCGGCCGGATAGGGCCTCGGTCGTGAGGTTGGTGGTCGAACCGAAGTTGATCGTGTCCGCTTCACCGATGCTCGACTGGGTGAGGCCGGTCGCCCACGTTCCCACCACACCGGGATATCGGTCTGAATCAAGCACTCGCAGCCAGGCGGCAACATCGGGCGGGGCGAACGCGATGCCGGAGAACGCAAGGTCTCCGACCCGGTCGGTGCCTTCGGTGGCGGACGGGTCTGGTCGGGTGACCGAACCGGAGTATGAGGTCACCCACACCCGGTCCGGGATCAGCCGGCCGAGGTCGTTGATGAGCCTGCCCCATGAGACATCATTAATGAGGGCTGCACCAAGAGTCGCGACGGTCCCGGCGAATTCCTGGCTGAGGGCTTCGGCACCCGCCAGTGAGTTGATTTCGAGCTGCAGTTCCTGGTTGGTCTCTTGTTGCCGACGGACCTCTGCCTCAGCATCGTCGACGGCGCCCTGACGCCAGATCGTGACAACGCCCAGCAAGAGAATGAAGATGAGGCCGAGGGCTGCGAGCAGGATGAGCTTCTGCCTGCCCTCGCTCTGTCGCTGGCCTTCCTGGGGAATGAGATTGATGGTTCGCATCAGCCCTCCCACAAGGCAAGGCCGACGGGTACCGGGATGACCGGCTGCATGGCGGAAACCTCTGCTTCCGATAACTTCCCGGTGTTGAGGCCTTCAATCACCCTGGCCGGCTCGATCCTCGCTCCGAGCGCGTCACCGAGCCGGTTGGCGAGATGTGGCAGGCGAGCCCCATTGCCCGAGACGATGATCCGGCTCAGCTCGGGGTCTTCGGACTGACCGAGATAGAAGTTGACCGACCCGCGCACCTCCTCGATGAAGCGTTCGGCCTGTCGGTCGAGGATTGCTTGGGCACGCGACTCAAGCGGAGAGACGAGCTCCTCCTCCACCGGAATGGCCGGATCGCCTGCCGCGGCCGTGACCCCTCCGACCGGGGTCACCCCGACCTGTCGCTTCAGGTCTTCGGCTTCTTCCCAGGTCACGTCCAGCCCGTCGACCAGTGCCGACGTGAAGTCCTCGCCCCCCATCTGGAGGAGGCGAACGAACCGGGGCTCGCCGGCCCTCACGAGAACGACCTGTGAGATACCGGAGCCGATGTCGATGACTGCCGCGACTGCGTCGAGATCGAAGTCTCCGTAGAACAGGGCTCGGATGAGGCCGAATGGCTGGAGGTCGACGGCAATCGGCGTGATTCCGGCGGCCGCTACCGCACTCATCAGGGTGTCAACCATCTCCCGCTGGGCAGCGACAACAAGAATGGAGAGCATTGGTTCGCCATCCGGGGTCGTGAACTCCTCGAGCGGAACGAAATCGAGAAAGGTCTCCTCAACCGGGATCGGGATGTGCTCCTGCACCTGGAATGGCAATGCTTCCGCCAATTCCTGTTCGCTCATCCTCGGAACGTCGACCTGGCGGACGATGACTCGCTGGTTGGCGAGGCCGAGCACGATCCTCCGCTTGGGAAGCTTCGCTTCCTTCCAGAGCCGGGATATGGCGTCGGTGACCGCAGCCGCATCAACGATCTCGCCGGCTACCACCGCCCCCGGAGCGATATCAACCTGGCCAATGCGACGAATGACAGGAGGCTGTTTCCCCGTGTCAAGGGCGACCGCGCGCACACCGGTCGCCCCGATGTCCAGCCCAACATTGACCGCCATGCGTACTCCGCCTCAAGGCACCAGCGCGGCGCCTTGTAATTACAATAATGTCATTCGGCAGGTTAACAAACGAACGGAGCGACGCAAGTCAAGTAGCAGCTCAGACGCCGAGGTACCAGTCGGCAAGCTCCTGACCGACCGCGAGAGCGGAGTAGGCACCGAAGATCATGGCGGGCCCGAAGGCGAATTTAGCCTTGCGGGAGGCCTTGTGGGCAAGCAGGAGAAAAATGGCGAACACTCCCCCGATCGCCACGCCAAGCGCAATCCCGGATGCGAGCACACCCCACGATTGGTAGGTGAGGAAGAGTCCGAGGAAGAACGCCAGCTTCACATCGCCCATCCCAAATCCCCCGCGTGCCACCAGGGCAAGAATGAGGAAAAGGGCGAAGTACACACCGGCACCGGCGGCTCCGCGCCAGAACGAATTGAGATCACCGTCGACAATCGCCCCGCCCACCAGGAGAATGGCGCCGATGATGGTTCCCGGATAGAGGATCCGATTCGGAATCCGGTGGACGTCAAGATCGGTGAGTACGAGCGTCAGGCTTACTCCGACGAACCAGAGGTAGGCGGGCAGCACCCCCTCGAGACCGACCACGACCACAGTTGTGGCGAATAGGACGGCAGTCGCTGCCTCAACGATCGGATAACGACTGCTGATCGGGGCACCGCAATCGCGGCAACGCCCTCTCAGCAGGAGCCAGGAGAGCACCGGGATGTTGTCACGATGCCGGATTGAGTGGCCGCAGGCGGGACACGCCGACGGTGGCGATACGATCGATTTATCGGCCGGCACCCGGTAGGCGACAACGTTGATGAACGATCCGAACACAAGGCCGAGGACGGCGCTGAAACCCGCTACTAACGAAACATCCATCGCAGGGGGACCCTAGCTACCCGGCTACCAGGAATTGAGGCTCCAGCTGCCGACGCCGGGAGGTCCGGCTGCACTGCAGGCACCGAAGGGGTTGGTTGAATGACTCCCGAACATGGTTCCACTGGAGGCTTCCTCCCAGATAGCCAGATAGGTGCCCCGTGGAGTCACGGCGACGATACAGACAGCCTGGCCGGTGGGATCGACCGTCAGAACGATGGGATCGAACGTGTTGACGGCCGGGCTGGCGCCGGTGACGTTGAAGAGGCTGGGCTCGATCTCCGAAAGAACGTCGAGGTCGGCCGTGAATGCCTCCGCCCCAGCGAAGTAGGCCTTCTCGGTCGTGAGCGCATTTCTCAGCCCGCTCTTGGCAGCCGCGTCTTCGGCCGATTTCCGCTGACCGAGAAACGTGGGAATGGCAATGGCGACAAGGATTGCCACGATCAGAACCACGATCATCAATTCGACGAGCGTAAATCCGCGGTCGTTGTTTTTCGGCATGCGTTCTTGTTCTCCTATGCGTTTCAAGAGGAATATTCGGATGCCAGGTGAGGTGGCTTGAGGAATTCATCACCAGGCCCAAGCACCCGGTCCCCAGTCCCCAGTACCCGGTCCCCAGTACCCGGTCCCCAGCAAGCAGTGGGACAGTTGACAGTTGACAGTTGACAGTTGACAGTTGACAGCCAGAAGTTCAGCTTCCAGCTACCAGTTGGAGGCCAGGGACCTCGCGCCTCGCAGGAGACCACCGGTGACCCGCGACGGCAGATTCCTTGATTTCCGCTGTCTGCGTCGTACGAGTTGCGGAGCAACTCGCAAGCAACGCCGCAGGCGTTGCCGTTGACCGCTGACAACGAGAAGCGGGCCCCTCGGGGCCCGCTTCTCGTCTAGTTATCGAGTTGGGTTTACCAGCCGCCCGGCGACCAGCCGTTGGCAGCCGCAGGCTGCGCGTCCGACGGGCAGTCCGCTACTGCCGGAGCAGTTGCGGCCGTGCGATACACGGTCCCGGCGGTTGTGCCGTCCCAGACCGAGAAGAAGTCCCCTCCGGCGCTCTCCTGCGTCAAGCAGACAGAGACGCCACTGGTCCCAACGACCACGGTGACGGGGTCGGCACCGGTGCCGAACAGGTTCGGCTCGATGGCAGCCAGATCGGCTGTCGTCTCGGTAAAGGCCTGGTTCACAGAGAAGTAGGCCTTCTCGGTGGCCAGGGCGTTGCGGACGTTGCTCTTAGCAGCGCTGTCCTGTGCGTTCTTCCGCTGACCCAGGAAGGTGGGGATGGCAATGGCGACCAAAATGGCAATAATCTGCACCACGACCATCAGCTCGATGAGTGTGAAGCCCTCGTCCTTGTTGAGACGGGACCGCATCGCTTTGAGCATCTGATGTTCTCCTTGCGAGCATCCACGGCCGAGCCTTTACCCGACCTTCTTACCGTGGAGTTATCGGTCGTCACGGAGAGAAGTTGAGGATTTCGAAGGGCTATCGGTCGCGGTTCCAGGGCTACTAGCTAGCAGACCCAAGACCCAAGACCCAAGACCCAAGTGAAGATCGCGCGTTCTGGCTTGGGACGTGCGACCTGGGACTTGGGACTGGCTGAGCTTCGCTCAGCCAACCACGTTGACGAGGTTGAACATCGGGAGGTAGAGGGCAACCAGGATTCCACCAACGGTCATGCCCATGAAAGCGATAAGCAGGGGTTCGAGGAGACTCGTGAGGGCGTCGACAGTGTCGTTGACTTCCTGGTCGTAGAACTGGGCGACCTTCTCGAGCATCGCATCAACGGCACCGGTCTCCTCGCCGACGGCAATCATTTGAACGACCATCGAAGGGAACACCTTGTGCTTTGCGAGAGGAACGGCGAGCGAATCACCGTCTTTCACCGACTTGGCCACATCGGCGACCGCGTCGGCGACAATCGCGTTGCCGGCGACATCCTGGACGATTTCCATCGCTTGGAGGATGGGAACTCCGGTGCGGAGGAGCACGCCAAGCGTCGACGAGAAACGACTGATGGCCGTCTTGTGTACCACGCCGCCGAAGACGGGCATCTTGAGCTTGAAGGCGTCCCATACGTGACGGCCTCCCGGTGTGTTGATCCAACGCCGGAATCCCCAGACGGACACTCCCATCAGAGGGAAGACGATGAACCAGAAATTCTTGAGCAGGTCTGAGCCACCGATCAGGATCTTGGTTGGGACCGGCAGTTCCCCACCGGCGCCGGCATAGAGATCCTGAAAGATCGGCACGACGAAGACGAGCATGGCCAGAACCACCGTGGCCACCATCGACAAAACGACGACCGGGTAGGCCATGGCAGATTTGATCTTGCTGCGAAGCGCCACCTGATTCTCAAGGGCGTTGGCGAGTCGCACCAGGGTGTCGTCGAGGACACCACCGGCTTCACCGGCACGAACCATCGACGTGTAAAGGGTGGAGAAAGCCTTCGGATGCTTCTCGAGCGCGGTGGACAGTCCGACACCTCGCTCGACGTCACGGCGGACTTCTCCGATGATCTTGGCAAGGGGCTTCGACTCCGTCTGTTCCTCCAGCACCGACAACGAGCGCAACAGGGACAGCCCGGCATTGATCATGGTGGCGAACTGGCGGCTGAAGACCGACACGTCCCTCGACTTCACCCGGTCACTGAGTCCCGGGATGTTGATCTCCATCTGAAGGTTGGAGCTCTTGACTTCATCAACCGCCAGCGGCACCGCTCCCTTTTCACGCAGTGCCTTTACGACCGCATCGCGAGACGAGCCTTCAATTGTCCCTTCAGAGACCTTGCCGGTCTTGTCCCTGGCGCGGTATTCGAAGGTCGTGGCCATTTAGCCTCCTCCCAACAGGTGCTTGAGCCCTTCGGAATCGGCACAGCGTTCGAAAGCGAGCTCACGGGTGATCTTGCCTCGCTGGACCAGTTCGGCAAGCGATTGATCCATCGTCTGCATACCGTGCTTCGACCCCGATTGCATGACGGAGGGGATCTGGTGCACTTTGCCGTCACGAATCTGATTCCGAATGGCGGCGGTGGCGATCATGACCTCGACGCCGACGATGCGGCTCAAACCATCCGCGGTCGGCAGCAACTGCTGGCTCACGACGGCCTGGATAGAGCTCCCGAGCTGTACGCGGATCTGCGACTGCTGATGGGACGGGAAGACATCGATCACCCGGTCGATCGACTGGGGAGCGCTCTGGGTGTGAAGGGTGCCAAACACGAGATGACCGGTTTCAGCCGCGGTCAGGGCGGCGCCGATCGTTTCGAGGTCACGCATCTCACCCACCAGGATCACATCGGGGTCCTGCCGGAGAACGTGCTTGAGGGCGTCGTTGAAGCTGAAGGTATCCGTTCCCACTTCGCGCTGGTTGACGATGGCCTTCTTGTGCTTGTGCAAGAACTCGATCGGATCTTCGATAGTCATGATGTGGACGGACCGTTCCTCGTTGATGAGGTTGACGATTGAGGCGAGGGTTGTTGACTTTCCCGAGCCGGTCGGACCGGTGACGAGGACGAGCCCGCGGTGGAGTTTCGCCAGGCTGTTGACGATCGGCGGCATTCCGAGGGCAGTCGGGCTCACGATTTCGTTCGGGATCGCCCGCAGGACCGCCCCGACCGAGTCGCGCTGGAAAAAGACATTCACTCGGAAGCGGCCATGACCGGGGACCGGATGGGAGGCATCGAGCTCTCGATTCTCTTCGAAGCGTCGGCGCTGGTCGGCGGTGAGTATCCCGTAGATCATGCGGCGAAGCTCTGCCGGCATCATTTCGCCGAATTCGTCGAGCGGTTGAAGGCGGCCGTTGACCCGGATCTGCGGCGGCGTTCCCGCCGTCATGTGGAGGTCGGAGCCGGCGTTCTCCATCAGCACTTTGAGGAGGTCGTTGAGGTGGACCTCCTCTGAAATCTCGATCGGGGCAGGCCCGTCTTCAAAGGTGAAAAAGTCGCCGAGGACCCGGTCGATGGACCGCTTGGTGGCGAGGGCAATCGACACCGGGCTGCCACAGGCAGTCTCCAGCGTTTCGCGGAGGTTGGCCGTGAACGGATCGGCCACTGCCACCACGACACCGTCGTCGGCAGCCGAGATCGGTACTGCCATAAATTGCCTTGCAGTTCGGGCGTCTATCCGACCAAGCGCGTCGGGTTCGATGATTGCATGCTCGAGATCGACGTAGCCGAGACCGAGCTGCTCGGCGACGACCCCGAGCAGGTCCCCGTCGGTGACGTGACCCGATGAGACCAGCATCTTGGCGAGTGGCACCCCGTCCGAGGTCTCCTGCACGAGCAAGCCTTCGAGAACATCCCGGCTCAGGAGCCGCTTGTTGACGAGCGCCTCGCCGAGCTGGCGACTTACTCTGCTCATGCCACCACCCGCATGATTTCCTCCATTGAGGTGAGGCCTGAGGCAACCTTGGCCAGGCCGTCCTGCCAGAGGGTCTGCATCCCCTGCTCGACGGCCATCTTCTGAATCTCGTCGGACGGCCGACGCTCGACGGCCATACGCTGAATGTCCTCGCTCACGAGGAGGACTTCGTGGATGGCCATTCGGCCCCGGTATCCGGTGTTGGCGCACGACGGGCACCCGACCGGCAGGTAGATCTCCTTCGGCACCTCCAGGGAAGCGATTTCGAATCTCTCGGCATCGGGCGCCCCGCTCACGAGGCACTTCTCACACAACCGGCGAGCCAACCGCTGGGCCAGCACGGCATCGATGGACGACGCCACCAGGTACGGCTCAACATCCATCTCGATGAGCCGGCCGATGCTCGAGGAGGCATCATTCGTGTGAAGCGTCGACAACACAAGGTGACCGGTGAGGGCAGCTTCGATGGCAATCTGAGCGGTCTCCCGGTCACGGATCTCACCGATAAGGGCTATGTCGGGGTCGGCGCGAAGAATCGACCGAAGCGCCGATGCGAAGGTGAGCCCGGCCTTGCGGTTGACCTGCACCTGGGTGATCCCGGCCAGCCGGTACTCGACCGGATCCTCGGTGGTGATGATGTTGACTTCGGGCCGGTTGAGAACATTGAGCGTCGCAAAGAGAGTGGTCGACTTCCCAGAACCGGTTGGCCCGGTTACAAGAATCGCACCGTACGGCTTGGTATACGACGACTCGTATCGGGCGAGGTTGCCCTCGCTGAAGCCGAGGTCGGAGAGCTCGAGAAGGATTGAGCTCCGGTCAAGAATACGGAGGACGACCTTCTCCCCGTACACCGAGGGAAGGGTGGCGACTCGTAGGTCGATCTGCTTGCCTTGTACCTTCAGGCTGATTCGCCCGTCTTGGGGAATCCTTCTCTCGGCGATGTTGATGTCGGCCATGATCTTGAGGCGACTCACCATGGCGTTGGTGATCGTGCGGGGAGTGCTCATCGCTTCGTGGAGCACGCCATCGATGCGGAAGCGGACCCGCAGGTTCTTCTCCCCCGGTTCGATGTGAATGTCCGAGGCTCGCTCGTTGATGGCCCGAGTGATGATCGTATTGACGAGCTTGACGACGGGCGCCTCTTCGATCGATGCCTCCATCGACGACAAGTCCTCGACCTCGGCGTGATCGTCGAGAAGCTCTCCGAGGTCGGAAACGGCGTCATCGAACTGGGCCATGCGAGAAATGGCGTCCTCAACCTCGGTGCGGGTTGCCACCTTGGGCCGGACATCCATGCCGGTAATCGCACGGATATCGTCGATGGCGAGGACGTTGGCGGGGTCGGCCATCGCCACGATGAGAGCACCGTCATCGAAACCGATGGGAATGGCGGCGTATCGCCTGGCGAGGGCTTCGGGGACAAGAGCCGTCGCCGACGGATCGATAGTCACCTCGTCGAGGGAAACGAAATCGAGGCCGATGTGACCTGCCAGTGTTCTGACAAGGTCGGTTTCTTTGACGAATCCTTCTTCAACGAGAATCCGCCCGAGGGGCATGCCCGTCTCAACTTGGATGTCGGTAGCACGATCAAGATCTGCCCGACTCAGCAGGCCTTCCTGAAGCAGCATCGTGCCGAGATGCCGCGCTTCGGTGGTCACGTTTTCTCCTTGCCTCTTTCCAGGTTGCGTTTCGGCAGGGAGTAAGGGCGGCTTTAGAGATTCGGCTCCGCCGAGTGGTCGGCCTCGAGCACCGCCTGCATCGCCCGGAGCGGCGCCGCCACGCCCGTCCACAGCTCAAAGGAAAGCGCCGCCTGGGCGAGAAGCATCTCAACCCCCTCCACCACCGGAATCCCCAGCGAGGTGGCCGCCTTTGCCGCCTCCGTTGGGAGCGGCCCATACGGCATGTCGAACAGGCCGCTTGCGGCCTCCAATAGCCCCGGTGGCAGTGATTCACCGGCCATACCCAATGGAGTTGCGTTCACAATCACGGCTCCGGCTATCGGAGATGCCCACTCTGCGTAGTCTGCGGCAACGCCCGTCCGTTCAATGAGACGAATGGCTGCCGCGGAACTGCGAGCTGCGACGATCAGGGGACGGCCTTCGAGGGCCAGCAGGGCGGCCGCCGCCGCGCCCCCACCGCCAAGGATCAGTGCTGGTCCTTCCGGGAGGCCATCCCATGCGAGCCGAATGCCGGCAACGTCCGTGCTTTCCCCCACCACCGTGCTGCCGCGCACAACGAGCGTGTTGACGCTGCCCGCCCTGGCGGCCTGCCCGCCGAGCTCATCGACCAAACGGGCCGCCAGCCGCTTGTGCGGCATGGTGACGTTGGCGCCATGGAGCTCGCCCCGCCTGATCTCCTCGATGGCAACCGCCATCCCGTTCTCATCGACTCTGCGCGCCTCATAACTCCCCTCGATCCCGGCCGCCCGCAGGGCAGCGGTATGAAGCCGCGGAGAGAGACTGTGACCAATCGGATCACCGAGAACAGCAAGCTTCAGCATGAAGGAACCGTAGTCACAATGTGAAAGTCCCAGCATCCAACGTTCCACGGCTCTGGCTGGTGACCGGTGACTGGTGACCGGTGACCGGTGACCTAAATAACCCCGTCCGCTCGCGCTTTGGCGACCTTCGCATTGTGCTCGTCGAGGGTTGTGGAGAAGCCGTGGCTGCCGTCGAAGTCCACGACTACGTAGTAGTAGAAGTTGGTGTCGGCCGGATCGGCGGCCGCTTCCAGCGACGCCCGCCGGATCGTGCTGATCGGCGTGGGTACCAGCCCGGCGTATTTGTAGGTGTTGTAGAGCGAGTCGATCTCTTTGTCTTCTGCCAGCGGAACGCCGCGCTCTCCCTTGGCATACACGAGGGCGGCGTCGATGTTGAGGCCCTGCCCGATCTCGAGGCGGTTGTAGATCACGCTGCTGATGAGCGGCCGGTCCTTGTCGAGCTTGGCTTCGGCCTCGATGAGCGAGGCCACGATGAGGGCGTCATAGATCGCCTCGTTCGATACGGTGTCCGGATTGTCGACGAAGCCGAGAGATTCGAGCCGGGACCAGTCGACTGCTGCCACCCTGGTCTCCATCGTCGAAACGAGCGTTCCGACCACCGCATCGGCTGAGACGTCGGTAAAGAACTCGTAGGTATCGGGGAAGAGCAGCCCCTCCCAATCTGAGAGCCGCTCCCCACCCACGGACTCCGGCATGAGGTTGGACGTGACCCGGCCGGTCAGGAGCGGCTCGGTCAATTCCTCGGCGGTGAAATCGGTCTGGCGTACCAGCGAGGCAATGACCTCATCGATCCAGAGACCTTCGATGAGAGTGAGCCGGAATGTCTCACCGCCGACGGGACCCTTTACCAGTTCATCGAGAACCGCATCGATGCCCATGCCCGTCGTCAGGTGGTACTGCCCGGCCTTGAGCGCCGAAGTGAGGTCGCGGACCGACACTTCGTCAACGAACTCGACGGAGGAGGCGATAATCCCGGCCGCCTCGAGGAGCGTCCCGATGTTGCGAGCCGTCGACCCGCTCGGAATCTCGAGATCGACGTCGAGCCCGGGCACGATGGTCACGGCCGCGTCCGGGCGAACTGATTCGCCCGCCCAGGTTCCGATCTTGACCGTCGCGAATGCGCCGGTCGTCAGCAGCACAATCGCGATGAGGGGCGCCACCCAGATGGGGCGGCGCGGCGGTATCGGATCGTATTGGGGAACAACGGTCATGGTTGAGGTCATCGCAAGGAATCTAGGTGTCCCTGCAACATAACTGTCGCAGCCATTTTGTCGCGGATATCGCGCCGCTTTGATCGCCGCACCCCGCCTTGAATGAGCACGTCCTCGGCCACCTTGGTGGTGAACCGTTCATCGACAAGCACCACCGCCAATCCGGTGTGGGAAGCCACCTTCTCTGCAAACGCTCGAGCCGCCCGGGCCACCGGGCCTTCGGTTCCGGAGAGTGATACCGGCAACCCGACCACGATGCCTTCGATCTCCTCGACGGCAAGGATCTCGTCGAGAGCCGGGAGGAATCCGGCCGCCCCGAGCACCGCGTATGGCGAAGCGATGAGGCGAGAGGAGTCACATATGGCCACGCCGACCCGCTTGGTCCCGTAGTCGAGGCCCAGGAGGCGTCCCATTCAGAGCGAGGAGAGTCTGGTCCGAAGCTCTTCGCCCGCCGTGGCAAGAGCCTCTGACAGGTTGGCGCCGTTTGGTCCCCCGGCCTGAGCCACTTCGTCGTCGCCACCGCCGCCACCGCCGACGAGACGGGCCGGACCGCCGATGACAGTCCGAGCCGAGACGCCCCGCGCTACCAGATCGGAGGAGACGACCGTCACCAGCTGGGCCTTTCCGTCTCGCTCGGTGCCGAGGACGACCACCCCGGATTTGACCCGGTCCCGAGCCTGAAACGCCAGCAGCCGGAGATCTTCACTTGATGCACCGGGCACGGCGGCCACCACGATGGCCATGCCCCCGACCCGCTCTGGATCGGAAGTGAGGCTGGAAGCGGTCTCGGACCGGTAGCGATCCTCAAACGATCCGAGCCGTTCTTCCTGGTCCTTTGAGCGCTTCAAGAGGGCGCTCAGCGCTGGACCAACGTTGTCAGGCCCGGTCTGGAGCGCCGAGGCGGCCTCTTCCAGGTCGGATCGGAGCCGGACAATGTGTTGATAGGCGGCAGAGCCAGTGAGGGCCTCCACCCGGCGCATGTTCGAGCCGATTGAGCCTTCCGAGGTCACAATGAGCGGACCTACCTGGCCGGTGGTAGTTGTGTGAGTCCCCCCACACAGCTCGCGCGAGAAGCTTCCGGCCTCGACGACCCGGACGGTCTCTCCGTACTTGTCACCGAAGAAGGCGATTGCCCCCATGGCCACGGCCTCCTCCTTTGACGTCTCGAACGAGGTAACTCTGGCGTTCTCGATGACGTGGTCGTTTGCAAGGGCCTCGACGGCAGCCAGCTCGTCGGGGTCAAGGGCGGCGTGATGGGAGAAGTCGAAGCGCAGCCGGCCTGCTTCGACAAGGGACCCGGCCTGACGAGCATGATCGCCGAGAACCGACCGGAGCGCCGAGTGAAGAATGTGGGTTCCGGTGTGGCTCTTGCGGATCCGCTCGCGCCTGGTGCGATCGATCTCGGCCTTTGCGTCCTGGTCGAGTCGGATCGTCCCCTTGGCAACCTTGACACGATGGCTGTTGATCCCCTGGATGGCGAATTGGGTGTCGTTGACCACCGCCGAGCCGGTCCCGGTCCACAGAGTTCCCGAATCGCCTACCTGCCCGCCCGCTTCGGCGTAGAAGGGAGTCCGATCCAGGAAGACCTCGCCCTCCTCGCCTTCTGAGAGCGACTCGACGGCTTCTCCATCGCGGAGCAACGCAACCACCCGGCTCTCGGAGTCTTCGAACTCATAGCCGAGGAAGTCGGTGAGATCGACGCCGTCGAGGACCTTGCGGTACTCCTCGGCCTCGGCAGCCGCTCCGGTGCCCTTCCACGCCCGGCGGGCGGCCAGGCGCTGCTCGTCCATCTCGGCGTCGAAGCCGTCGCGGTCGACGGTGATGCCTCGCTCCTCGGCGATCTCGGTAGTGACCTCAACGGGGAAGCCGTAGGTGTCGTGCAGCTTGAACGCTACGGACCCGGGTAGGACGTCGGAGACCCGGCCGAGCTCGTCGTCGAGTAGGGCGCTGCCGGTTTCGAGAGTGCGCCGAAAACTCTCCTCCTCGCGGCCGGCTGCGTCAACGATGTGATCGTG
>CAXMQV010000140.1:0-23203 GCA_964195905.1 uncultured Gammaproteobacteria bacterium
GGCCAAGATGGCGGCCAAGTGGGCCGCCGCACTCGACCCGCAGCTCGACGACGAGGTTCTGCTGGTGGAACCGAGCGGTCGCTGGCGCATCCGGCGCCCCGGCCAGGCCGACCGCACGTTCTGGTACGGCAACCCCACCGATATCCCGCTATTCGGTGACTGGGACGGCGACGGCGTCGACACACCCGGTGCCTGGCGCCCTGGAGCTGGTGGCGGGTACGCCTACCTCACCAACACACTGCCCCCGGACGGACAGGTAGGTGTCGCTGAATCCAGCTTCTACTTCGGGGCTCCAGGAGACGCCGTCTTCGTCGGTGACTGGAACGGGGACGGTATCGACTCGCTCGGGATCAACCGCAACGGGCACATTTTCCTGACAAACACAAACGGAACCGACAACCAGGCGGTACCCACCCACTACGACTTCTGGTTCGGCGCGCCGGGCGATCGTCCGTTTGGGGGCGATCCCGATGGTGACGGCAAAGACAGCGTCGTTCTCTATCGGCCGTCCAACAGCTTCGTGTATTACACCAACCAGACACCCGTCGGGCCGGGGCCGATCGCCCAGACCGCCGCCAGCTTCTTCTTCGGGGATCCCTCCGACCGTTTCGTGGTCGGCGATTGGGATGCCGACAGCGTCGATACAGCCGGGGTCTTCCGGGGCTCGAACACCACCGTCTACCTCCGCAATTCAAATGACACCGGCGAGGCAGACGAGTCCTACGTCTGGGGGGGATCGACCTGGCGGCCGGTGGCGGGCCGCTGGAAGCTGTAAGCGGCTAGGGGCGAGCGGGCGCCAACCCGGGGCGGTATCGGGCCAGGACCGCGAACGGAACCACCACCAGCAAAGCCCCGAGCAGGGAAAGCATCGAGAAACCGCCCGCCTCGAGCAATGCCCCCGACGACAATGAGGCGATGGCAGCCGAGGTCCAGACGATCGAGTCGGCCAGGCCCTGCAGCGAGACCCGGGAAGCGGCGGGCGTATCCTCGGTCAAGAGCGCGCTGGCGGCCACGAACTCGAAGTTCCACCCGAGCCCGAGCAGGAACAGGGACGCCACCAACAAGACCCGCTCGTCACCGGCGGCGAACGATGCCATCACGGCCGACACGAGCAGCATGATCTGGCCCGCCACGATGACTCTGACCCGTCCGTACCGGTCACTGAGGAATCCGGTGAGCGGAGAGAAGGCGAACATGCCAAGAGTGTGAGCGGCAATCACCAGTCCAACGATCCCGAGCTCCTCGCCGGCCCGCCGGATATGAATAGGAGTCATTGTCATGATCATCACCATGACAACCTGACCAACGATCAACGAGGCCAGCGCGACCCGGGCGTTCGATCCGGCCAGTCGGCGCCGCACCGGAGCAGAGGTGGCCGGGTCGCGAACCGGCACGAAGGACAGCGGATCGGGCCGAAGCCATCGCAGCACGACCAATGACGCCACCAGGGCCGAAAGCGAGGCCATCACGAGGGGGCCCGTCAAGCCTTCCAGATTGATGGATTCAGCGAATCGCTTGGCAGGTGCCAGTAGCACCGGGCCCAGCACCGACCCGATGGTTCCGGCCCAGACGACGAGGCTGATGGCAAACGCCTGACGGCTAACGGGCGTGATGTCGGCCGCCGCGTACCGGGAGAGCCGCTCACCGGCGATGCCCATTCCAAACACAAACATGCCGGCGACGAACAGCGGGAACGACCCGGCGTTGATTGCCAGAGCCGCCAATCCGGCCCCGCCGGCACTGACGGCGAGACCGACTGCGAGGCCGATCCGACGCCCCGATCGCGCCATCAGCCAGGAGATCGGCGGGGTGCCGGCGGCGATCCCGATGGTGGCCGTCGCCGCCGGAATTCCGGCCAGGGTGACAGATCCGAGCATGTCCTCGGCTGCCAGCGCCGCTACCGAAACGGCCGCAATCAATCCGGTGCGGCTGAGGGCACTTCCGGCGAACAGCACTCCCAATAGGCGCCGCCGGACCGGCGGTGATGGGAGGTGATCGGCTTCAGACATCCGGGCAGTGTACGTTCGCTGCCAAACCGCCAATCAAGCATGGACGAACGGCCCTGTGCCACCCACTATCAACCTGGCACCGTATGTTCGGTCGACCAGGAGTTGCCGATGACCGAACCCGCCATCCGCGTTGAAGGGCTCCGCTACGCCTACGGCACCGCTGTGGCCGTCGACGACGTCTCGTTCTCGGTCGCACCGGGAGAGATACTCGGGTTCCTCGGTCCGAACGGTGCCGGCAAATCCACCACGATCAAGATGATGACCGGTCTGCTCGATCCCCAGGCCGGAACCATCTCCGTGCTCGGTATGACGATGCCGTCGGAAAAGGAGACGATTCAAGCCCAGATTGGCGTGTGTTTCGAGGAGAAGAATCTCTACCTGAACATGACCGGCCGGGAGAACCTCGTGTTCTTCGCTCGACTATTCGGCATCAAGCGCATCGATCCCGAAGCACTGCTCCGCCGGGTCGACCTTCTCGAGCGGGCCGACGACCGGGCCGCCGACTATTCAAAGGGCATGCGCCAGCGGCTCATGGTGGCGCGCAGCCTCGTCAACGAGCCACGGGTTCTGTTCCTGGACGAACCGACCGACGGACTCGATCCTGTCTCGTCGCTGGCCATCCGGCGCATCATTCAGGAGGAGGCCGATCGGGGGGCGGCAGTGGTGCTCACCACCCACGACATGCTCGAGGCCGACAAACTGTCGGACCGGGTGGCGTTCATCCACGAAGGTCGGATCCTCGCCATCGACGCCCCGGAGACACTGAAATTGGCCCACGGCGAGCGCAGCGTGCGGATCCGGTCCCGCAACGGGCCCGAGATCGAGGAGGTGGTGATCCCGCTGGACGGGCATGACGCCGAGGATCAGATCCGCCGGGCGGTCGGAGTGGAGGGGCTCATGACGATCCACACCGAGGAAGCGACCCTCGAGGACATCTTCATTGAGTTCGCCGGGAGAGGACTGCGGTGAGCCGCCGGCTCGGAATCATCGGCGCCATCATCCGCAAGGATCTGGTCGCCTTCACCCGTGACCGGTTCTACGTGTTCATCACCGTGTTCGGGCTCATCATCTACATCGCCATGTACTGGTTCCTGCCCAACAGCGTTGATGAGACCATCGAGGCAGGGATCTATTGGCAGGGGGGCTCCCCGCAGGTGCTCAGCTCGGGCGATGGGCTCGAATTCATCACGTTCGACACCCCTGAGGCTCTCGAGGCAGCCGTCGATGGCTCCGGCGATGAATCGGTCCCCATCGGGCTCGACTTCCCGAACGGATTTGTCGAATCGGTCCGATCCGGCAGGCCCACCACGGTGCGGGTGCTTCTCACCACCGACGTTCCCGACGAGTACCGGGGGGCGATGACGAGCTTCGTTCGGGAACTGGCCTTCCTGGTGGCGGGGACCGAGCTCCCGGTGACACAACTCGACACGACGGAAGTCATCCTCGGGGAGGATCGGGCAGGCGACCAGGTCTCGCTCCGAGAGAAGATGGGGCCGATGTTCGTGTTCTTCGTTCTCCTCATCGAAACCTTCGCCCTCGCCACGCTGGTGGCAACCGAGATCCAGGCGCGCACCGTCACCGCCGTCCTCGCCACCCCCACCCGGCTATCGGACTTCCTGGCGGCCAAAGCCATCATCGGCACCGTGCTTGCGTTCGGGGAGGCCCTGCTCCTGGTGACCCTCATCGGAGTCCTCGGTACGAGCCCGCTCGTGCTCATCATCACGCTCCTGTTGGGAGCACTGCTGGTGACCGGTTTCGGATTGATCGCCGGGTCGACCGGCAAAGACTTCATCGGCATCGTGTTCTGGAGCATGGTGTTCATGATCCCCCTTGCGATCCCGTCGTTCGCCGTGCTCTTCCCCGGCTCGGCGGCCGACTGGGTGCGGGTTCTGCCCAGCTACGGTCTGATCGACTCGATTGTGCGAGCCACTGCCTACGGAGACGGGCTCGTCGAGCTGAGCGGACCGCTTCTTCTCTTGTCGGGGTGGTGCGTGATCGCGTTTACCGGGGGCCTGTTCGCCCTGAGACGAAAGGTGGCTTCGCTGTGACGAACATCGGCCGCGTTCTCCGCAAGGATCTCCGTCTCGGGCCCCGCTCACCGTTCATCCTGTGGGCCTTCGTGCTGCCGGTCGTCATGACCCTGCTCATCCGCGGTGTCTTCGGCGGCCTCTTCGACGCCAACCCGCGGCTGGCGATCGTCGATCCCGGCGGCTCCCGGGTAACCGCCGACGCCCTGGCGCTTGACGGTATCGACGTGTCGGTTCTGTCCGATGCCGACGAGCTACGGAGCCGGGTCGAAGCTCATGATTACGACGCCGGGCTCGTGCTGCCGGCCGGGTTCGACGAGGCGGTGAGGTCCGGCGCCCGCCCCGAGATGGCCCTCTACATCTCGGGTGAAAGCCTGGCTTCGGACCGGGTGGTGTTGGCGGTCACGACGCTCGACCTCGTCCGGGGAGTGAGCGGCGAGCCTCCTCCCGTTCAGGTCGAGGTGGTGTCGTTCGGCGAGGAATCCCTCGAGCTCAGCCTGCGGCTGCTGCCGCTCATCATGATCTACGCAGTCGCTCTGGCCGGCGCCATGGTGCCTGCCCTCAGCCTCGTCGAGGAGAAAGAGGAAAACACCATTGACGCGCTTCTCGTGTCCCCGGCGAGCATCCAGGAGGTCATGGCGGCCAAGGTGCTGCTCGGGGTGATCCTGGCTTTCTCGACCGGGATCATGACCCTCGCCATCAACAACGCCTTCAGCGGCGAGTACACCGCGATCATGGCCACCCTCCTGGTGGCGGCCGTGATGATGGCCGAGGTTGGAGTCATCCTTGGCGCCTGGGCGAAGGACACGAACACCATGTTCGCCGCCTTCAAAGCAGGTGGCATCCTCCTCTTCTACCCGGTCGTGTTCTTCATCTGGCCGGATCTACCCAGCTGGATCGCCCGAATCGGTCCCACGTACTACTTCCTCCAACCGATCTTCGACCTGTCGGTGGGCGGAGCCGGTTTCAGCGACGTGGCCGTCGAAATCGCCATCGGCGCCGCCATCTGCCTGGCGCTCTTGCCTGCGGTGCTCTTCATGGGCCGCTGGCTCGAACGGAGCAGAGGAGGAGGCGCGGGAGCTACTCCGGAGAGGGACCTAGAGCCAGCGCTGTAGCGAGCCCACCGCCCACCGGAAATCCGACAGAGCGTTCCGCCAATCAAGGAAAGGGCGACAATCGAAGCCGGGAAGGGAACAAGACGAGCACCTCGAGCCTGAACACGGTGGGCGGCTCGCGGTGGGCGGTGGGCGCTCCTAGTACTCCTCGTCCTCGTAGACCGGATCCCCTCGCCTCTCGGCGGCGGCGGCATCGGTGAGAAGTGGCACGTATTGGGCGGCGATTCCTGTGGCAACGGCCGCGGCAGCCGGGGCAACGAGGTGGCCGAGCGGAATGATGATCGGCTCGTCGCCGATGTTGAGTGAGAACTCGGGGAGGAAGAGGGTCACGAGTGTCACGAGACCCCATATCGCCGTGGTGCTCAGGGCAATTCCGACCCAGGCATTTCGCTGATCCTCGGGAGAGGGATGGCGCGTGACGAGCGCCCGCAAGACGTAGCTCGAGGCGGCGGCTCCTGACATCCACGTCACAGCCGAGATGAGCGGAAACGTGTCTCGATCGGCTCCATATACAAGGTCGGGTGAGGTGAAGCTGATGATGGCAACGGCGATCCAGATGCTGCCAAGTGCGAGGGCTACCCACGCCAGGTTGCGTTGCATCTTCACCCCTTCATCCTCCGTACTGATCGTTGCCGCCCTCCAACCAGGGACGACTCGCATTGCCTATCACAAGGTAGCGCGAGAAGCCCGGTTCTGCTGCGGCCTCATAACCGGGAAGCGACCGGCACCGCCTCGCCGTCGACTACAACCGAAAGAGCGTCGGCAGCCTCTCGCAGGGTCGCTTCCACCGCCGCCGGATTGATCCCACCGGCAAACACGAATCCGAGGTAGCGATCCCCCTCCGGGAGCGCTACCACTCTGCGACCGGGTGCGATCGTGAGCGTCACCGCGTCCACGCCCGCCATGGCACGCACCTCGTCGACGCCCTCGACCGCGGCCAGGATGCCGGTAGCGGGAATCGGCAACATCAAGACGCCGGTGGCCGGGCGCGCCAACGTCGTGTCGAGGGTGGCCATCCCGAGGGCGCTCCTGAGGACGAGGACTTCGAGCGACTCCCCGACCAACCCGAACGTGAGAGCCCGGCCGCACAGGCCACCGATTGAGCGGGCAGCTACCTCGAGCAGTCGGGCCTCCCCGGCCGGGCTCACCCGAACCTCGGCGTGGACCGGCCCAACCTCGAGGCCCAGGCCTCTCGCCCCCGCTTCAGCCAGGGCGATCGAAGCGCCCTGGATGTCGGCCGACTCCCGCGACGGAGTTACGAGCAGGGTCTCCTCGAAGAACGGGCCCTCCATCGGCTCAGGCTTGTCGATGATGGCCAGGACCTCGAGTCGCCCATCGATGAGCAAGCCTTCGACCACCAGTTCCCTTCCGGGCAGGTATTCCTCGGCCAGCAACTCCTGACCGGAGTCCCGGCCGATATCGGCCAACATCGTCCGGATCCGGTGCTCGGCCCGGCGAGCGGCAGCCGGATCGTCGGCCCGTATGACCCCCCGGCTGGCCGAAAGGCCGATCGGCTTCAGCACGACCGGAAACCCGAGCTCGGAGGCCACCGACGGACCGGTCCCGGGAGCAATCCCGGCAAAGCGGGGTTGGGGAATGGCCGCGGCTGTCAGGAGTCGACGCATGAGCAACTTGTCCCGGGTAGCGGCCACGGCCTCAGACCGATTGTGGGCCAGTCCGAGTTTGGCGGCGGCCCGGGCGGCTACCGCCACTCCCTGGTCGTCGATCGCCACGACTGCGTCCGGAGGAGGCACGAGGGCGGCGATCCGGGCCGCGGCGCGGTCGGGGTCGGCCAGATCGACCTGAAGCTGTGGGCCGGGCATCGGCGGGGCAACATCGGTCGCCACGATCGGTTCGAGCTGGAGCAACTCGGCGGCGGCCACGAAATCGCCGGTCCGGTAGGACTCGCCCGAGGCAACAATCACAACTCGTTTCATGACCACCATCCTGGCGCACCCGTAGGCCTGTGCGGCGACCTACGATGTACCGATGCAAGACGACCAGATCATCACGGTTCATCCCCAGGCACTCGAACGCCTCGTCGGAATTCGTGACCAGGAGCCCGACGCCGATGAGCTGGGCCTCGTCCTGGCGATTTCGGGGGTCTCGGGCGAGAAATACACCTACGAGATGGCACTCATGCTGCTGGCGACGGCCCCCGAAGACGTGCACCTGGAGGACCACGGCGGTCTCACCTTCGTTATCCCGGCTGCCGACATCGAAAACATGCGCGGCGCCGAGGTCAAGATGTCACGCGACCTGCTCAATCCCGGCCTCATCCTGGAGAACCCGAACTCCCCGAGCCCTCGTATTCTCGACGACGGCCCGCTCCCCCAACTGGAAGGCCCGGTGGCCGAGCGGGTGGTACAGGTGGTCAACGAGATGATCAATCCAGCCATCGCTTCGCACGGCGGAGTGGCAGAGGTCGTGGCCGTCGAAGACAGCACGGTCTACGTCCGGCTCGGCGGTGGCTGCCAGGGGTGCGGAATGGCGACGGTCACACTGTCACAGGGCATCGAGTCGACCCTCAAGCAAACGGTGCCGGAAATCACCAAGGTCGTCGACGTGACCGACCATGCCGGCGGATCAAATCCGTACTACGAGCAGGCGAAGAAGTAGAACGCTGCCCGCGACCCGTTTCCCGCTACCCGCCGAGACCTCGAACGGCTGTGAAAGAGTCGAGCGGTAATCCTCGCGGCGACAAGCATTGGTAGCGCGTTTAACGCCCACGAAGCAGGTCGAAGTGCACCGCGGCCGGCAGGAGGCTAGCCACACGACCAGGTCCCCCTTTCCGGGGAGCGGTTTGCTGGCTGGACAGGGGACCGTCTCAGCCTCCCGGCAGGTCTACGGCAGGTTCCCGCTATTACCATTGCACCCTCCCACACCGCCCGACCGGAGGAGCGTCACATGTACCGAGCTGCTGCAGACCGCTACGACAGTATGTCCTACGCACGAAGCGGGCGGAGTGGCCTCGACCTCCCCCGGATCGCTCTCGGCCTGTGGCAGAACTTCGGAGCCGAGGCCCCCTTTGAGTCCGCACGGGAGATGGCGCTCAACTCGTTCGACCGTGGCGTCACACACTTCGATCTCGCCAATAACTACGGACCGCCGTACGGGTCGGCGGAGGAGAACTTCGGGCGGATCCTGAGCTCCGACCTTTCGCCGTACCGGGACGAGCTGATTATCTCGACCAAGGCCGGGTACGACATGTGGCCCGGGCCCTACGGGCAAGGTGGTGGGGGCCGCAAGTACATGCTTGCCAGCCTCGACCAGAGCCTGGCCCGGATGAATGTCGAGTATGTCGACATCTTCTACTCACACCGATTCGACCCGACCACGCCCCTCGAGGAAACCATGGGTGCGCTCGCCACGGCGGTGCAGCAGGGTAAGGCGCTGTATGTGGGCATCTCGTCGTACGGTCCGGAGAAGACGGCTGAAGCGGCGGCGATTCTGCGCCGGTTGAATACGCCGTGCGTCATCCATCAGCCCTCGTACTCCATGCTCAACCGATGGATCGAAGACGGCCTCCTCGACCTGCTCGGTGACGAGGGAATTGGCTGCATCGTCTTCTCCCCGCTCGCCCAGGGGATGCTCACCTCGAAGTACCTGGGCGGGGTGCCAGAGACGGCAAGGGCTGCCGAGTCGGGCGGCACGCTCAGCCAGAACCTTTTGACGGAAGAGAACCTCGCCAACATCCGGGCCCTCGACGACATCGCCGGGCGTCGGGGGCAGACGCTCGCACAGATGGCCCTTGCCTGGGTGTTGCGAGATCCGCGTGTGACCACGGCGCTGGTGGGTGCGAGCCGCTGGTCCCAGATCGACGACAGCCTCGGCGCCCTGGACAATCTCGAGTTCACCGAGTCCGAGCTCTTGGAGATCGACAAGCACGCTATTGAAGGTGGCATCAACCTCTGGGCACATTCCAGCGAAGCCGGTTAGAAGCGGCACATAACGACGGCCAATTCGCTCTGTCAGCGCCGTTGAAAGCGCACTAGATCCGGCAAATCATGCAATATCTAGCGCATGGTTCGCCACGGTAGGTGGCCGGATTTCGGTGCGGCGCCGACGCACTTAGGCACCGATGAGGGTCAGCGTCTCTTCGATGGGGGCCAATCCGGGGCCGTAGAGGGCCTGAACGTAGAAGCGTTCCACTCCGACACCTTCCATCGCCGCCAATAGTGCCTTCACCTTGTCGGCGCTGCCCCGGGGAGTGTTGCGGGGGGCGAAGTGTTCCTCGAGGTCGTCGACGGTTGCTCCGACGCTGGTCGCCAGCTCGGCGAGGCGTTTCTCATAGTCGGCCTCGTCACGGCCGACCAGCACCGCGCCGGAGCTGCTGATGAGCAGAGCGTCCGGATCTCGACCCGCCTCGCCGGCGGCGCTTCTGGCGCGAGCGATCCGGGCCGCCATCTCCCTGGGCGGGGCCGGGTACACGTTGTACTCATCTGCGTACCGACCGGCCAGCTCAGGTGTGCGCCGGGGACCCATGCCACCGACGACGAGATGGAACGTACCGCTGGGTTGCGGGCTCACCACCTGGGGTGCCAACCGGTAGTACTGCCCTTCGAATCCGGGCGCGTCTGGAGCGAAGCAGGCCCGTAGGTAGGCAAGGGCTTCTTCCAAACGATCGAATCGCTCGCGACGGGACGGGAACGGGATGCCGAAGAGATCGTGCTCGGCCTCGAGCCAGCCGGTGCCGACCCCGAGGGAGAACCGGCCACCGGACATGGCGTCGATGGTGACGGCGTTCTTGGCCAAGACGGCCGGATGGCGGACCGTGATCGGGGACACGAGCATCGAGAGCCGGATTCGGTCGGTTTCTCGCGCCAGGCCGGCCATCTGTGCGAACGCATCATGCACAGGCTCGGCGGCCCGGTCGCCTTGCGTGCTCGGCAGATAATGGTCGGGCAGAGCAAACGACTCGAGCCCCCGGCTCTCAGCCCAGCGAGCCGCCGTCAGGACCTCGTCGTAGTCGCCCGCAGTCTGGAGTCCGAATTCCGTGATGCACCTCCGGCTCGGGAGGCTAGGCGGCCTGGTGCGTCGTGGCCCGGTCGAGGCGGTCGGAAAGGCTCAGTAACGCTCGCCGCAGCTCGAGCTCGTTCATCACGAGCCGGGCCAGGGCCCGGAGTGCCTCTTGCTCATCAGCCTCCAGCTGACGGGGAACGCGATCGATTATGCAGAGCGTCCCGAGTGCATTCCCGGTCGCCGTCTGCAACGGAGCACCGGCGTAGAACCGGATCGAGGGATCGGCTACCACGAGCGGATTGTTGGAGAACCGCGGGTCGTAGGCGGCATCCTCCACCACCATGACGTCGGAAGGATCCCAGATGGCATGGGCGCAAAACGCGAGATCCCGGTGGGTCTCGGGGACGTCGAGGCCGATCGAGGACTTGAACCACTGCCGATCGCGATCAACCAGACTCATGAGGGCAATTGGGGTCTGGTAGATCTGGGCGGCCAGAAACGTGATGTCGTCGAACACCTGCTCGGGTGGCGTGTCCAGTACCGAATACGACTCGAGCTCCTCGAGTCGAGCGGCCTCAGTGGGCGGAATGGGTGCAGCAATCATTGGAGTCCTCGGTGGTATAGCGGATCGCTTGAATGTCGGCACGCCGCCGAATACCTTGACAGCTCTACACCAGGAAGGCGACGAGAGTGGCGAACGAGTTGGCAGCCGCGTGAGCGATGAGGGGAGCTACCAGACTGCCGCTCTTGAGCCGGAGCCAGCAGAACACGAGGCCGGCGACCGTCGTTCCGAGCACCGCTCCCATCACCGCCAGGCTCCGGGCCGGGCCGGCGGCGGCGATGTCATTCTCGATCAGCAGATCGATGGCCGGCCGGACATGCCAGAGGCCGAACACCGCGCTGGAGCCCACCGCCGCCCCGCGGGTGCCGGTCACCCGCTGCCAGGCCGCCAGCAACACGCCGCGGAAGGCGACTTCCTCCAGAATGACCGTCCCGAACGGAATGCGGACGAGCGCCCGGTAGGCGAGCAGGCCGACCCCGATCCCGGCCGTACGGGCGTCGTCGAACATCGGCCGGGTGAGCGGGAGAGCGGCCGCCGCCACGAGAACGGCGGCCACCACAACGGCCGCCAGCAGGCCGAGCCGAATACCCTTCCCGACCTCGTGACCATCCAGGCCAAGCTCGCCTCGGGTCAGGCCCAGGCGCCGGGACGCCGCCAGCAAGCCCGCCGCGGCGATCAGGTTGACCGGCACGTACCAGATGGGAGAGAGACCTATCGCACTGAACCCGAGCAGAGCGACGGAAACCCCACCAACGATCCCCCACCACCCTGGTGGGCTGGACGGGAAGTGGCCGGACGAACTCACACATGGACCGTAGTCGCCCGGATTAGTGATTCCCGGACGCGGTGAGCAAACTTCGGAGCATGGATCTCACACACTTCACATTCGATGTAGACGAAGACGGAATCGCCACCATTCTCATGGATCGCGCTGGCGAGGACATGAATACTCTGTCACCAGAAACCGGTGCCGAACTGGCGCTCATACTCGAGCGCCTCGAACAAGATGCCTCGATCCGCGCCGCGGTCATCGGGTCGGCCAAGCCCGACAACTTCCTGGCCGGAGCAGACATCCGCTGGTTCGCCAGCTTGACGGATCCGGCCGACGCCGAGGCCGCCATGCGGGCGGGCCAGGAGGGGTTCAGCCGCCTCGAAGCCCTCCACCGGGACCGGGGCAAGCCGGTGGTGGCGGCCATTCACGGCGCCTGTCTCGGTGGCGGACTGGAATTCGCGCTGGCATGCGGGAGTCGGGTGTGCTCCGACGACGAGCAGCGGACCCAGCTCGGACAGCCCGAAGTGAAACTCGGGTTGCTCCCCGGCGCCGGCGGAACCCAGCGCCTGCCCAGGCTCATCGGCATTGCTGCCGCCCTCGACCTCATCCTGACCGGTCGCACCATCCGCCCCCGTAAGGCGCACAAGCTCGGCCTCGTCGACGAGGTTGTGCCAAAGGCCAAGCTCATGGAAGCCGCCCGCAACCGGGCCCTCATGCTGCTCGACCCTCCGCGGCGGGAACCCGAGGCGCTCCTCGATCGGATCAAGTCACAGCTCAATCCGGTATCGATGCAGATCCTGGCACTCGAGACCAATCCGGTCGGTCGTCGCGTCCTGTTCGCGCAAGCGGAGAAGGCCATGCTGAAAGAGACGAAGGGCAACTACCCCGCTCCGCCCGCCGCGCTCGATTGCGTACGCATCGGCTACGAGCAAGGTGTAGCCGCCGGCCTCGAAGCAGAGCGCCGGGCCTTCGGTCGGCTCGTCGTGTCACCCGAATCACAGGCTCTCCGCTCGATCTTCTTCGCCACCCAGGAGTTGAAAAGGGATACCGGCGTGAGCGGAAACCCCGAGGTTCGTCCGGTTGAGACCGTCGGCGTGCTGGGCGGCGGTCTCATGGGGGGCGGTATTGCCGCCGTCAACACCACGCGGGCCAAGGTGCGCTCGATCATCAAGGAGGTCGACGACGACGCCGTGGGACGCGGGCTCGGGTACGTACAGAAGGTGCTGGATGGGCAAGTCAAGAGGCGCCGCATGCAGAAGGCCGACGCCTGGCTCGCCATGCAGCGCCAGGTCAAGGGCACCACCGAGTACGACGACCTGTCGGGAGCCGACCTCGTGATAGAGGCGGTGTTTGAGGACCTCGATCTGAAGCGAACAGTGCTGGCCGAAACCGAGGCAGTGACCAGTCCAGAAACCATCTACGCCACCAACACATCCTCGATTCCCATCGCCGACATCGCCGCCTCGGCGGCCCGGCCTGCCAACGTCATCGGCATGCACTATTTCTCCCCCGTTGAGAAGATGCCTCTGCTCGAGGTCATCGTCACCCCCGAGACGGCAGACGAGGTGACGGCTTCGGTGGTGGCGTTTGGCAAGCGGCAGGGAAAGACGGTCATCGTCGTGAACGACGGAACCGGGTTCTACACCACCCGCATCATTGGGCCGTACTCGGCCGAAGTCCTCTACCTGCTCAGCGATGGCGCCACGATTGAGGAGATCGACAAGGCCATGGTGGCATGGGGTTTCCCGGTCGGCCCGGTGACCCTGAGCGACGAGGTGGGGATCGATGTGGGGGCGAAGATCGGCAAGATTCTCGAGAAGGCCTTCGGAGAGCGAATGGCAGCTCCCCCGGCCTTTGCCTCGCTCCTCGCCGATGATCGTCGTGGCCGCAAGAACGGACGCGGGTTCTACACGTACGAAGACGGGAAGAAGGGTGACGTGGATGAAACCATCTACGCCGTGCTCGGAGTCACGCCACGCCCGGGAACCGTGTCGCGCGACGAGATCCAGGCACGACTCTCGCTACAGATGGTCAACGAGTCGGTGCGCTGTCTGGAGGACGGGATCCTCCGATCACCCCGGGATGGTGATATCGGCGCGGTGATGGGACTCGGATTCCCGCCGTTCCGGGGCGGGCCGTTCCGCTGGGTGGACGAGGTCGGCGTTGGGACGGTGGTGGAGCAACTCCAGGAACTCACCGCCGCGCACGGCGACCGCTTCGCCCCCGCCCCCTTGCTGGTAGCGATGGGCGAAAAGGACGAAAGCTTCTTCTAGAGCAAGACAGTCAACAGTCAACAGTCAACAGTCAACAGGGATACTCCCCCAGTTCTGGCTGTGAACTGTCAACTGGCAACCTCAAGAAGCGGGCAGCGGCCTAGCCCATCACCATGGCGATCTGATGTGTCGCAACGATGAGTGAATGAATGTCGCCCCCGCCCTCGCGGGTCAACATCTCCTGGAACTGATCGAGGCGAGCGTGTTGGTCGGGGCGGATCGACCGGTAGTACTCGAGCAAGGCTTTGCCGTTCTGAATCTCGGCCGAGGCCATGATCTTTTCGGCGAGGTCGCGCCGCAGCTGCTGCAAATCGCTTTCAAAGGTATGGAGAGCCCAGCGCTCCCAGCGTGTCCCGGCTGATAGCTGCTCGGCCCTCGCCTCCAGCCAGTCGAGCCGGTAGGCAACCCCGACCAGGAAGAACACGTCGGCAACGTCGGCGACCGGCCGGGCAGAGAGGTCGGCGAGCTGAATGATGTCGGGAGCATGGAAGAGCTCGTCCTGGTAGGCGTGGCGCCGGGCTAATTCCTCCGGAACGCCGACCTCGACCAGAGAGGCAACTTCGTCATCACGGTCGGCTCTCCAATCGGGGGTCCCAACGTGGTGAATGATCGAGGCGAGCTCGTCGAAATCAGATCTCGTCGGCCCGGCAGGGTCGAGAGACGTTCCCTGGCGCAGATACCACCGGGTCATGGCCTCAACGAGCCGGTCGACTCCGTCCATGAGCTCGCCACGAACCTGAGGTCCGATCGAAGCATCGAGTGCCTCAACCGCCTCCCACCGCTCTTCGGCGCCGGTCAGCGCCAAGCCGGCCTGATAGGCGCGCACGACTTCGGCAGGCGAGGCGCCGGTTTCGATCCCGAGCCGGCTCACGAAGGTGATGCCCTCGGAGTTGACGACCCGATTAGCGACCCGGGTGGCGATGATCTCACGCCGCAACGGATGGTCGGCTGCCAGGTGACCGAAACGCTTCACGATCGGCTCGGGGAAGTACTCCATGAGATCACCGGCGAACTCGAATCCGTCGGGAACGTCGGAGCGCAGCAGTGCGAGGCGGAGCCAGCGCTTGGCGTAGGCCAGCAGAACCGCCAGCTCTGGTCGCTCAAGGCCGGATCCCACTCTGATTCGCTCGGTCAGGTCGTCCGAGGACGGAAGGTACTCGATGGTGCGGTCGAGCATGCCCTCGTCCTCGAGCACCTTCATGAGATCGTCGAACGCCTCGAGATTGTCTGAGGACCGTCCGGACTCCTGGGAAAGGATCTGCGCCTGCAAGAAGTTGTCATAGACGACCCGGTCGGTGACGTCCTCGGTGACCGAGGCGATGACCTCCGCTCGATCCTCCGCTGCCAACTCACCACGCTCCTGCGCCAATCGCAGGAGGATCTTGAGGTTGACCTCACGGTCCGAGCAGTCGACCCCACCCGAGTTGTCGATGAAGTCGGCGTTGATCCGACCGCCCCGGCCCGCATATTCGATGCGCCCCTTCTGGGTGAGGCCGAGATTGCCCCCCTCCCCGACGACCCAACAACGGAGGTCTTCGCCGTTGACACGGACGGCATCATTTGACCTGTCATCGGCGTCGGCATCGGTCTCCGACGTGGCCTTCACATACGTTCCGATACCCCCATTCCACAGCAGGTCGACAGGAGCGAGCAGGATGGCGCGCACGAGCTCACTCGGGGCGACCGACTCTTCTTCGATCTGAAGGGCCTGGCGAATCTCCGCCGTTAGATTGATCCGCTTGGCGTCCCGGGCGAACACGCCTCCACCGGGCGAGAGCAGGCTGGCGTCGTAGTCGTCCCAGCTCGATCCCGGCAGGTCGAACAGCCGGCGACGCTCGGCGAAGCTCGCGGAAGGATCGGGGGTTGGATCCACAAATATGTGACGATGATTGAAGGCGGCTACCAGTTGGAGATGCTGTGAGCGCAGCATGCCATTCCCGAAGACGTCTCCCGACATATCACCGATCCCCACCACCGTGATCGGAGTGCGGGTGACATCGGTGCCGAGGTCGTGGAAGTGCCGTTTGACCGACTCCCAAGCTCCACGGGCGGTGATGGCCAATGCCTTGTGGTCGTAGCCGGCCGAACCGCCCGAGGCGAAGGCGTCACCCAGCCAGAACCCGTATTCGGCGGCGATGGCATTGGCGGTATCGGAGAAGCGGGCCGTGCCCCGGTCGGCGGCCACCACCAGGTACGGGTCATCATCGTCGTGGTGGCGCACCTGGGGCGGACGACCGATCTGGCCGCCGGCGAAGTTGTCCGTGAGGTCGAGCAGGCCCCGGATGAACGTCGTGTAGACCCGCTCGATGGCCTCTCCCATGGTTTCTCCGGGCCGTGGCGGACGTCTCAGCACGAAACCGCCCTTGGCGCCTCCCGGCACGATGATGGCGTTCTTCGTGCGCTGAGCCTTCATGAGGCCGAGCACCTCGGTCCGGTAGTCCTCCTTCCGCGACGACCAGCGGATTCCCCCCCGCGCTACCAGGCCACCCCGGAGGTGGATTCCCTCTACATCGGGAGCGTAGACGTAGATCTCAAAGAGCGGATATGGCTCGGGCATGTCCGGCACTTCGGCCGAGCGGATCTTGAGGCTGAGGTAGCCGCGGTCGGGCTGGAAGGCGTTGGTGCGCACCGTTGCCTCGACGAGGCCGAGCATGGCGCGCAGGATGAGATCCTGATCGAGGGACCGCACCGCGTCGAGCCGTTCGGCGATATCGGTCCGCAAGGTATCGGCCTCCTCGCCATCGAGGGATGGGTCGAATCGAGCCTCGAAAAACGCAATGAGTTGTTCGGCGATCTCGGGGTTCGCGACGAAGGCCTCGTTCATGTACTCGTTCGTGAACCGGGGCCGGACGCGACGCCAGTAGGTACGGAATGCCCGCAAGATTCCGACCTGGCGCCGGTCGAGCCGGGACACGGTTATGAGGCGGTCGAGGGAATCGAACTCGGCGCCGGTCTCGAGAACCTCGGCCACTGCCTCCGCCACCCGGTCAGCGCACCGCTCCAGTTCGAGAAGACCGCCCCCGGACGCCCGCACCCCGAAGTCGTGAATGAGGATGTCCCCCTTACCAACCAGCCTCGTTGGGACCTCCTCAACAACTCTGAGCCCAATCGCCTCGAGAACCGGAAGGATGGCCGACAGTTCCCGCTTCCCTCCCCGCGTGTACACGCCAAGCCGGGTCAGGGGCTCAGACGGATGAGTGTCGTTCTGCAGGCCGACCGCGACGCCTCGGTCACCGGCCATGAGTTGGTCGAGCATCATGAGATCTCCGGCCGCGAGGTTGAGACGGGTGGACGTCTTGTAATAGTCCGGCATTCGCGGAGACCACCGCTCAACGAGATCGCCTGCCTCTTCGCCGAAACGGTCATTGACGACATCGGCCAGACGGTCCTCCCATGTTCGGGAGAGCTCGATTACTTCCTGCTGGAGCTCCTCAAAGGCCACATCCGGCACCGGACCGCCTGCCACCCAGAGCGTGAAGTGAATCCGGGCCGGCCCCCCTTCTCCGAGCGAGAGCTGGTAGTCGATGTTTGTGCCCTGGAATCGTTCCAGAAATAGCTTCTGGAGGCGACGGCGGAGCGTGGCCGAGAAGCGATCGCGGGGCATGACCACAAGCAGCGAAACGCTCCTCTCGAGAAGATCTGGATGAACGAACAGGCGAACGTTCTCCCGTTGAGTCGATTCGTGGAGACCGTGGATGCTGTGACGAAGGTCGTCGACCGACATCGACCAGAGCTCGTCCTTCGGGAAGCTGTTGAACAGCTGGACCATCGCCTTGTGATCATGCGACCCCTCGATGAGATCATCCTCCGCGAGGATGCGGCCGAGTTTCTGACGCAGAATTGGGACCGAGGCGCCCTCGGACATGTAAGCCCGCGACGTGAACAATCCTATGAGACGCGCTTCGCCGATCACCGTTCCGTCCTCACCGATATGTCGAATGCCGATGTAGTCCATCCGGGAAGCCCGGTGGACCGTCGATACACGATTCGTTTTGCTCACCACCACCAGGAAGCCTTCGGAATACCGGGCCCGGAGGTCAACCGAAAGCTCCGAAATGGGTACCGGAGAGGCGAATTGTGATTCCCCGGTTTCCCGCAGGATGCCAAGGCCGCTTCCGGGGACGACCGAGATCGCCAGATCGCCGTTCTCCCCGGCGATGGCGTATTCCCGATACCCGAGGAAGATGAAGTTGAGGTCAAGGAGCCAGTCGAGGAATCGCTCGGCTTCTGCGACGATCTCCGGTGAGTACCGATGCGCCCCTGCGCGGGCAACCTCCTTCATCCGTTCGATGACCTGCTGCATTGGCTCGAAGTCGTCGACCGCCGCCCGCAGGTCGCCCAGCACACCCCGCAGCACCCCCTCGAGCTCGGCCCTGGCGGCTTCGTCGAGGTGCTCGCGAAGTTGATAGTGCTGGATGGCTTCCCGCCGATCGGCACCGCGGGCCGGGGTCACGTCGAGCAGCTCACCCTCAGCCGAGCGAACCGTGCCGACCACGGTGTGTACTTCGGTCACCACCCGATATCCCGACCTATCGAGGGCGGCGGTGACTGAGTCGACGATGAAGGGACTGTCATCGACGTTGAGATCGACAACGGTGCCGGGGGCTTCGTAACCATCGCGCTCGAGCGCCGGGTCAAAGACTCGCACGGCGACGGCTTCGTGGCGGCGCGCCTCGGCGAAAGAAAACACGCTCTCAATCTGACCCCACAAAGATTCGGCCGAAACAGAAGCTGTGTAGGCGTCGGGAAGGCGCCGCAGAAAGGCCTGCGAAAATTCGGCGAGGGCGCCATCGCGACTAGTGGACGCCGGGTCGGATGCGGATGCGGCCGAATCCGCGGCCGTCTCGTCAGTCGAGCTCACACGGGAACGTTACCCGCCGGGAAGGCGTCGCGATGGTCTCACCGCGAATGCCCCATCGCCATCGAGGGGGGCCGGTCCTGGCTTTCTCCGGCTCTGACGCGCGATGCGCCTAACAAAAGCACCACGCCGAGGGCTGCCCAGGCCGGCCGATAATTCGAGTCGGCGATGTCGAGAAGCAATCCGAATAGCGGCGGAGCAGCCACAAGGCCCAACTGATTCGCAGTCATGGCGAGGGCCAGCGTGAGGCCGACTGCCTGGCCATCGGCCGCTTCGGCCACGTGCACTACCCACGGCCCGTACCACCCGAACGTCCAGAACCCGATCACGCCCGCCGCCACATAGAGGGCGGGGAGCGGAACGTTGACCGGGAGGGCGGCCAGCGTGAACATGCCAAGCGCCGTTGCCACTATCGACGTCCGAATCGCCGGCAGCCGCCCCGTCCGAATCCGATCGCTCCACCTGGCGAGAACGACCCTTCCGACCACGCCACTCATTTGGGCCACAAACAGCAACCACGCGCCCCGGGTGAGTGGGACCCCGTGCACATCGCGCAGGTAGAGCATGAAGTATGAGAGCAGCGCGAACTGGGCACTCACCATCACCAGGCCCGCCCACATGGCCGTTCGAATCCTGAACTCCGCGAGCAGCGACCGGAGCTGGGGGCCGAATCGGTAGGCCGTATCGGATACCACCGGAGCGGGCCGATAGAAGATGAAGAAGGCGAGTCCGCCGGCGATCGCTGCTCCAGCCGCGATAAGCAGAGCCGCATCGACGCCGAATCGCCCGGCGGTCCAGGGCAGAATCGCCGCCGCCAGTGCCCCACCGAGCGGGAGGCCGGTCTGGCGGATGCCCATCGCAAGGCCCCGTTCGTGGGCGGGAAACCAGGCCGCCACCACTTTGCTGCCACCGGGCTGGGCAGTCGCATAGCCGGCTCCAGCCACGGCAAACACGGCCAGAAGAACGAGGTAGGAATCAACAAACGAGGCCAGCGCGACTCCGCCACCGAGTAGCAGCGCGCCACCGGTGATGATGAGGCGCTCAGAGTGGTGATCGAGGAACCGCCCGACCGGAATGAGAGCGAGTAAGGGGACGATGCCGATGGCGGTGATGAGCAATCCGGTCTGGACCCCCGAAAGCGAAAACCGCTCCTGTATGAACCCGGCCAGCACCCCGATACCGAGGTAGATGACGGCCGTGCCAATCTGGGCAATGGTTGCGATGGCCAGAATCACCCACCGGAAGCGATCCGGGCTTGCCGCGGGCCCGGTCGGCACGCCCGTCAGCGCCCTCCGAGAAACGCCCGACGGACATCGGGATTCTCGATGAGCTCACGGCCTGTGCCCTCGAAACTGTTCTTGCCGAGCTCCAGCACGTAGCCGCGATCTGAGGTCTCGAGGCCCTGGCGGGCGTTTTGCTCGATCATGAGGATCGTGAGCCCGATCTCCTTGTTGAGACGCTTGACGTGTCCGAAGATCTGACTGGTGATAGAGGGCGCCAGACCGGCCGACGGCTCGTCCATCATCAACAGCTTCGGTTCAAGCAGCAGCGCCCGCCCGATCTCCAGCATGCGCTGCTCCCCTCCACTCATTGTGTTGACGCGCTGGGCGGTGCGTTCGGCCAGCCGGGGAAAGAGATCGAGCACCATGTCGATGCGCGTTCGGATGCGCGCCTTGTCTTTCTCAACGAACATGCCCATTTCGAGGTTTTCGTACACAGTCATCTGCGGGAAGACACTGCGCAGTTGGGGCACGATGGCGATGCCGCTGCGCAGCACATCCTGGGGCGTGAAGTTGGTGATGTCGCGGCCGTCGAACAGCACGTTCCCTTTCCGGACGTTCAGGAGTCCGTAGATGGCGCGGAACACCGTTGATTTCCCCGCACCGTTCGGGCCGATGACGCAAACGATCTCACCCGGATGGACCACGAGGTTGGTCCCCTGCAGAATGTCGAAATCGAGGTAGCCGGCGAAAACATCACGGACTTCGAGAAGCGGGGCGGTCGTCATGCGCCGAAATACGCTTCTATGACGGCTTCATCAGCCATTACTTCGGCCGGGGTTCCTTCGATGAGGAGCTCTCCGTAGTTGAGAACGTAGACGCGGCTGCACAGGTCGGAGATGAAACGCATGTCGTGCTCGACCAGCAGGAACGTCTTGCCGTGCTCCTTATTGAGCACCCGGATGCGGTCCTTGATGGTCTCCACCAGAGTGGGATTGACTCCCGAAGCCGCCTCGTCGAGCAGGATCAGGTCCGGGTCGGGCATGAGGGCCATCCCGATCTCCAGCAGCCGGCGCTGTCCACCAGACAGGGTCCCGGCCGGAGCTTCCACCAGATGCCCGAGGGCCACGAACTCGATGAGCTCGCGCGCCCTGTCCTCCAGTGCCCGGTCGGCGCGGCCCAGCTGAGCGAAGAGCGACTCGCCCCGCCACTGGCGGCTGACGAGCAGGTTCTCGAGCACGGTCAGCTTCCGATAGACCCGAATCACCTGAAACGTCCTGGCCATGCCGAGATGGGCCACCTGATGGGGCTTCTTGTTCGTGATATCGACGCCCTGGAACAGGACCTGCCCCTCGTCGATTGACTGCACCCGACTCAGGCAATCGAACAGGGTGGTCTTGCCGCTGCCGTTTGGGCCGATGAGGCCAACCATCTCTCCCTGCCGAACGACGAAATCGACACCGTTGACCGCCACCAGTCCCCCGAAGCGCTTCGTGACTCCACGGCCTTCGAGCAGGGCGGTCCCGTTGGCGGTCATTCGTCCACCACTTTCTTCCCGAACCAGGTCCCCCACAATTCACCGAGCGAGGTACCGGAACGGTCTGCAAACGTTCCCACGATTCCGCGCGGAAGAAACAGCACGATGAGGATGAGCAGCACACCTTCCACGATGAGGTGGTAGTCGAAGAAGTTGGCCCACACCACGTCTCGCATCCAATAGATCGAGGCCGCCCCAACGACCGGGCCCAGCACCGTCCCGAGACCGCCGAGCATCGTCATCATCACCAGTTCGATGGTGCGGCTCTCGATAAAAACGATATCGGGGTCGATGAAGGTGTTCTGATAGGCCCACATCCCTCCCACGACACCCGATAACACGCCGGCCACGATGAAGGCTGTCATCTTCTGCCGGGTGGTGTTGATGCCGCGCATCTCGGCGCCGATCTCGTCCTCCCGGATGGCGATGAGGCTCCCTCCGAATTCCGAGCGTCGAATCCACCACATGATCGCCACTACGAAGAGGGCGAAGGCCAGGGTGTAGTAGTAGAAGGCCACCCGATTGAGGTAGGGCGGCAGCGTCAGGCCGACCCCGCCGCCGGTGACGCCCTTCCACACCCGGATGATCTCGCGCACGGCAACGAACGTTCCGAGCATGGCAATCGAGAAATAGGGGCCCTTGAGCCGCAGGGTGGGATAGCCGACGATGAGCGCGTAGATACCGGCGAAAACCGCTCCGGCAATGAGGGCGACCGGGAACTCCCAGCCATTGTGCATGAGCACCCCGGTGCCGTAGGCACCGATGCCGAAGAACACCGCGTGGCCGAAGTCGATGTACCCGGTGAACCCGCCGGTGAGGTTCCAGTTGCTCGCCAGCGCAATCAGCATGAACATCTGGGTGAAGGAGAATATCCGTGAGTTGGTAACCCAACCCACCTGATCCTTCAAAAGGGGCATCGCCAGCAGGCTGGCCACCACGAGCACCATCAGCCCGATCCGCCACAGGGGAATCCCGGTCCGGGTCGGCGGGGCGAGCGTTTGCGTACTCACAGCGGCTGGGGCTCCTCAGCGGGCCGCAACCCTCCAAAGAGGCCCTGCGGCCGGGTGACGAGGATGATCCACAAGAGAGCAAAGGACGCCACGATGGCGAGGTTGGTCCCGATGCCCTCAACATAGATGCCGATGAAGCTCTCAACCAGGCCGAGGGTGATCCCGCCCATGAGTGCCCCGGGAATGTTGCCGAGGCCGGCCAGGGCGGTGATGGTGAACGCCCGCAGCGTCAGCGGTGGCCCCATGAACGGGAACACCGCCTGGGTGGAGCTAATGAGCGCGCCGGCCACGCCGGTAATGGCGATGCTGATCCCGAACGTGATGGCGTAGATCTTCTTCACATCGATTCCGACAATCCGGGCGGCTTGCTTGTTCTGAGCGGCGGCCCGGATCGACTTCCCGAGCTTGGTCCGGTTCAGAAACATCCACAGGACCACCATGATCAACAAGGCAACGACGAGGATCCCGGTCTTGGTTCGTGGAATCGTCACCGAGCCGAACGGGCGCCATACGCCCGACAACGCAGTATCGGTAAGGCGCGGTGTCGCTGAATAGCGCAGCTTGACGGCGTTCGCCATGATGATCGAAAGGCCAAAAGTTACGAGTAGCGCCACCAGGTGCGGCCGGTCGACAATCCGATTGATGAGCAGCCGCTGAAGCAGGTAGCCGATCACAAACATGATCGGGGCGACCAGGAGAATGGCAACGAACGGGTCCATGCCTGCGCCGTCGCTGAGGAGCCAGGTGATGTAAGCACCGACCATCACGAACTCACCGTGAGCCAGGTTGATGACCCCCATGACTCCCCAGATGACCGAGAAGCCAAGCATCATGGCGGCGTAGAAGCCTCCGAGCATG
>CAXMQV010000141.1:0-2906 GCA_964195905.1 uncultured Gammaproteobacteria bacterium
CTGAATTCGTCGAATGCGGCCAGGGCTCTCGGGGCATAGATCGAGGCCGGACCGCCGTCCATGAGGAGGGTCACACCGAGCGCTTCGGCCACCTGCTGACGGGTGGCGCCGTGGCGAGCCGCTCCCCGGGCGTGGGCGGCGATGCAGCCGTCACACCCCTCCACCACGGAAATGGCGAGGGCGATCAATTCCTTGGTGCTGCTGTCCAATTCCCCCGGTGCCAGAGCGCTCTTGTGGAGCCCGGCGAAGCTCGCCCACGTGTCGGGAATCAGCTCGCGAAGCGCCCGCACCTGGGGACGGAGGGTGGCCTGAATCTCGTGATTGTGGTCCATAGCCGGAGCCTACGGCGCTCGGTTGGAAGGGTTTAGCACCTCAGGATTCGAACCGCCGCCGGGCCTCCTCGAGGATTTCTCCCGCCGCCACCCGGAACCACGACCGCCCATCTTCGCCCCATGCCCGCCAGGTGGCCGGCCCGATCTCGCGGACCTTGACAGTCGCCAGAAAGGCTTCGAGGGATTCATCGTCGTCGTCAAACCGTAGGGCACGATCGAGCCAGGTTGACGGGTAAACGGCACAGGTCACCTGACGTTGACCGGTTTCGTCGACGGGAACGACTGCCTCATTCTCGCCGGCGAAGGCGAGCAGGAACCGGAGGGTCTCGATCCGAACGTATGGCTGGTCGACGCCGACGAGGAGGACGAGCGGCTTGGTTCCCGGGGCTGCCAGATCAAGGGCAGCCCGCATCCCGGTGACCAGGCCGGTTAGCGAGGAATGGGAATCCAGCCGATAGAACGGAACGGCGGCAACTCCGGCCAGCGTCCCGGGACGTCCAACGACCAGGACGTCTCCGAGCTGCGAAACCGCGAAGCTCACCCGGGCCGCCATCGAGACTCCCCCGACATCCATGAGCGCGACGTCGCCTTCCACCTGGCCGGTGCCACCCCGGGCAAGTATCACGCTGAGCAAGGCCCGAGAGCCGAGCGGATCGAGCTCTCCGAGATTGTCTTTCTTGTGGCGGGGCGAGGTCCCGGGCGCCGGTGGCTTCCGAGATCGTCTGAATCGTCGAAACAGCCCACTCATGGTCTGACACTCCGGGTTTGCTGGGAGAGATCGTAGAGCTGCTGGCGCCAGGCGGCAGTGGCGTGGATGCGATTGAGCGTCTCCACCCGCAAGCCGGTGATCTCGAGACGGTCGGCAACCGGCTGGCGGGCCAGATCGATGACGAGGCTGGTCGGGTCGTAGCGACGAGATTCCCGACGGCCGTCGCCGGTCCCCACTAGGAATGGATCGTGGGCCAGGATCTCGTCCAGACCGACGGCGCCCGGCACCCCTACCTCGACGGGAATGTCGAGGCCGCGCACCCGCATCTCTGCGACCCATCCGAGCAGGCGGACCGGATTGAGCGTGAGCCGGGTCGAAACGAAGCTGGCGAACACAGCGCGTTTCAGCAGCCGCTCGGTCAGCGCCAATCGATCGTGGTCGGGGTGGCCGTCCGGGTGGCCGGCGATCCCGATCTCCGACGGTGCGTCAGGATGATCGAGCATGGCCTCCAGCAATCGGGCCGAGTCGGGGAAAGCACCGGGCCGGCCCTGGCGTCCTTCGACGACCAGAACCCGGCCGAGTGATCGCTTCCGGAGCCGCCGAAGAATCTCGTCGAGGTGACGAGGTGTTCGGATTTGCCGGGCTGCCAGGTGCGGCGTCACGTCATAGCCCTTGGCGGCCAGCACCTCCGAGACTGCCACGGTCTGATCGACCCCGAGGCCGGCCGTGCATGAGACCGCTAACGCGACCGTTCCGGGCGCCAGCCGGGACTCCACCAGCGTGATCGCCTCGCTGGTCGGAAGGACGACGAACCGGGCGCCGGAGATGAACTGCTGCAATCGCTCCCTCCCACCAGCGTCCAGCTCGTCGACCGACCGCCGCGCCCTGCGCCTGGCCCTCCGCTCGCTGCCGACCGTCGTCACGTGATAGCCCGCACGAGTGTCACGAGCACCGGCATGCTGACGAGCAGCATGAGAACTCCTGCGACGAGAGCGGCCACCGAGGTCACCCACCGGGGTGATCGATGGACTTCGAAGATCTCGACCGGCTCGAGGATGCCGAGGGCGACCGCCACATAGGCGGCACGAACCACGAGACGGACGCCATTGGTGAGCCCGAGTTGCGGCTCGAATCCCCCGGCGTCGTCGGAGCGCACGAGTGCCTCGAGACCCTCCGATTCGAGCCGCGCCCGGCTCATTTCCGCTTCGGGCCGGCTGGCGAACATACCCACAGTGACGAATTCGGTTGCGTTCATGGTCTTGTTTCTAATCGAACCATCGGCTCATGCGACGGGAAGCGCCGCGTTGAGCCGGGCTCCAACCCCGGCCGCCAGGGAACGGAAAGGAGGACGAACCGCTGCCCACCCCACGTCATCCAAACGGTCGGCGACGACCGCCTTGAGAGCGGGAATCACCGCTTCGGTCGCCAGCACCATCCGCGCCTCCCTCAGGATCTCGATGTCGGCCGAATCGCCCGATTCAACGGCCGTCCGGATGTGACGGGCGTTGATGTTGGCGGCGGCGCTGATCGTGCCAACGGCGCCTTCGGCAAGGCCGGGCACCAGGAGCAGCTCGGTGCCGGCGAATACGGCGCTCCCAGGCATGGCGGCCAGGAAACCTCGCAGGCTGTCCAGATCGCCCGAGCTGTCCTTCAGGCCCTTCACAGCGTCTGGATACTCTCCGGCCAGCCTCTCCACCAGCGACGGGCTCAACGTCACTCCAGAGACCTGAGGGATGTTGTAGAGAAGAACCGGCGAGACATCGGCGCCAACCTCGCCGAAGATCCACCCGTAGGCGGCGGCCAGGTCATCGTCGGACACCGCCTTGTAATAGAACGGGGGCAGCATGAGCACCCCGGCAACTCCG
>CAXMQV010000142.1:0-33898 GCA_964195905.1 uncultured Gammaproteobacteria bacterium
TTCTCCACCACTAATCGGCGGGGAAGGAAACAAGGAAGTGCTATGAAATTTCGGCTCTTAGCCCTACTGGCCGTGATCGCGCTGATCGCGGCGGCCTGTGGGAGTGACGATTCTGGAGACACGGACACCACTGCCGGAGGCGCCGACACGACGGTCGCGGCCGGTGCCGACCCAATCGACATCGACTTCTGGGTCGCGTTCTCGGACGAGGCGCGGCTCGGCTTCGCCAACGACAAGGCTGCTGACTTCAACGCCAAGCACCCCGATTACAACATCAAGGTCACGTCATTCGCGTCATACAACGATGCGTTCGACGCGGCTGTGTTGGCGGTCGATAGTGGCAGTCCTCCCGGGATGATCCACTTCTTCGAGGCCGCCACACGGCAGGCCCTCGACGCCGTGAGCGACGGCAACCCGATCTTCAAGTCGGTCACCGAGGCGATCGCAGGTCGCTCCGAGGTTCTCGGCGAGCCGGTCGTCCTTGACAAGGTGGTCTCGGCAGCCCGCGACTACTACACGGTTGACGGCTCCTTCTATTCGATGCCGTGGAACACATCGACAACGGTCATGTTCAACAACATGGACATCCTCAATGCCGCCGGTATCACCACGCCACCCGCCACGTGGGGCGAGGTCGAAACTGCCTGTGCAGCTATTGCGGCACTGGCGGACGGGCCGGACGGATGCATCACCTGGCCGAACCATTCGTGGTTCGTCGAGCAGAGCCTCGGACAGCAAGGCGAATTGCTCGGTAATGCCGACAACGGCCGCAGCGGCCGGGCGACCGAGGTGTTTCTGGAATCCGACGGAATGATGGCCTATCTCGAATGGTGGAAGGGCCTGTCGGACGACGGCTACTACACGTACACGGGTCTCCAGCGTGACTGGGACGGCACGTCGAACGCGTACCTGGCCGGAGAAGTGGCGATGCTCGTCTACTCGAGCTCGGACACGACGTTCTTCGACGACAGCGCCACGTTCACCAACCAGGCAAGCTTCATGCCGAGCAACGAGGGCGTGCCGTATGTCGGCAACCTCATCGGCGGAGCGACTATCTGGATGCTCGATGGCATGGATACGGCAACAGAAGACGGGGCGCTTGCGTTCATGAACTTCTTCTCGAACGCCGAGAATGCCGCCGCCTGGCATCAGCTGACCGGATACATTCCGATCACTGACGACGCCGTCTCGCTCCTCGAATCGCAGGGGTGGTACGACGAGAGCCCGAACAGCAAGGTCGCATCCGACCAGCTGGCAGCTGCCCAGAACACCCCGGCGTCGCTGGGAGCGTTGCTCGGCAACTTCGTCGGTATCCGCGACATCATCACGCTCGCCATCGAGGACATCCTCGTGAACGATCTCGATGTGGCGACCCGCATGGCCCAGGCCAATGAGGAAGCCAACAAGTCGCTGACCGAGTACGAGTTGCTCAACGGCTGATACCTATGAATGAGGCTCCGGGGGCGGAGCAGCTGCTCCGCCCCCACGAGCCATATCACCCGGAGCACCGTGACATGAAACCCGCCAGTCCATGCTGATACTCGGTCTCATCGTTGCGGCGCTGTTTGGCCCGTTGTTCCTCTGGCGGACCAACGAGAACCCGACGGTGCCGCGGTACGCCATTGCATCGACCGTCTCCGTCCTGGGCGCGGCGGTGACCCCGCTGGCGATGGGCCAATGCGGCTTCGCGGCGGCTACAACCGGAGTCGACCATCTGCTCGCCTACGGCCTCATGTTTGGCGGTGCCTGGCTGGCCCTCATCGGCGCCCGAGCCCTCTTCGACCGGGCGGATGGCAAGACGAAGTCCGAGGCCGGGGCCATGACCGGAGAGATAAGCACCGGCGGGTTCCGAATGGGATGGTGGGTCCCCTGGGTCCTGCTGGCTCCGACGCTGGTCATCCTGGTGGTGTTCCTCTACACGCCGGCGGTCCGCACCTTCACCCTGTCGACGCAATTGACGCGACTCGGGGCGCCGAGGTCGATCGATGTGTGCTTCGGGAACTTCACGGAGATCCTGATCACGGACCCGTTCAAGCTGGTGGCCTACCCGTTGCTCGCCATCGGGGCCGTCTACGCGGCCCGCTACTGGGTCACCCACACCTCGCCCGGCACGGCAAGCCGCCGGGGAGCGGACGTTGCGGCAGTTGTTGCCATGCTGTCGGTGTTCGTGGCGCTGTATGCCATGTTCTCACCGGGTGGCGGCGGCCAGGTCGCCTACCGTCCGGTCTACCTCAATACCGTCATCATCTCGGTCGGGATCGTCGTCGTCGGAATGGTCGGCGGGTTGGCCGTCGCCTACCTGGCATTCCGCCAGATCGGGGGCGGGGCCATCTACCGCACCCTCTTGATCTGGCCTTACGCCATCTCGCCGGCTGTGGCGGGTGTTCTGTTCTTCATGATCTTCGACCCGACGGCCGGCATCTTCAACCACGGCATGGAGGTGGTGTTCGGGATCGACGTTCCCAACTACCGGGAGAGCGCGGTGCTGGCACAGACGGCCATCATCGTCGCCAGTGCATGGAAAATCCTCGGCTACAACATCCTCTTCTATCTGGCCGGATTGCAGACGGTTCCCATCGACCAGATCGAAGCGGCCATCATCGACGGAGCCGGGAGCTGGCAGCGGTTCAAGAAGGTGGTCCTCCCCGCCCTGTCACCGATGACCTTCTTCCTGCTCGTCACCAACCTCACCTACGCCTTCTTCGAGGTGTACGCCACCATCGACTTCATGACCAAAGGTGCGCCGGCAGGCAAGACCTCGGTGGCCATTTACGAGATCATCCGGGTGGGTGTGAACAACGGTGACCTCGGCCGCGGGGCAGCGCAATCGGTGCTGCTGTTCATCGCCATCATCGGCATCACGGTCTGGCAGTTCCGCACCAGCGGAAGCCGCGTCAGTTACGGGGGTTCCTGATGGCAGGACTCACTCCCGGTGTCCGGCGAAAAGGATTCGCACGGGGGCGCACGTGGCCATATCACATCAGTCTCACCATTACCGCCTTCGTCATTGCGTTTCCTCTGCTGTACGCCGCCTTGATCGCCACCCAGACCCAGGGCGAGATCTTCTCGTTCCAGCTGACCCCTGGCAGCGCGCTGCGATCCAACTTCGACTCCGTGTGGGTGAAGCGGGACTTCGCAGGGGCCATGTGGAACTCGCTGCAAATGTCGGTCCTGGTAACTGCCGGAAAGACGATCCTGGCGCTGCTGGCCGGCCTCGCTTTTGTGTACTTCAAGTTCCGGTTCAAGTGGTTCATCTTCTTCTTCGTGCTCGTCACGCTCATGATGCCGACCGAGGTGATGATCCTCGCCATGTTCCGCATGGTCTCGGGCTTCGGATGGCAGGACACCATGACGGCACTGGTGGTCCCTTTCCTGGCATCGGCCACGGGAGCGTTCCTATTCCGCCAGCACTTCGCCAACCTGCCCGGTGACCTGCTCGAGGCGGCCCAGATCGACGGCGCTTCGCCGATGAAGTTCCTCACCAGGGTGTTGATCCCGGTGTCGTGGAATGTCATCGCAGCCCTGTTCGTCATCCAGTTTGTGTACACATGGAACATGTTCCTGTGGCCAAGTTTGATCGTGCGAGATGAATCCCGTTCGGTTGTTCAGGTTGCCCTGCAAACGCTCACCAACGTGGACGGCGCCTTGACCTACGGACCGCTCATGCTGGCAGCGATCATCGCGTCGATTCCACCCGCCATCTTCTTCGTCCTCATGCAAAAGCGGTTCATGAGCGGGTTCGCAATCGGTCAGGACAAGTAATCGGGCCTGGTTTGATCAGGAGGTCGGGATGCGGGGATTGTTATCCATCGATGAGCTGAGGCACCTGGTCGAGGCCGATGAGATCGACACAGTCGTGGTCGGGTTTACCGACCATTACGGGCGGCTGCACGGAAAGCGCTACGACGCCGGGTTCTTCCTCGACGACGTCCACTCCGATGGCACCCACGCCTGCGACTACCTGCTCACCGTTGACATGGAGATGGAGCCGGTCCCCGGCTACGCGTATGCCAATTGGGAGACGGGATACGGCGACTTTCACATGGTTCCCGACCTGGCGACCTTGCGGCGGGCCGACTGGCTCGACCGCACTGCCATCGTGCTGTGTGATCTCCACGACACGGTGACTCACGAGCCTGTGGCGGTGGCGCCCCGGTCGATTCTCCGCAAGCAACTGGAGCGAGCCGCCGCCATGGGTTACACGGCCAAGGCTGCCTCCGAGCTCGAATACTTCATCTTCGAGGAGAGCTACCGGACCGCTGCCGAAGCCGGGTACGCCAATCTGCGGCCGGTCGGTTGGTACATCGAGGACTACCACCTCCTGCAGGGAACTCGCGAGGAGCCCTACAACGGAGCCGTGCGCCGGCATCTGTCGCGCTCGGGGATCCCGGTCGAGACCTCCAAGGGCGAATGGGGACGCGGCCAGCACGAGATGAACATCCGCTACGCCGAAATCCTCGAGATGGCCGACCGGCACGTCCTCATGAAGCAGTGCATGAAGGAAACGGCCGACGCGCTCGGAATGAGCATTACGTTCATGGCGAAACCCCATGCGAGCGAGGCGGGCTCGAGCTGCCACATCCATGTGAGCCTGTGGGAGGGAGACACCAACGTGTTCCCCGGTGAGGTCAGCACCGGACCGCTGCAGGTCTCCGACGAGTTCCGCTGGTTCCTGGGGGGCTGGATGGACAAAGTGGCCGAGCTCGTCCCCCTGTTCGCCCCCACCATCAATTCGTACAAGCGGTTCCAGGCCGAATCGTGGGCGCCAACCAGGATCGCCTGGAGCTATGACAATCGCACGGCCGGGTTCCGGATCGTCGGGAACGGCCCCAGTCTGCGCATCGAGTGCCGGATCCCCGGAGCCGACGTCAATCCGTACCTGGCCTATGCCGCCATGCTGGCGGCCGGCCTCGACGGCATCGAGAACCGGATCGAGCCACCCGACATCTTCGAGGGCGACGTGTACGCGGCCAAAGATCTGCCAGAGGTCCCTGCCACATTGCGCGATGCTCACGCACTATTTGCCAAGAGCGATTTCGCCAAGCAAGCGCTCGGCGCCGACGTTCACGAGCACTACCGCCACTTCTTCGAGGTTGAGCTGGCGGCCTATGACAACGCCGTCACCGATTGGGAGCGGCAGCGGTACTTCGAGCGGATCTGAAGGAGTTGAGCATGCGACTCGAAAACAAGGTGGCACTCATTACCGGAGCCGGAAACGGCATCGGCCGGGAAGCGGCGCTGCTGTTTGCCGCCGAGGGGGCGCGCATCACCGCCGTCGACATGGATGAGGGCGCCGTCGAGGCCGTCGCCGCCGAGATCCGGGCTGCCGGGGGCTTGTGTGAGTCGGTCACCGCCGACGTGTCGACGGCCACCGGCTGCGAGGGCATGGTGCTGGCCACCGAAGAGGTGTTCGGCCGCCTCGATGTGCTGTTCAACAACGCCGGCATCATGATGGCGGCCGACGGCGACGCGGTTGGCACTGAGGAAGCAGTGTGGGACCGCACCATGGCCGTCAATGCCAAGGGCGTCTATCTCGGTTGCAAATATGGGATCCCGGCTCTGCTCCGCGCCGGTGGCGGGTCGATCATCAACACGGCCTCGTTCGTGGCACTGGTAGGGGCCGCCACGCCCCAGCTTGCTTACACCGCCTCGAAGGGAGCCGTGCTCGCTCTCACCCGGGAATTAGCCGTCGTCCACGCCCGCCAGAACATCCGCGTGAACGCCCTCTGCCCCGGGCCTTTGCGCACCAAGCTGCTCATGGATTTCCTCGACACCAAGGAGAAACGACAACGCCGGTTGGTCCACGTCCCGATGGGAAGATTCGGCGAGGCACGAGAAATGGCCGAGGCTGCCTTGTATCTCGCCTCAGACGAATCGTCGTACGTGACCGGCACAGAGTTCCTAGTCGACGGCGGACTCACCGCCGCCTACGTAACACCGGAGTAACCACATGACACAGTTCGAAGGGTTGTCCGTCGACGGCAAACGCTGCGATGCCAGCACCGGCGAGACCTCCACCATTTTCAATCCGGCGACCGGTGATCCCATCGCCGAGGTTGCCAGCGCCTCACCTGCCGATATCGATCGGGCCGTTCAGATCGGGGCCGAACGTTTCGACCAGGGCGTGTGGCGCCGCGCTTCACCAAGAGAGCGGCGCGATGTGCTGCGCCGGATCGCCGACCTGGTGCGGCGTGATCTCGAAGAGTTGGCCCAGTTGGAATCCCGCAACGGCGGCAAGCCGATTTCGGCGGCCCGCGGGGAAATCGGCGGAGTCGCCACCACCTTCGATTTCTACGCCGGCGCCGTCGACAAGATTCATGGCCAAACGATCCCCGGCCACGCCGACGGCACCCTGCTGACATTCCGCGAGCCGGTCGGCGTGTGCGGGCTGATTGTTCCGTGGAACTTCCCGATGCTCATCCTCTCCTGGAAGGTGGCCCCCGCCCTCGCCATGGGGAACTCGGTCGTGGCCAAGCCGGCCGGGGTGACTCCCCTGACGGCGCTAGCCCTGGCCGACATCGCCACCGAGGCGGGGTTGCCCGCCGGAGTCTTCAACGTTGTCCCCGGCCGCGGCTCGGTGGTCGGTGACGCCCTGATCCACCACCCGCTCACCCGCAAGATTTCGTTCACCGGCTCGACCGAGGTCGGGACCTCAATCATGCAAGGGGCGGCGGCAGGGATCACCAACGTTTCGCTTGAGCTGGGCGGCAAGTCGGCAAACATTGTCTTCGCCGACACCGACCTGGACACCTGCGTCGAATCGTCCGTGTTTTCCACCTACGACAATGCCGGCCAGGATTGCTGCTCGCGGAGCCGGATCCTGGTCGAGCGGCCGATCTTCGACGAGTTCGTCGAGCGGTTCTCCGCCAGGGTGGAGGCCATAGTGGTCGGCGACCCTGGTGATGAAGCCACCGAGATGGGACCACTCATCACCCCTGAGCATCTCGGCACCGTTTCGGGCTACCTCGACATTGCAGACGGTGAGGGTGCCCGGCGAGTGTGTGGAGGAGAACGACCAGGCGGCGCATTAGCGGCAGGCTCCTATTTGACCCCGGCGGTGTACGTGGATGTTCGGCCGGACATGCGGGTAATGCAGGAAGAGGTGTTCGGACCGGTCGTCGGCATCATGGCCTTTCAGGGCGAAGACGAAGGCGTCCGACTCGCCAACGATTCCCCCTACGGGCTGTCCGGATCAGTGTGGACTCGCGACATCGGACGGGCAATGCGCGTGGTTCGATCGTTCGACACCGGCATGATCTCGGTCAACTCGTCCTCGAGCGTGCATATTGAAGCGCCCTTCGGAGGTGTCAAGGGGAGCGGGATCGGACGCGAACAGGGCATGGTTGCCCTCGAGCACTACAGCGAACTGAAGACGGTGTTCATCGCATCGGAGTAGATCCACTCTCCGCCACATAGGGCGGTCGACTAATCTCACGTTGGGCAACACGGGGGTGCGATCATCCGAAAACTGATTGCGGCCGTCTTCATCGCCACGCTGGCGCTCATGCCGGGAGTGGCCGGAGCAGCAGAATCCCATGATGAGGTCGGGTTCGTTGATCCGGCGACCGGTCTCTGGAACCTCGGAGCCGATGAGAGCTTCTTCTTCGGGGTTCCCGGCGATATCCCGTTTCTCGGCGACTGGTACGGAACGGGAGTCGACACCCCCGGCCTCTATCGCCCCTCGAACGGATTCGCCTACGTCATCGACCGCCGCGAGACCGGCTTCGCGACCGACAGTTGGTACATGGGCATCCCGGGAGACATCCCGATGGCCGGGGATTGGGACGGCGACGGCACCGACACCTTCAGCGTGTATCGGCCATCGCAGGGCAAGGTCTACATCAACAACTTCAACAGAACGGGGGTTGCCCAGGTCGAGTACTTCTTCGGAGTCCCCCAGGACAAGCCGTTCGCCATTGACTTCAACGGTGACGGAACAGACGACATCGGCCTCCACCGCGAATCGAACGGTCTCGTGTACATGACCGACGCCACCACCGACGGCCTCCCGGATGGCGAGGTTGCGTCCACCGATGTTGAATTCTTTTGGGGAATCCCCAACGACCCGGTCTTCGCTGGAGACTGGAGCGGCGACGGAGTCGACTCACCCGGCCTGGTCCGCCCCACCCTGGCCCGGGCCTTCCTCCGGTACGAGAACAGCCAGGGTTTCGCCGACGAGGACTGGCCAACCGAGTTCGCCAACTGGAGGCCGGTCGTCGGCCGGATTACCGGTGCGCCGTTTCGATTCGAGGTCGAACTATCGGACGGAGCGATCGTGCCCGGGCCCGGGCTCCCCGGCGGGGGCGGTGCTGCCTCGATCAATGTGACTGCCGGCGGTGAGGTGTGCTTCAGCTTCGACCTCGATGGGGTGACGGGGATCACGAACGCTCATCTTCACGAGGGAGCACCCGGGGAAACCGGACCGGCAGTGGTGACGCTCGGAACCGGGTCGTTTGGCTGCGTGACTACCAATACCGCTACGGCCACGGCCATCCTCAACGCACCGACTGACTTCTACATCCAGATCCACACCGGGTCCCACCCGGCAGGCGCCGTCCGTGGACAACTGGCAGAGAGAGGATCCTGGGACGTGAGCTTGGTGGGGGCCAACGTGGTCGGCCTCGGCGACGCCGACGGGTTCGTGACCCTGGCAGTGGACGTATCGACCTCCGGCATGGTGTGCACCTCGGACTACTCGGCCCAGCGCATCAGCACCATCACGGCCATTTCGCTTCATCAAGCGGTAGCCGGCCAAACCGGGCCCGCAGTGACCAATCTCACCTTCGGTCCGGACCATGTCGGCTGTGTTGTGGTGGCTCCTCGATCGGCGGCATCGATGATCCTGGCCATTCCCACCGGCCACTACGTCGAGATCACCACCGGGCAATTTCCGAACGGAGCGGTCAGGGGCCAACTGGACCCCGGGGCGTAATCGGCCTGCCCAACCGCTGACGTGTGACACAATGGCACGTGGCCGCCATTTCGGGTGGCCCACCAGGAGGCATCATGGCCAACAAGGACAAAGGCGGAAGAAGCAACAAGAAGGTTGCTGCGAAGAGCCTGAAAGAGAAGCGCCAGGCCAAGCAAGACAAGAAGGACGCCAAGTCCGGGTCGCACACGCCCCTGTAGGAGCACCAAGAGTCGGATCAAGACTCGATGGAAAGCCCGGTCACCTCTCGCCGGAACGGCGCCCCGTCCGGGTCGATCTCTGTATCCAGCTCTTCTGCATAGCGGCGGCCCTCCCACACGGCGGCCGCGATGGTGCCCGGCGCCCAGGCGTCGCCAACCGCTCGAACGGACATGAGCCCGGCCCCGGCCCAATCGTTTCGACGCTCCTCCAGGTCGGCGACCAGCTTCTCGTTGGGGAGCCGGGCCGTCACCAGAACGAGTGACCCGGCTCCGATGGCGGACTCCCGGCCCGTGTAGGCATTGGCGAGCGTCACCCCGTCGGACCCCGCCTCAATCACCGCTTCAGAGAGAACGAGCTCGACCCCGAGCTCTAACAACCGGCGCTGTATCCGGGCTTGCTCGAGGGTGTTGACGGTCCAGGCCGAAGCGCTCGGCGCCGGGGTGACGAGCACCACGTCGAACCCCTCGCTGCGGAGGAGCTCGGCCAGGACACCGCCCATGTAATAGTGGTCGTCGTCGTAGAGCACCACCCGCCGGCCCCGCGGGCGGGCGCCGGCCATGAGATCTTCTGGGGACAACACTTCCATATCGTCGGAGATCGGCACTGGATGGGTGTGCCACCGACCCACGCCGTCGTGACGCCAGGTGGCGCCGGTGGCGACAGCCACATGAGCGAAGTCGTAGGTCAGTACCTCTTCGGCCGTCATCTCACTCTCGAAGTAGTGCTCGACGGTATCGAGGTGGCGGAGCTGGGTTTCTCGATAGTCGACGACCCGACGCCAGGCGGCCAGGCCGGGCAGTTGGGCCTCCCCGGCCACCCGGCCACCGAGCTGTCGTGAGGCTTCGACGAGGACAACGCCATAACCGCGCCGACCGAGAGACATGGCCGCCTCCAGGCCGGCCGGACCGGCCCCCACCACCAGCACCCTGGCGTCGCTGCCCTTTGCCCGGATGCGCTCGGGGTGCCAGCCCCTCCGCCACTCCTCTCCCATGGCGGGATTCTGGGTGCATCGGATGGGAGACATGGTCCAGTCGCCCGACACGCAGATGTTGCATCCGATGCACTCCCGAATGTCCTCGAGTCTGCCTTCCTCAATCTTGGCGGGAAGAAACGGGTCGGCGATCGAAGGCCGGGCGGCTCCGATGAAATCGAGGATTCCCTGACGAACCATTCGCACCATCGTGTCGGGTGACGTGAAGCGTCCCACGCCTACCACCGGCTTGCTCGTGAGTGCCTTGAGGCCCTTCACCCACTCCTCCTGGTGTGCCTCCGGGCTGAACCGGGAGGTCATCGAGTCGTCCGCCCAGGATCCGGGAACAAAGTCCCACAGATCGGGGTGATCGCCGATAGTGCCGATGACTTCCTCTATCTCTGGCCGGGTAATCCCGGCATCCCCAATCAACTCATCGACGGTGATGCGACAGGCAATGGCGGCGGCGCCGTCGGCTTCCTCCATCGCATCCTCGATGAGCTCGCGGAGCAGCCGCATCCGGTTCGCCAGGCTTCCGCCGTACTCGTCGGTGCGCTGGTTGTAGCGGGGTGACAGGAAGTGATGAACCCCGCCGAGACTGTGCCCGGCATACACATAGACGATGTCAAACCCGGCCTGGATAGAACGGCGAACAGCCGCCCGGTGCCATCGGCGAAGGTCGGCGATGTCTCCCTTGGACATGCGCCTGGCCTGGACGGGGTCGTAGCTCGAGCCGGTGATCGGAAGATGGCCGGGTCCCATCGGTGCCACCCGGGTGTAATGGTTGGGAACGTGCATCCCGTTGTGAGCCAGCTCGATTCCGGCCAGGCTCCCGAAGTGGTGGACGCGCTCGGCGGTCCTGGCGAGTGCCGGGATGTCATCGTCGTCCCACAGCCGCCCTTCGATCGAGGGAGTGAAGTCGGTCGAAGGATGGATTTCGACCTCCTCCGTGCACACCACCGCCCAGCCACCCTCGGCCTTGATCCCCCGCATCTCGGCAACCGCCGTGGGGTCGCGATAGCCCATGCCATTGCAGTGGGGCACCTGGAAAAACCGGTTGCGGGCTGTAACCGGCCCGATCTTCACGGGCTCGAACAGGATGTCGTACCTGGGATCGCGCACCTTCGCACGCTACCAACTACGGACAGATGGCGGCGACCGTCGGAGTCGGGTTGATGGCGGCCCCCCCGTTGGGGTGCACCTGGAAGTGCAGGTGGGGCCACTCATCGGGAGCGTTCCCGGTGCTGCCGACCGTTCCGAGCGAACCACCGACCGAGACGTGCTGCCCTTGCGCCAGGCCCGCCGCCCACGCATCGAGGTGGGCGTAGTAGTACTCGGTGCCGCTGTCACCAAGCAGCCATACGGTGATGCCCCCGAGGCCGCCGTCCGAGAGACGTCCGACGGTCCCGGCCTCAATGGCCACCAGCGGGGTCCCGCGGTCGGCCATCATGTCGACGCCCTGGTGGGTCCGATAACCCGAACGCGGTGCTCCCCAGGTGTCGCGGAAGTGATGGGGGCCCTGTACCGGACAGACGAGCCCACCCACCGGGACCGGCGGAAGCGTCGTAGTGGTCGTCGTTTGTGCAACCGTTGTCGTCGTGGTGGGCGGCGGAGTCGTCGTGGTCGTGGTGCCCGAGCCGACGACCGTTGTGGTTGTGTTGGTCACGACTGTCGTGGTTGTTGTAGTGGCCGGGGAGGTAGTGGTCGTTGTCACCGGGGCGAGGGTCGAGGTGGTCGTGGTGGCGTCGTATTGGACCTGCGCCTCGTAGGCGGCGGCCAGGGTCGTGAACCGATCGTCCAACACTGTCACCTCGGCTTCGAGTTCGGTGACACGGGCTGTGGCGTCCACTTCAGCTGCGACAAAGGAATCGATCTCCCCGGCGAGGTACTCGAGATCAGCGCCGATCTGAGCCATCACATCGGTTTGTGTAGAAAGCCGGCCGGCATCAAGGACCAGGGACGCCTCGAGGTACCGACGTCCGATGTCCCTATCCGACCATGAGACCTCGCGGCCCCCGGAGAAGAGGGCCAGGGAGCGAACGGCCGCCGCCTCGAGGAGCGCTTCATACTCACCTAGAGCCGCCTCGCCATCCACCGCCAACTCGTCGTACTCGAATTGCACGAGCCCGATGGTGTCGGCGGCGATGCGACGATCCCATGAGGCGGTTTCCAATTCCCCGAGCCTTCCCTGCAACTCGATGCGCAGGTCGTACAACTCCTCGTCGGTGACCGCAGTTGCCGGGGCGGCCATCGCTGCCAGCATGAGAATTACGGTCGCCACGAGTGCCACCCGTCTCATAGCAAGGACCACTCCTCGCCGATTCGCTCGACCAGCTTGTCGTCTACCAGCTTCCGAAGATGGGCCGACGCCGACTGGGCCGCCAACGGGCGCAGCGCCGGATCGAGGCCTGGATAGACGGCGGCGACGACCTCATTAATCGATCGGGCACCGCTCTCGAGGCACGCCACCACCTCGACCTCCCGGCGGCGACGGTGACCGATGTACTCGGAGATGGCGTCTTGCCCGTCATCAATGACATCGCCGTGGCCGGGGTAGATGCGGGTCGGGGCAAGCCCGGCGAGACGATCGAGGGTCGCCATATAGGCGGACATATCCTCGACGACCACGGTGGTCCCCGATTTGATGGTGTCACCGGTGAATAGGCCGTCCGGGACGGCAAAGCACAATGAATCGGCGGTGTGGCCGGGTGTGTGGAGCACCTCGATCACCTCTGTTCCCACGTGGACGACATCACCATCGGCAACCGCCGCAATTGCTTGAAAGCCCCCGTAGTCGCCATACCCGTGTGAGGGGACCCCGTACTCAGCGGCCAGCGGATTGGCAGCCGGGGAGTGATCCAAATGGTGATGGGTGACGAGAACGCCAACCACCGTGAGATCGACAACGTGGTCGCGTATGGCGGCAAAGTGGGATTCGATGAGCGGCCCGGGATCGACGATGACGGCCTCCCCACCGGCGGCGACAATGTAGCTATTGGTTCCGGGCCCGGTGAAGGGACCCGGATTGGGGGCGAGGATTCTGGTGATTTCCATGGGGGGATTATCGCTATCGGTCGACAGTCAACAGCCAGCAGGTCCGCGGCCAGCTGCCCGTTGTTCCGGCGGGCCAACTCACGGGAGGAGCACCGCCGGGCGCCAGCCGCGAAGGGAGCTGAGGACGGCGAGGTCGTCGGCTTCGGCGAGGGAGGCGACCGATATGGATTGCTCCCCGAGAATGCCGGCGGCCAGGAGCTCGGCTCGATAGGTTCCCGGCAGGCAGCCATCGTCGAGCGGCGGCGTCACCCATCGGTCACCGAATCGCACCGCCAGGTTGGCGCGGATGGTTTCAGTGGCACGTCCGGCTTCGTTCACCAGCACGACGTCGTCGGCGCCGGGATGTCGGGCGGCGGCCTCGTCATATACCGCCCGGTGCGTCGTCTTGTGGAACAGCATGACGCTGCGGGCGTCGACCGGTTGGGTATCGATGGCGAGGCGCACCGGACCGGCTGCGTCTTCAAACGGTGACAGCTCCACAGAGACCTCGCCGGTCCGGCCCAGAAGCAGCCGCACCCGAAGGTCCTTGTCCCCGGTAATCGAGGTGAGAGAGGCGCCGATGTCATCGGGAACCCGGAAGCCGAAGTAGTCGGCAGATGCCCGCAGACGGTCGAGGTGAAGCTCCGAGCGAATGATCCCCCCCTCCGGGCTCCAGCGCATGGTTTCCAGCAGGGAGAACTCAAGACGCCGGTGACTCAAGACGGCCGTCTTCACGAGCGCCTCGTCGTACTCGCTGGCCGCTACCGAGTCCCACGTGATGCCGCCCCCGGTTCCGTACTCGGCCGTGCCTGCGGCCGAGTCGAGGATGACCGTGCGGATTGCCACGTTGAATTGGGCACGCGGCTCGCCGCTTCCTTGTGGAGCCAGCAAGCCGATGGCGCCGCAATAGAGCCCGCGGGGCGTGGCCTCGAGCTCCCGGATGATCTCCATCGTCCGAGCTTTTGGAGCACCGGTGATCGATCCTGATGGGAACAGCGCCGTAAGAACCTCCATGAGGCTTGTTCCCCGACGCGGGCGGGCCTGCACCGTCGACGTCATCTGCCAGAGGGTTTCAAACCGTTCGATCTCGAACAGGTCATCGACCTCCACTGAGCCGTATTCGGCAATCCGGCCGAGGTCATTGCGAAGCAGGTCGACGATCATGAGGTTCTCGGCGCGGTCCTTCTCGGAAGCGGCCAGCCAGAGCCGCTGCGACTCGTCCTCGGCCGGCCATCTACCGCGGCCGGCCGTTCCCTTCATGGGACGGGTGATGATTCCGTCCTCATCCCAATGGAAAAAGAGCTCGGGGCTGGCCGAGAGAATCTGGTAGTCGCCCAGATCGATGAAGGCTCCGAATCCTCCCGACTGCGCTGAGATCAGATCCGCATAGGCGCTGAGCGAGTCTCCCGAAAACTCCCCGCCCATGCGCATCGTGTAGTTCACCTGATAGGTATCCCCGGCACCGATGAACCGGTGAATTGCCTCGAGGGCTGCTGCATGGGTCGCCCGATCCTGATCTGGTCTCCACTCCCCCATTTCGTACCCGCCCGCCCCGGGCCAGGCGGGATCGAGCCGACGCTCCTCGAAGGCGGCAAACCACACCAGTGGCAAGCCACCGACCGGCTCGTGTGTCAACAGAACGGGGTCAAACCCTGAGGCGGCTTCGTAGGTCAGGAACCCCGCCACCCAGCGTCCGGAGGCGGCATGAGCTTCGGCAGCGGCGACAACGTCGGCCACCTCGCGGCCCGAGACTGCTGCCAGGATCTCAACCGGATGGTCAAATCCAAAGCTGCGCCGATGGCCGGGACGGAGATCATCGAAGCGGATCTGCATACCGGCGCAGCGTAGCCCGAGCCGAAACGGACCGACTGCCGTAATCTGGCCGCCATGGAACTACGCGACCTGCCCTCGGTGACCGAGCTCATGGCTTCTCTCGAACCGCTCGGGTCGGCTCGCGACATCACCGCCGTGGTAGCCCGCCGTGCCATCGAGATCGCACGTGAGGAGATTCAACAGGGCGGTGAGCCCGATCCGTTTGAACTGGCCCGGGCCGAGCTCTCCCGGATCGCCCGGCGCCGGCCAAGGGCTGTCATCAACGCGGCAGGAGTTCTCTTGAACACGAACCTTGGCCGCGCTCCGGTCCATCCCGATGCGGCGGCGGCGGCCGCCGAAGGGCTGGCCGGCTACGGCAACGTCGAATTCGACCTCGCAAACGGCCAACGCGGGAGCCGGGGCGCCCATGTGCACGACCTCGTAACCGGCCAAACCGGAGCCGAGGCGGCGCTGGTGGTCAATAACAATGCCGGTGCTCTCTTTCTGACCCTGGCCGCGCTCGGGGTCGGCCGGCAAGTCGTGATCTCGCGCGGGGAGCTCATCGAGATCGGCGGCTCCTTCCGGCTTCCTGAGCTCATGGCCGCCGCCGGTGTGTGGCTCATGGAGGTCGGCACCACCAACCGCACGCGGGCGGGCGACTACGCAAACGCCATCCGTCCTGAGACCGCCATGATCATGAAGGTTCACCCCTCCAACTACCGCACCGTCGGATTCACCGAAGAGGCCGGATACCCTGAGCTCGCCGACCTGGCCCGCCGTCACCACCTCCCGTTCGTTGCCGATATCGGGTCAGGCCTGCTCGACGAGGAGGCGCCGTGGTTACCGGGACCACCGCCCGCCTGGGTGCAGGGCGAGCCTGCCGCCCGCCAGACGCTGACCGATGGAGCTGACCTCGTTCTCTTCTCCGGCGACAAGCTCCTCGGCGGCCCCCAGGCCGGCATCATCGCCGGCCGGGCCGACCTCATCAACCGCCTTCGCCGCCACCCCATTGCCCGCGGACTTCGCTGTGACGGCTCGACCCTGGCGGCCCTCGCCGCCACCCTCGAGCTGTACGCCGATGGTCGGGGCGGTGAGGTTCCGTTCTGGTCTATGGCCGCGATCCCGGCTGAGGTGCTCGAGGCACGATCCACCGCCTTCCTGGCCGCTACAGGGACCGGCGGTGAGGTTGTCGCAGGGGAATCTATCGTGGGGGCCGGCTCCGTGCCGGGACATTCCATTCCCGGTCCGGTCATTCGCTTTCCCGGCCTTGGCGGAGACTCCATTTGGCACCGGCTGCTGGCCGGAGATCCGCCGGTTGTCGCTCGCCGCCGGGATGGCGACCTCATCGTTGACCTGCGGACTGTTCCCCCCGCTCAGGACGGTGTCGTGGCCGAGGCGTTGGCCCGCGCATGCCGATCGTAGGAACCGCCGGGCACGTCGATCACGGCAAGTCGACCCTCATCAGAGCGCTCACCGGCCGAGACCCCGACCGGCTGGCCGAAGAGAAGGAACGCGGCCTCACCATCGACCTCGGCTTCGCCTGGACCACCCTCCCGTCCGGCACCACCATCGGATTCGTCGACGTTCCCGGCCACGAGCGATTCATCAAGAACATGCTGGCCGGCATCGATGCCGTCAACGTCGGACTGCTGGTGGTGGCCGCCGACGAAGGCTGGATGCCCCAATCCGAGGAACACCTGGCCGTGCTCGATCTGCTGGAGATCGAGAAGGTCGTCATCGCCCTGACAAGGACCTCCCTGGCCGATGAGGAGACAGTGGAACTGGCACAGGCCGAAGTCGAGGATCGGGTGGCCGGGACCGTGGCGGCTCATGCCCCCATCGTGGCGGTCGACTCGATTACCCGCCGGGGCCTCGACGATCTGGTGGCCGCGCTCGACACCGCCGTCTCCGCCGCGACGGTGGCCGACATCGGGAGGCCCCGCCTGTGGGTAGACCGCTCGTTCAGCATCGCCGGGGCCGGGACGGTGGTCACCGGGACCCTGCTGGACGGACCACTCCAGGTAGGCGATGAAGTGGCAGTTCTCCCCGATCACGGCCGGGCTCGCATACGGGGCATCCAGAGCCATGAGGAAGGTCGCGAGCGGGTAGATCCGGGGACCCGTACTGCCCTCAACTTGAGCGGACTCCCGACGACCGACGTGCCCCGCGGGGCAATGCTCGCCAGACACGGCGACTGGGCTCCGACCACCCGGTCGTTGGCGATACTGCGCACCGTTCGGAGTCTGTCGGCCCCCCTCAAGGACCGCGGCGCCTATCACCTCCACGTCGGGAGCGGCTCATGGCCAGCCCGCATCCGGTTATTGGACGGCGCCGAGCTGGTGGGATCGGGCCACGCCGTTATCACCACCGAGCAGGCAATCCCGCTCACCATGGGGGACCGGTTCATCCTCCGCGAGGTCGGGAGGAGGTCGGTCGTAGCAGGGGGTCGGATCCTGGAACCAGGACCCACCGCCCGGGTGCGCGCCGTCAAGCTCGACCGGTTGGAGGGTGTACTGGACTCCTCCCCGGACGACCAGGCCGCCGCCCTCCTCACAAGCCGGGGCACCGCCCCGATCGACGAGCTTGCCGCCCACAGCCGCGGCGGCACCGCCCGGGAGGCGATGGTTGGAGGTCGCATTGCCGTCGATCCTGCCGCCGCCGAGCACCTGGCCAACCAGGCGGTGGAGACCGTCGAGAGTTACCAGAAGGCCAATCCCCTTCGCCCCGGAATGCCAAAGGCGAGCCTGGCGAGTGGCCTCGGTATCGAACTGGAGTTGCTGACGGTCCTGCTCTCGGGGACGACCCGGCTCATCGAGAAGGGAACCGACGTAGCCACCAGCGGGTTCTCCGTTGAGCTGGATCCCGTCCAGAGAAAGTCGTGGGACTCGGCTCGCCTGCGCCTCGATTCGAGCCTGGCGGTTCCCACCCTGGGCGAACTGGGATTGCCCACCGAGCTCGTGTACGCCTTGGTCCGGGCCGGTTCGCTGGTACGGGTGAGCAATGACCTCGTTTACCTGCCCGAGCAGATCGCGGCGGTTGTCACCGGACTCGCAGAGCTCCCCGATGGATTCACGGTCGCCAACTTCCGGGATCACTTCGGATTGACTCGCAAGTATGCGGTCCCCCTCCTCGAGTGGCTCGACGGCGAGGGTCACACGGTTCGGAGCGGGGACGGACGGGTGGCGAAATAGTCGACAGTTGACAGTTGACAGTCACCTCGAGCCGGGAAGCGGGTAGCGATGGCAGAACTCGTCACGGAAGCAAACCAACGAACCCCGCGTCGTCCAAAAATTTCCTGGCGAACTCGCGAATTCCCGATTAGCGTCGATGCAGCTAACACAGGAGGAGCACGCTGGTGATTGAGGCGCCGAGCAGAGATTGGCAGGCCGATGGCCTGTGCAGAGGTAATCAGGCCCACCTCTTCTTTCCCCCGAGCACGATCGAGCGGAAAGAAGAGCGCGAACGACGAGAGACGAAGGCTCGGGCCATATGTGGCGTGTGTCCGGTGCGCAGGGATTGCACCGAGTACGCCATGGAAATCCGCGAACCGTACGGAATCTGGGGCGGATATACGGAAGCCGAGCGTCGCCAACTCATCGCGCAAGGCATCAGCTCGCTCTAAGAGGTCACCGGTCACCGGTCACCGGCCAGAGCCCCAATCCGCGGTTGTTGGTGTGGTCCTGCCCTCGCCTGGCAGCCACGAGAAGGTGAGCCCTCTCTGCTTCCTTCCCCTCGAGGGGAAGACGAACCAGCAAGCACCTCGGAGGAGACGACCGTGGATTGAGCTTCACGGGAGAGAAAACGAACAGGGCAACAGGCGACGGTCGGCAGTTCCGGAATGACCGGTGACAGGTGACCGGTGACCTACTCCGCCGGATCCACTTCCAGGATGATGCCTTCCACCGCGGCTATCACTACCTGATCGCCTGCTTCGATGCCGGAGGCGCGCCGGGAGTTGGCTTTCCAGCGGGCGCCGTCGACGACGACTACTCCCTCCGGGGTGACGGCCGTTTCGGCTACTCCGGTCTTTCCGATCAGATGCTCCCGGCCAATGGTGGGGGTGGAGAAGCGGGCCCTCACCACCGTGGTCATGGCGAACAGGAAGAAGACGGCGATCCCCAGAACGATGAGCGCCGCGCTCCACCACGTCATCGTCAACTGCGGGGGTTCGTATACGAAGTAGCGGGCGCCGACGAACATCGCCACCGTGCCGACAATGGATGCGACCCGAAGCTGGATGCGTTGGAAGTCGAATAGGTACAGGCCGAGCCCGAGGACGCCGAGCCCGAGCGCCCACCAGTTGACCGGAAGCACCGCAATCCCGTACCCGCTCAAGAAAAGCGTGAGCACGGCGACGGCGGCCGCCACACCGACTCCGGCGGCGTAGAACTCGAAAGCAGCCACCGAAAGGCCGACCAGAAGGAACAGGTAGGCAATGGCAGGCGACAGGCTCAGCCGGAGCGCCCTATCAACAAACCCCTGCTCGTGGAATCGGGTGGTGATGGGCCGGCGGATGCCATCGTCATTGACGGCGGTGATCTCCAGCGTGCGCACCTGGTCTCCGAAGGTCACCTCGGTTCCATCGAGCGACTGGATGATGTTGGTCAGCGCAGGGTGGACGCCATCGACGATTCCATCGATCGGGCGGTCGATCGTGACACGCTCGGCTCCGAGCCCTGCGTCATCGATTGCTTCTTGCGCAGGCGAGGCCCCGAGATCTGACGACTCGGGGTGGTATCTGGGGCTGGCGGCGCCCACCTTCGCCCCGGGCGCAGCCAGTCGAATCGGCGCCAGAGCAAGCAGATGCACCGCGCCCCCATAGGCGACGGCCGTCTCGGGTCCAATCCACACAGCGAGCGGGGCGGGCGGATGAGCGATAGTGCCCCAAAGCTCTCCGATGCGATCCTCGAGGGCCGCCGGTGAGTCGAGCTGAATGATGATGAGCTCGGACGTCGGGGCCACGTCCTCGATGGTGCCGATAGTGAAGTCGATCATCCGCTCATCGAGCGGACCGCTCACCTTGATGACATCGATGAACCGACCCTCCTGAGCACCGGCCGGCAGGCCGATGAGCAGGACGAGACCGGCCAGCATGAGAAGCACGAAACGTCTGAGCATCGGGGTGATCTTACGGACTCTCGGGTGTCCGGGGACCGCCGAGGGCCGCTGAGGGTCAGCAGGCGACCGGCGACTGGTGACAGGTGACTGGTGGACTACTCTCCCGGTATGCGAACAATCCTCGTGGTGGCCGACACGGAGTGGGTCCGGAACGATGTTCGGGCCGCCCTCAGCCTTCCCGGCTACTCACTGCATGATCACGACGACCCGCGCACGTTGACGGATGCCGTCACCGAGCTCAGACCGGACGTTGCCATCATCGATATGCAGGTGGGAGTTATGGGCGGCATGGCGATGGCCAGAGCGCTCAAAGAGGCTTCCCTCGCCACTGATTTCCCCGAACTGCCGGTCATTCTGCTACTCGATCGGAGCATCGACTCCTTTATTGCCAAGCGGGCGGCCGCCGACGCCTGGGTAACGAAACCGTTCGATGCCGCCGAGCTTCGGACTGCGGTCGGCTCCGTGCTCACCGAGGAGCCGGCCACAGGCACGTGAGCGGCATCCACCTGCTCTACCTCGGCATCCTGGCCGCCTGCATCGTTGCATCCGGGTTCTTTTCTGGCTCGGAGACCGCCATCATCGGAATCCAGCGCGAACGGGTTCATCAGCTGGCGGCCCGCGACCGCCGGGGGCGCAAGCTGGAGGCATTGCTGGCCGAGCCCGACCGCACCCTCAGCACGCTGCTCATCGCCAACAACTTCGTAAACATCCTGGCGGCCTCGGTGGCCACCGCACTGTTCATCGACCTGGCCGGGGAGTCGTGGGGGCCATGGATCGTCACGTTTCTGTTGACCGCAATCATCTTGATATTCGGAGAGATCGGGCCCAAGACGCTGGCGCACCGCCACCCGGAAGGCTTCTCCCTCCTGGTTGCCGGCCCCATTTCCACCCTCTCCCGAGTGCTCCAGCCGTTCAGCACCTCCTTCACGTTCATTAATCGCGGCCTGTTCCGACTGTTCAGGGTGAAGCTCGGTGGCGGGCTTTCCGCAGTGACTGAGGACGACATCAGGGCTCTGGCGGCTCTGGGCGAGAGCTCCGGGGAGATCGAGGCAGCCGAGCGAGAAATCATCGACGCGCTCTTCTCCCTCGCCGACCGGGCAATTCGGGAGGTGATGACTCCGCGGGTCGACATGGTCTCGTTGACGATCCCGCTCTCGCAGCAAGCGGTGCAGGAGGCCGTCACTGCCACCGGGCACAGCCGATTCCCGGTCGTGGCGGAAACCCGCGACGAGATCCTCGGCATTCTGGCCGTGAAGGACCTGCTCCGGCTCCCGCCGAATGCGTCGTCCACCGAAATCGCCCGACTGCTCCGCCCTCCCACCTACATCCCCGAATCGCGGCCGGTGCTGGCTGTGCTTCAGGAGATGCGCCGCAGCCGGTTCGGATTTGGGGTCGTGGTCGACGAGCACGGCGGGGTCGAAGGAATCGCCACTATCAAGGATGTCATCTCCGAGCTGGTCGGGTCCCTTCACGATGAGTACGACCCGGCCGTTCCCTCCATCGTTCCGGCAGGACCCGCCCGCTGGGTGGTTGACGGCCGGACCGATGTCGATGAATTGGAATCCGAAATCGATCGCCCGCTCCCCCGCGGCGACTACTCGACGGTGGCCGGGCTGTTCATGGACGAGTCGGGCCGGATCCCCGAGGAAGGTGATCGGATCATCGTCGACGGTGTGACTCTCACCGTGCTGCTCATGGACCGGCGCCGGATCGCCCGTCTACGAGTGGAGATCTAGGGGCGCACCGGACCTCCTCCCATAGCTCGAAACAAGAGGTTCCCGGCCTCCCCCGCCCCGTCTCCGCCTCCGGCGGAGCCACCCCGCCCTCAAGGGCGGGGAAGGAAAGGCGGGTACGGAAAATCAGAAGCTCCTGGTGACAATGTCACCAGGAGCTTCTCTGTCGGGACGGCGGGATTTGAACCCGCGACCTCATCGTCCCGAACGATGCGCGCTACCAAGCTGCGCTACGTCCCGCAGGGACGGGAGTGTAGTCGGGGCGATCGATCTGCCTAGCTGTAGCGGGTGGGAACCGCCCGGGAGGACCACTCCCAGTTGAGAGCCCGGTCGTGGTCGATGGGACCGCGCAGTTCGGGCTCTTCGACGACCCCTCCGTTGACCACCTTCAAGACGACCGGATTCACAACCATTGGCTGCTGATCCTCTCCACCCTCGGTGAGGCGTCCCAGCCGGGTGAACATCCGTCGGTTCCGCCACGGATCGGCCACCATCTCTTCGAGCAGCGCGCCGGATCCCGGATACAGGACCTCCATCGTGCGAACCATGCCGCGGACGGCCGCAGCCTGCCACCGGCGAGCATCAACGCTTCCCAATGAACGGGCAACCGAATCGGGATGCAGCTCGACAAGATGGGAACGGCGGCCGCCACCCTCATACATGTGGGAGCCGAGCTTCTCGGCACCGACGCTGGTTCTTCCGATCACCACGATGACATCGCGGCGTGAATCGAGCGACGAGTCGGTCCCCCACCCGACGATGAGCACATCTGCGAGCGCCAGGCCGGTTTCGTTCAGAGAAAGTCGCTGCGCTTCCAGGTAAGGATCGCAGGCACCAGGGACGACGCCAACGGCACTGGCAGTGATGGAGGGAAGCGGGTCTGCGAACCGATCCTGGACCAGCGTCCACGGCTGGCCCGTTCCGTCGTTGGCGACGAGCCACAGAACCATCTCGACTGTCTGGTCCGGGCGGTAGCGGGCCGCCAACCGTTCCGTGATCTCACGGGGCCTCCGATCGATGACCTCACTGACCGACCGGAACGCGAAGCGCTCGCCACCGAACACCCAACCGTGGCCCGCCGGATCTGGTATCTCCTCAGCGGTCCCCAAACGCTGCTTCACATACGCGATGCCGACGAGCAGCGCACCGACCGCGATGAGGGCGACCCGCCAAATCCAGAATCCGAGGAAGACAATCAGCGCGAACGAACCCCCGACGACAAGCACCGTCCGGGCCTGAATCCGGCGAACTCCCCATATTCTGAACCCCGTCAGAAGGCTGTCCCTCAACATACGGTGCTCCCTCCAGTCTGGCTCCCCGTCCTAGCCGGAAGCCACGCACCGTGGCCTACTGGGGACACCGTACCACTGCGGGTGGTTCTTCGCCCGCACACAAGAACTAGTCACCAGTCACCGGTCGCCGGTCACCTGAACGCCTTTGGCTTCGGTTGGGTGGGAAACCCTTCGGGCGGCCAAAGGCACGTCGGCGCGAGTCTTCGCTGCCCACTGTGACCATTGTCTGTCAACTGCTTGCCGGTGACGGGTGACCGGTGACCGGTGACCTAGATGAGATACAGCAACTCATGGCGTTCCTGGTCGGAGGCAGACGGCCAGGCAAGGCTTAGGCCGGCCAGTGAGAATCCCGCTCCGAGCAAGGACAACCACCAGGGGCCGACCGACACCGCCAGGGCGAATCCGATCAGCCCAACGATCTCCATGAGGGCCAGCTTGATCAGGACGGTTGTGCCGTAGGTTCCGGCGTCACCGGGGGCGATGGGACGCTGCCTGAGCCAGCCAATTCCGAGGAGAGAGGCGAGACCCGCCACCGAGACGAGGACGGTGCCGAGCACCGGCCACTCGTCTCCTCCATCGATGAGGACGGCGATGGCAATGAGGGCAGCGAGCACGGGAATCCATCCATAGGCCAGCATTCGAAGGATCTTCAGGTCCATGCAACTGAGCGTATCGGTTCGGTGGCGTTCGGTGCGCGATTGGCAACCGACGACCAGGTGTCAGAAGCCGGCTGCGACCGCCCGCTCGGTGACTCTCTCGGTTCCCCGCTCAACGCGAGCGAACATCCCTTTCTCATGCCACCGGAGCGCGACGCTCTTCTCGAGCGCCGTCCAGGCTCCCGGATGGGTGATCTCGAGAAGCTCGAGGAGCCCAAACACCGAGCCACCCCGCCAACTCAAAGGATGACCCCACCCGAGTGACTTCGCCATACCTTCCAGGCTGATAGGCACCAGGTGGGCCATGCGCTCGTCCCGGCCACTCGGATACTCGAATCCGCTCAGCTTCTCGGCCCCGAGGGACGTCCGAACGAACGCCACGACAGTGTCACGGGCCCCGGCCGGAGCCTGCTGCTCGCGACCCCATCCGAGGATATCAATGTCGACGAGTGGAACGTCGAGCTCCTCTTTGGCGAGACGTTGCGTGGCGCGGAAGGGATTGGGCTGTCCCGTCTCGTCGAAATCGGCGAACGACAGCAAGCCGTCTACCGAGCTGGTCCAGGCGGTCTTCCCGGCAGGGGGGAGATCCAGCTCTTGCACAATTGTCCAATCCTGGCCCTGGGCGTCGCTGGCTACCAGCCACAATTCGAGGCTGAACTCGCCGGACGCGAAGCGGCCGCCGGGGGTTGCAATCTTGTCCACGAGCTGGCGGGGCGTCTCACCCGCCACGAACCCCTCGACGTTGAACCCGAGCTCGACCCCGGCGAATGCCAGGGGGCCAGGCTCGGCCCGCCAGGGAGGGGTCCGCAAGAACAGTCGCTTGGCGAGGGCGGCCACCGGCCTTGCGAGGAGAATCCCCACGATGACCAGCCCAACAACACCACCGACGGCGGCCGAAGTGGGCCCGCCGTAGATCCATCCACCAACCACCGCCGCAGTCACCAGGGTCACGAGACCCAGCAGACGCTTACCGCGAAGTCTCCGAACCCACCAGCCGGCTCGCCTGAGTCGATGCCGCATATTGCACTCCCTTGGTGTTAGCCCACCACGGACAGTAGTCAACTATTTCGGGCTTTTCCAGGGAATTTCGCACTCTTACGGTGTCGTAGGAACGGCCGGAAGCACGATGACCTCACCGGGGTAGATGAGATCCGGATTGCCCGAGCGGATCGTGCCACGATTGGCTTCGATCACTCGAACCCAGTAGCGGGCGATCTCATGATCGCCGAGGTCGGACCGACCGAGGACCCGGGACAGGTGGTGCTCCGACAGGCTCCAGAGGTGATCGCCCCGCCGAACCGTGACAGAGTGAACGACCGGGCCATCGACAGTGGTCTCGACAGCAGCTTCCACAGCCGGTGAGTGATCTTCAACTGGTCGGGGCTCATCTGCAACCGGAGCGGACGGCTCGAGATGTGGCGGTACGATGATCTCCGAGGAGTTCTCCTCGCTCGCCGCCGGGGACTCTTGGGTCCCGGGAGGGAAGAACCTTCCCGATTGATCGACCTCCACGATCACCGGCCCGCCGGCCGCTCCACCCATGAGCCCGGCGTCCGCAGGAGCCAACGATCCCGCCACCGCAGGAGCCAGGGACCCCGTCACTGCCGAGGCCGCTATCGACAGGGCCACCGCCCGGTTCACGAGGCGACGAACCGATGGAAGGGTGAGCCAGTCAGCCGCTCCGAGCACCTTCGGTCGACCAGACACCGACGCAGCCAGATAGGCGAGTGTGGAGAAGAGAAGCCAATAGGCAATGAGGAGGGCTACCACGAGAACGACGGCGCCGGCGGCATCCTCAAACGGAGCGCTTTCGAACCATGCGGACAGGTCCGACCAGCCAATGGCGAAGCCGTCCGACCGCCCGAGTCGGTGAAGCGCTCCCACGGACACCATCTCGGCCCCGACCAGGCCCATCAGCCGAGCCCGATCTCTCACTCCGATCCCCTGTGCATCGGAGCTCCTCTCGCTTGTGACAATGTTCTCGAATCGGGCAGGGCGAGCCGCCTTTGTCGGGTGGTTCATGGGCTGGTGAAGGGGAGGTCGGGCCCGTTGACATCAACCGCCGCGCCGTAGCTGCGTAGTGTCGTGAAGCCGTCGGACACCGTGGCGACCAACCGGCCGACGACGCGCCAGCCTGGTCCGAGCTCCGCGTCGGCCACACAGCGGGTGATGCGGTCCGTCCAGAAGTCGGCCACGGAGACGGCGTCGGTGAGCCCGGCGAGGTTGGATCGCCCGTGACCAACTGCGCTCAGTACGGTCGATGCCTGGTCTCGGACGGTTCGAATCTCGGTCGCCGCCAATTCCAGCTTGGATCGTCGCTCGCGCAAGCCGGCCGTGTCGATGAATGCGTACCCCACCTCACATCCCGCCGGTGAGAACCGGGAGCGAGCCGGCGATGAGACCACCCTCGTCGCGGACGGCCACCCGGTACCGCTGAATCACGGGATCGCCGTATCCCGTGTCCATTCGCTGGAGCACCTGGGCGGCGACTTCAACGACCCATCCATCCTCATCTGAGCGAATCGCCAGCGTGGCCAGGTTTTGCACATACAACCGCCCAGGGGCGAGTCCGGGTAGATCGGGCAACTCGGAGAGGAACGGCTCGAGGTGGTGTTCGGCGCCCTCGCCCGCCTTCCCCAGGTACACGGCGACAAACAGCTCCGCGAACCCGGCCACACCCGGGGAAGGAGCCGCGGTGGCCGCCGGGCCCGGCGGTTCGGAGGCGGCTCCACCGCGAGAAGTCCGCATCGTCATCCCCACCGCCACGATGGTGAAGAGAAGGAGCGCCCCGGTTGCTCCGATCACGATCTGGCGAACCGGCATGGATGAGAACCGCCAGACCGGGTGCCATCGGGTCGGTCGAGCGTCTGCTTCGTGGTCGAGGAGTCGGCGCAACCGCCCGACAGCTTCCTCAGGAGTGAGTCCGGCCTGTCGACTCACCCTTCCGTACTCGACGAGTGACGCATTGAGACGGGCGTCAACGGCGTCGTGATCAAGGTGTCGAACGACCCGCATTGAGCGTTCTCGGGCTGGCAACGGCTCTTCCACTGGTCCTCCTCAAGCAATCTTGTTGCTAATCATATATCCTTATATTTTGTTGTCAATCGTCTTCTCTGCTTGACAGATTTTAAACTCTGTTATATCGTCTCATACCAGGGTCCGCGGATACGCTGCGGTCAACGGAAGGGATACGACATGAGCATCATGGTGGGAGCCAATCTCGAGCAGATGGCCAGCATGGAAACGCAGTTCGGCAACGAGGCGGGCGCCGTTAACGACCTGATCGGGCGCATCAACGGGGTGGTCGGCAACACGACGTGGGTGGGCCGCTACGCCGATGAGTTCCGCGGCAAGTGGGACGGTGAATTCAAGACGGCGCTCAGCAATCTGGTCGCCGCCCTCGAGGAAGCCCGTGAAGTAGTCGGCGCCAACAAGCGGAACATCGCGGCAGCCACCGGCCTGGGCGCCTGATCCTGAAGCAAGAGAGGAGGGTCCCGTGTCGAGTTGGTCGCAGTCGCTTCGCCGCCACGCCGGGACCCTCCGATGGCTCGCCGGCCGGCTGGAGGCCGGGCCGCTCCAGCCGGCCTACCGGCAACTCGACGAGGTCTGGGTGGGACCGGCGGCGACCGATCTAGCAGTCGAAGGCGCGGCACTTGACCGGTGTTGCGATGGAGTCGGCAGCGATCTACGCAGGGTGGCGACAGACCTCGATCGACGGGCCGCCACAATCGAGGCGGTTGAGCAAGCCGCCGCCGGGGCGGTTGTGCAGCCCATTGCCGCCGACGCTCCGGCCGACATCGGGGTCGACTCGACCACCTCGTCTCCCCCTCCCAACTGGCGCTAGTCATTCGATGCAAATCGTCGCCCGCACCCCGGACCGACAGTGGGATCTAACCGTCCCCGGGTGGCGCGAGACAACACCCGCCGCGCTGGCCAAACGACTCGGTATCGACCCCGGGGCCCACGTGTCCGTTGACGGCAGGCTGGTCCCGATTGATTCCCCTCTCGGCACTATCGCGCTCCACACCGGATCAATCGTCGAATTCGATCTGACGGCGGACCATCCGGCGGAACCACTTGCCGACCTGTGCATCGTGGCGGGACCGGGCTCGGGATGTCGGCTCGCCCTCGCGGCCGGCGACTACGCGGTCGGGGGCTCCGAGACCACCAACATCGTCGTCGCCGGGGCAGGTCTGGCGGCGGTCGAGCTGCCCATTACCGTGACAGAGGCCGGGACCGTCGAAGTACGCCCCGTCCCGAGTCTCACCAACGTCGCCCTCGACGGTGATCTCCTCGTCGGCGGCACGACCCTGAAGCCCGGATCCATACTCACAGTCGGCCCTTCCGCCATCATCATTCGCCCCCATCAAGCCGATCCTCCATTGACCCGCGAGCATCCCCGCCGGCGGGGAACAGTTCCCTTCAATCGACCGCCCCGAACGCTTGGGACCGCTCGATTGCCGGGGCTGGCCGTGCCCGGGGCGCCCCCGCCCGCGGGACGGCCGCAGCGATTCCGGTGGGCCACCGCGCTCGCTCCGCTGGTGGCCGGAATCGCCATGGCGTTTCTCTTCAGCCCCTACATGCTCCTGTTCGCGCTCCTGAGCCCCATCATGGTCACCGCCAACTGGTTCGAGGACCGTTCCCGCCTCCGCCGGGAAGGCCGCGAGCGTGATCGGGAGCTAAACGCGCGGCTGGAGCGCCTCCAATTGGAGCTCACCGCGGCAACCGCCCTCGAACGCGCCCGGTTGCTGGCCGAGCAGCCTGATCTCGCCGAAACCGCCGGCCGAGCCGAAAGGGGGAGCGACCGCTTGTGGGAACGGCGTCCCCATCACGCCGATTTCCTCCAACTCCTGGCCGGCTACGGCACCACTCGCTGGCACCCGACCCTGGATACCCCCGCCGTCGGCATCGCTCCCGAGGCCGAGGCACTGTTGGCCGAGCACAGTGGCCTCCTCATGAGCCCGGTCATCGTGGATACCGGCGCCGGCCGGGTCGTTGGCATCGCCGGCAGCCGCCCCGAAGCGGTCGGCATGGCCACCGCCCTGCTGCTGCAGGCCGCCGTCCACCATGGGCCCTCGGACCTCCGAATCGCTGTCGTCACCGAGCCGGGACGGCGGGGCGACTGGGAGTGGACCAAATGGCTGCCTCACACGGTGATCGATCGGTCGGCCGAGCAGCGCATGCTGGCCGCCGACCCCGACGAAGTGGCGGCCCTGTTCCGCCTGCTGGGTGAGCGTCCGGCACCATCGCCACTCGGGACTCCGGTTGAGAAACAGAACCTGACATTGGTGCTCGTCGACCTCGATGACCTGGCCGATGAGGATCAGGCTCCGATTCGCGACGTACTGGCGGGCATGGGCTCACCGGTGGCGGGCATCGTGATCGGAGACCAATTGCCCTCGTCGTGCACAACCGTCCTGGAAGTGTCGAAACGACGGTCCCGCCTGCGGCGACCGGCTGAGGATGTCCTCGTTGAAGCCCGGGTGGGACTGCAGGCCGCACCGGAGGTGGCAGAACAGGCGGCCATCGCCCTGGCCCGGTTCGAGGACCCTGATCTACGCCAATCCGGCGGCGATCTTCCGACCGGTTCCCGTCTCGCCTCGCTCCTCGATCTCGGTGAGGTCAGCCCAAGCCGAATCATGGCTCGCTGGCGAGCCCAGCCGGCAGGATCACTGGCCGCCCCGGTGGGCGAGACCGAGACCGGGCCTCTCGTGATTGATCTCGTCGCCGATGGCCCCCATGGGCTGGTGGCGGGAACGACCGGATCGGGAAAGAGCGAACTACTCCGGACCATGGTGGCTTCGATGGCTGCCAGTGTGCCTCCGACCGGACTCAATTTCGTGCTCATCGACTACAAGGGCGGCAGCGCCTTCGATGCCTGTGCCGAGCTACCCCACACGGTCGGTCTCGTCACCGACCTCGACGCTCACCTCGGGGAGCGGGCTCTTGTGTCCCTCGAGGCCGAGCTCCGCCACCGCGAAAGATGTCTCCGGGGGGCGGGAGCAGCCGACATCACCGAATACCAGATCGTCTCGGACGATCCACTCCCCCGTCTGGTCGTCATCATTGACGAGTTCGCAGCACTCGCCAAGGAGCTGCCGGCATTCGTGGCGTCGCTCGTCGACATCGCCCAGCGCGGACGCAGCCTGGGGGTGCACATGCTCCTGGCGACCCAACGGCCGAGCGGCGTCGTGAGCGAAAACATCCGTGCCAACACGAATCTCCGCATCGCCCTGCGGGTTCAGGATGGAGCCGACTCCACCGACGTCATCGGTGACAATCGGGCGGCCTCTATCGGACGGCGGCTCCCGGGCCGGGCCTATCTTCGACGCGGCCCCGCCGAGACCTTCCCCTTCCAGGCCGCCCTTGTGACCGGCGCCGGGGCCGACGCGCAGGCACCTGAGATTATGGAGTTCCCCTTCGGGTACGAGCCCCGACCGGTTGCCGCCAAGCCGGTGCCGTCCGGTCCGACCGATCTCGAGAACCTGGTCGCCGCCATCCGGGATGCCGCCGCCGCTTCAGGCTTGCCTCCTGCCCGCCGGCCCTGGTTGGAGCCCTTGCCGGCGGTCCTGGCCCCGGGAGCGGTAGCCGCCACCGCCATGGATGACAGCATCGGGGTGACCATCGGCCTCCTGGATGATCCCTACCGCCAGGCGCAGGTGCCGTTCACCTGGAGCGGGGATCGCGGCAACCTTCTCATCTACGGAGCCGCCGGGGCCGGCACGTCGACCGCCCTCCTCGCTATCGCCACCAGGTTGGCTTCGGTGTACTCCGCCGACCGGGTTCACCTGTACGGAATCGACTACGACGGCCAGGCCCTGCTGGACCTCCGGCCCCTCCCCCACACCGGCGCCATGGTGGGCGCCGACGATTCTGAACGCCAGCAACGGCTCATCCGTCTCCTCCGGGGGGAGGTCGAGGAGCGACGCCGCCACGTCGCCTCGACCGGCACGCTCCGCGACCTACCGGCCATCGTGCTGTTGATCGACGACTACACCGGCTTGCGGACCGAGTTCGACGAGGCCGGGGATCACCGGCACCTCGATTCCTTGCACCGGATCATCACCGACGGGCCCGGGCTCGGCATCTACACGATCGCTACCGCCAAGCGCGCCTCAGCCTTCCCAAGCGCGGTCGGGTCGGTGGTTGCCGAGAGGCTCATCATGAGCCTGGCCGACCCAAACGAGCTGAGCGGGTTCGGGCTCTACGGAAGCTCAATTCCGGCTTTCGTCCCGGGCCGGGCCGTCAACCTCGCGACCGGTCATGAGGTCCAACTCGACCAGCCGCTTCCGGTCGAGACCATTGGCGGACCACCAGCCAAGCGCCCTCCGGCAGCCATCGAGATCCTCCCTCCTGAGGTGAAGTTGAGCGAGATCATCGACGAGGCCAGACTGACCGACCAGTTGTGGCATCTGCCCATCGGGATCGGCGATTCGAATCTCCAGGTCGTCGGCTGGACGCTGGGCGAAGGCGACGGTGCCCTCGTGGCGGGCAGCAGCCGTTCCGGACGAAGCAGCTGCCTGGTCGCTATCGCCGCCACCGTTGCCCGGCACAGACCAGACCTCGAGATCCTCGCCTTCGTTCCGCGACCGTCACCACTACGAGACCTCCCCGAGATCCGCGTCTTCGACAAGGACCCCGGTCCGATGCTGGCCGATCTCCCCGCCGACGGGCACTACCTCGTACTCATCGACGACGCCGACTTCGTCTCCGACGCCTCCGGTGCCCTCCAGCGATTCCTGGCCGATCGCCCCCGCCACGCCCGCGTAATTGCGGCCGGACGAGCCGACGTCCTGCGGACGACGTACGGACACTGGACCCAGGAGGTGCGCCGTTCCCGAACCGGGCTGATCCTCGACCCTTCACCGCTCACAGACGGAGATCTGTTCGGGGTTCAGCTTCCGCGACCGAAGGGAAGCCGTCTCCCCATCGGCCGCGGCTATCTGGTTTCCGGCGGCGAAGTGGACCTCACCCAGGTAGCGCTGGCCTAGCACCGTGGTTGTGAGTGTGGCATCTTTGTGGCATGCTTATAGCATGGCCCGGGTACGAGTGAGCACCACCGTCGACGAAGAGCTGATCACCGAAGCCCGCCGGCTCCGGGCGGACCTCAACGACGCCACCCTCCTGGACGAAGCGCTCGAGGCACTCCTCACGCGGCATCGAGCCACCGAGATCGACGCCGCATACGCCGCCTATGACCGGCATCCTCTCGAGGAACCGGACGATTGGGGTGACCTGGCCTCGTTTCGGCGGGCCGCAGGAGCGTCATGAACGCCCAACCCCTCCGGGGAGAGGTCTGGTGGTGTGATCTGCCCGATATCAACCGCCGGCCGGTCATCGTCCTCTCTCGGGATGCAGCCATCCCCCGTCTTGGGCGGACCCTGGTCGCGCCGTGCACGACCAACATCCGCGATCTCCCAAGCGAGGTCATCCTTGAGGAAGCCATCGACCCCATTCCCCGTCGGTCGGCGGTAAATCTCGACTCCATTGAGAGCGTCTCACTCGGGGCCTTGACCGAGCGTCTCGGACGCTTGAGTGACGATCGCATGCGGCAAGTCTGCTCGGCCCTGAGCGTGGCGGTCGACTGCCCCTCTTTGGGTGACCCGGCCTTCAATGGTGAGTAGCGATTGAGCCTTCGGGAGGCGGGATCTCCCGCTGCACAAAGGCACGGGCGAACCCGGCGATCACCAGGACCGCAGCCACTCCGAACAGGGCTCCACCGACCGCGTCGGTGAGCCAGTGGGCGCGGAGATAGGTGCGGCTCCAGGCCATCGCGAAGAGATACACCACGGCCAGGCTCATGAACTGCCGTGACCGGTGCGGCCAGAGCATTCCACACACCACCGCCAGCCCGAATCCGGTCGCGGCGGCGGTGACCATCACATGACCGGACGGATAGGAGGCGGAGGATTCGTTGACCAGTCCATCGAGAGGCCTCGTGCGATCAAAAAGCGCCTTGGTAGCTGTTGACAGAGCCAGGGCGGTCATCACCATGAGGCTCCAGAGGGCGGCGGCACCGAATCGCCTGCCGAGGAGAAGCAGCGCCACCCCAAGGAGAACCAACGCCGTGTTCCCTTGAGGGGTCCCGAGGCTGTGCAGCCCCCGGGCGAACGACACGAAGACGCCGTTCTCGAGATCGACCATCGTCGAGTACCACCAGTCGTCAAGACCGTCGGTCCAACCGGCGAACACGACCGTGGTAAGGACCGCAAAAGCACCGGCGAACCAGAGGCCGGGACGGCTGAGTCGGCTGGCTGTTTGGACCATATGGGGGCCACGATATCGGCTGCCGGGATTCATATGCGACGAGGCCGCTCCCCGTCTCGCAACGGAGCTACCGGCGAGAGCTCCACCACCGACGCCGGACCGGCCGCCTCTCGAAGACGTAGAAGTCGGCCCAGGACGAGTCGACGTCACCGGGGACATAGGGATAACGGTTAGGAATCCGTTGGCGCAGTACCCAATCTGGCTCCCGGTCTCGGACCCAATCGGTGAAACCGTGGTGTCTTACCTCCGGCCACTCGGCTGCTTCCTCCGTATCGGAGGAGTACACCACCACGAACCGGGTGCCGACTGCGAAAAGGTCGGTCATGTACCGGTCGTAGACCTCGTCTTCGAGCAGGTGGTAGACAACGTCGAGCGAGATAGACATGTCGGCCCGTTCTTGAATCTCATCTCCGGTTTGATAGGCCCGGAACTCCCGGGTCGGATCGTCCCCGAATCGCTCCCGGCACAACCCGATGGCCATGGGCGAGGTGTCGAGGCCCAGGTAGCGGGGATAGTCGATGAGCGACGCCTGATGGCCGTCACCGCACCCCAGTTCGATCACCGACTCGATGGCGTGCTCGATCAGCAGCCGGTTGACAGTGTCGGCCTTGAACTCGGCGAGTCGGCCGTAGCTCCCGGTCCCGCTGGTACCACCGCGGGCGTATACGTCGTCCCACAGCTCGGAGGATGGGAGGGTCGGCTCGGGCTCGTCTGGCATTTCGAGAGCGTACCCACGGTACGCTGGCCGCCATGGCACCTGACACACGATGCGATTGGGCCGGCACCGACCCCCTCTACGTCGCCTACCACGACGACGAGTGGGGCACCCCCGAACGCGATGACCAGAAGCTCTTCGAGTTCGTGGTGCTGGAAAGCGCCCAGGCCGG
>CAXMQV010000143.1:0-1769 GCA_964195905.1 uncultured Gammaproteobacteria bacterium
GCACACCCCAGACCTTCTCGGTATAGGTCTTGAAGAAGGTGCGATAGAGCCGCCAGCCGAAGCGGGCAGCGACGAACCCCTCGAACGATGTCTGGTCCTTCGGCGGGCGGATCCGGGCCCAGACATAGGACAGTACGCACCGAAACGCCTCGAGCACACCCAGGTTGCCGAGCGCATTGAAAGCCTTGAGTGGGTAGTCGTAGAACTTGCCCCGGTAGAAGATCCGGCTCATGCGGGGCCGCAGGAGGAAGTCCTCATCGGGCAGGATCTCGTGCCAGAGGTCCGATACCGGCGTAACTTTAGTGAAGAAGCGATGGCCGCCGATGTCGAATCGCCAGCCGTCTCGCGCCGCCGTCCGTGAGATTCCGCCGACGACGTCGTCGGCTTCGAGAACGCCGGTGGTGTGTCCGAGCTTGCCGAACTGGTAGGCCGCCGTGAGGCCTGCCGGTCCTGCGCCGATGACGACCGGCCTCGCCACCTTGTCGTCTGTGTGCTCGTGGACCATTCGATGCCCCTCCCGAGGGCCGCCGGAGTGTACCTGGATTCGCCCGATCACCCGTTGTCCGACGGGTCCGCGCGACACTCGGCAAATGGAAATCACCTGCCCTCGATGCGGTTCGATCGCCGACGTCGACTACTACGCCCCGTGCGACGACTGTCGCAGTCAACTGCGGGCCTCCATGGGAGCCGACGGCACAACCGTGGCAGCAGTCGAGTACGAGCCGAAGATGAACGTCACACCGAACGCAGTGGCACTCAAGGACGACTGAAAAAGAACAAGACCCCGAGTAGCCTCCCGGCTTTCACCGGTCAACTCCTCGGGGCCTCGAATCGGTTTCGATCACCCGGCCTGGCCGCCCCGTCGGAACGTCCTGCCTATGGAACCTGCCTTTGCGAGGCGTGGTTCTGACTCCCAGTCCCGATCGTCTCGGTTCTGTGCGCCTGATTCGACCTTTGGTACCCGGCGGCACCGGCCCGCTTCGACCCGGTCCCACCCCCGTCGGAGTGAACCCGTCTCAATGCGACCTTGACACGTACCCTCCGGCGGGTGTGTTCCCCCTCCCGGCCTCACACCCCGTGGTGTGCGCCTGACGGCGGCGGACCCTCCGGCTGGCGGTGCTCCTCCGTCCCTCCCGGCGGCCCCCGTCAGGAACCATCCGGTCAGTCCGGTCTCACACCTCCGTGCCTCCGGTCGACCCGCCGGTTCCCCGAAGGAAACCGACCTGATCTTGCCGTGTCGTCGCCCTCACCCCATTACTGAGGAACCCGATCCGAAGTTCCGGACTTGCGCCCTTTCCCTCATCTCGGCATCCCAGAGCCGGGGCTCTTGCGTCGACAAAAGGCATCCTGCTGACTCGGCGCGGCCCGGTCAAGGGGTTGAGGGGAAATCCCCAGGGTTCAGCGCGAAACCCACCATCCATCCCCAGCTCGAGCCGACTTCTCCACAACGTCAACCACAGTTGACGCTGTCAGCCGGCCTGCTCGAGCTCCTGGGAATCCACGGGCAACGGCAAGTCGAACGCCGAGTAGCGGTCGGCGTTCGCAACGACATCGGCCACATAGGCCGAGGAGTTGTTGTAGCCGAAGTACGCATCCTTCAACGCCAACCGGGTGCCGATGTCACCGCCGAGGGCACAGAGGTAACGCCCCGCGCTGTAGGCCGCGTCGTAGATGTTCTGCGGGTCGGCGTAGCCGTCGCCGGAACCGTCGCGTCCTCGACGGTTCCAGGTTTCGGGAATGAACTGAAGCGGACCGACGGCTCGATCCCA
>CAXMQV010000144.1:0-12909 GCA_964195905.1 uncultured Gammaproteobacteria bacterium
GCCGGCCGGGGCGGGCCCGTCTTTCTTGATGTTCCCCTCGACGTGCAGGCCGACATGGTGGCGGAGGATTCTGTCGAGTGGCCCGTGAGTTACCGACCAAGCGAAGCCGTCGGCGTGGAGGATGCAGTCGTCGAGCGGATCGCCGAGTTGTTGCTGCGGGCCAAACGACCGGTGGTGTTCGCGGGCGGTGGCCTTCGGCCACAGGTGGCGTCGGCCCTACTGCCGTTCGCCGAAGCCCTTGGTGCCATGGTCTACCTGAACGGTGCCGCCCGCGGGGCGCTCCCGTTCGGTCACGAACTCCTTGGTAATCGAACCCGCAGTGAGGCGTTTCGGGAGGCCGACCTCGTTCTTGCCCTTGGCGTCGATTGGGACTTTCGGACCGGTTATGGCGCCAAGATCAATGTCGATGCGACCGTCGTACAGGTGGACGCCGAGCCAACGAAGATCGGTTGGAACCGGGCCGCCCACATCGGGGTCGTTGCCGACCCGGGACGATTCCTCGAACTGCTCGGCGCCCACCGGGCGACGTACGGTCGCAACAACCTGGCCGGTTGGACAAACCAGCTCCGCTCGAGCGAGGCCGAGAAGCTCGCGGCCGCGGCCGCCCTGGCGGATTCGGCCGATGCCCCGGTCCATCCCGAACGCTTCGGTCGCGAAGTAGCCGCCTTTTTTGGACCCGACGCCATCGTCGCTGTCGACGGAGGCGACATTGTCTCGACGACCGCCAAATGGCTGCAGGTGTCCCATCCAGGGCATGTGCTCGATCCCGGTCCATTTGGAACGCTCGGAACCGGTCCCGGGTATGCCCTCGCCGCCAAGGTCGTGCACCCCGACAAGGAGGTGGGCATCGTCTTCGGCGACGGCGGGTTCGGATTCCACGGCATGGAGTACGACACGTACCTTCGCCATGACTTGCCGATCCTCGGCGTGGTCGGCAACGACGGAGTGTGGAACAACATCAAGACGTTCCACGCGGCGTTCTATCCCGATCGACTGGTGGCCACCGACCTCGGAGTCCGTCCATATCACGCCATGGTGTCGGGCCTCGGCGGCCACGGCAGCTTTGTTCGCAAGGCGAGTCAGCTCACCGGAGCGTTGACCGAGGCGCGAGCCTCCAAGACGGCGGCGCTCGTCAACGTCCATGTGCTGGAGACGTTCAGAAACAGCTCTAACTACTCGCAATAGTCCCCAGTCCCCAGTCCCCGGTCCCCGGCAAAGAAAATCACCGCCGGATTGAGCCAGCGGTGATTTCGGTGGGCGGTTTGCGGTGGGCGGTGGGCTTGGCTCAGCCCCTGCGGCTGAAAAGCTTCTTCAGCCAGCTGCTACCCATCTTCATGACGTCGTCCTTGACGTCGCCGTCACGGTCTGAGTCGAGCATGCCGAGGATGCTGCCGAAGTCGAAGCCCCCGGCCTCGGCGGCCTTCTTCTCCTGCTGAAGGGAGTTGGTGAGCGCGCCGGCGTCGAGGTTGTTCTGGCGGGTCATCTTGCCGAGGAAGCCCATGATGATCGGGGCGATCACCGGCAGGAACTTGATGATCATTCCGAGATCGAGACCGCTCTTCTGGGCGATGTTCTGTTCGACCTGGGGACGGCTGTTGCCAAACACGTGACCAAGGATTCCGTTGCCGTCGTCGGTGTTCGGCTGTCCGAGGAACCCGCCGAGGTTGTCGAGGATGGACCCGTCATGGTCCTTCTGTAAGGCGCCGAGCAGCGAATCGGCTCCGCCGGGTTTCGAGGCGTTGCTGGCCATGGCTCCGAGGATCGCCGGGAGGGCCGCCCCCAGTGCATTCTTGGTGGTGTCCTCGTCTGCTCCCCCGAGCAAGCCCCCGAGCGCTCCGAGGCCGTCGCCTCCCATTGCGCCCATCAAGTCGTCGATCATTCCCATGCTTCGCTGCCTTTAACAAATAAAAAGAGGGCCGTTGATGGGCCCCGTAATGCCGATCATACGGAGCTACTCCAGGTTCCGCCAATGCGACCGGATGTCTAGGGGGCCGAGTCACCCCTGCCAGGTGACGATGCCGTCCGGCACGTCGACGAGTTCGCCGGAAACATAGGTCGCGAGGACGCGAGCGGATCGAAGCTCGTCGGGGGTTGCCTCGAGGGGATCGACATCGAGCACGATGAAGTCGGCCGGGCTGCCCGCTATCAACGGCTCCGGCTCGAGCATGGCGCGGGCGGCCCCAACCGTGAACAGGCCAAGCGCCTCTCGCGCCGTCAGGCCCTCCGCCGGCACGATACCGCAGCGATCCCGAGCGGCGGCCATGCCCGGCAGGGGGTGGGGCGGTTCGACCGGACAATCGGATCCCCCGGCCAACGGCACTCCGGCGTCGAGCAGCGTGCGAAGTGGATAGGACTGCGATAGGCGATCTGAGCCGACCCGCTTCTCGAGCCACCCGGTCTCCGACGCCATGAACGCCGGTTGGACCGATGCGGTGACCCCGAGGCGGGCGAAGGCGGCAACCTCATCCGGGCCGAGGATCGACGCATGCTCAATCCGGAGACGAGCGGGATCGGCTCCGTCCTGGATGAGGTCGCTGTAGAAGTCGAGCACAGCCGCGTTGGCGCGGTCACCGATGGCGTGGATGGCGGAGATGCCACCCAGCGCCAGCGCCGTCTCGACCAGCGGCTTGGAGGTAGTGGCGTCAAAGCGCAGCTGACCGGTGGTGTCGGCGTCGGCGAAGGGCTCGTGCATGGCGGCGGTGTGGCCGCCCAGACTCCCGTCACCGAAGATCTTCACCCCGAGGAAGGTCAGCCGGAGTGAGCCTGCCTCGTCGAGCCGCTGAGCAGCATCCCGCAGCTGATCGGGGTCCCGGCCGATGACGAGCACGCGGACATTGATAGGGAGCCGATCGGCGACCCGGAGGAGTTGTGAGAACTGGTCTCCAAGGTCCGCCCACGGCCCATCTCCGCACCCGACGATCCCCCCGATGCTCGTGAGACCGACCGAAGCCAGGGCGTACATGGCGTCGATGACCTGATCATCGGTCACGGCCGGGCCCGACCGCTCTGCGAGCGGTAGCGAAACCGATTCGATACCCATCTCCCGCAGGACGCCGGTTGGTTCTCCGTGCTCGTCGCGATCGAGTGTCCCTCCGACCGGGTCGGGCGTGGCCGCCGTCACTCCTGCCAGTTCCAGCGCGGCGGTATTCGCCATCGCGATGTGACCGCAGTACCGGTGGATGATGAGCGGCCGGTCACCCACCATGGCATCGAGATCGTGACGGTTCGGGAGCTGTCCCTCCGCCAGCGATTCGTCGTCCAGCCGGATGGCACTCATGGGTGCCCCGGTCGCCAGGGATGCCGCCGCCTCCTCGAGCCGCCGGCCGATCTCGGCGAAATCCCCGGCCGACTTGAGTGAGGGAACCACGAGTGAAGCAGCGTAAGTAACGGGATGGAAGTGCGCATCTCGCAGGCCCGGGACGATGTAGCCGGTCCCCAGGTCGACGGTCTCGCCGCCCGGCCGTGTGGTCTCCGCAACCAGGCCGTCAACGACGGCCAGTGTTTGGTGTGCTCCGTCTCGTCCGACAATCCGATACGTCGTGTTCATTTGGTGATTATGCCGTCGAGGGGCCGGCTCCCGATATCGGGACCGGGCTACAAGGGGCCCGGGGCGAGCGGGCGATGAGGTCGTGAGGACCTTCGAAAGCCTGTACCGAGTTCCTAAAGTCGACGGCGCAAGCCGACTCGCCGACTTCACAAACCCGGCCACAGTCACCGGCACGCCGTCGATCGGTCCCGACATCGATTCGACCGACACTGCCGCGGTTGACGTGGTCGATCCGCAGATCACCCTCACCAAGGATCCGGCCACCCAAACCATCCTCACCGGTACGGACGCCACGTTCTCGATCACGGCTATAAACACCGGAGACGTCGATCTCACCAACGTCGTCGTCACCGATCCGTTGGTCCCAGCGTGCGGAAACGCCATCGGGCTGCTTCCGGTGGCCGGCTCGGTCACCTACTCCTGTGACGCGGTGGCATTGCCCGCCGACTTCACGAACACCGCCACCGTCAACGCCGATGGGCCGATCGGGCCCCTGCCTCCGGTGAGCGACACGGCGGACGTCATCGTGGAGGAAGCGACCCTGGCCGGCCGGGTATGGCTCGACCTGAACGTTGATGGGGTCCAGGATCCTCGTGAGTCGGGCGCCGGTGGCGTGCCGGTCGTCCTGCTCGACGGATCGCTGGCTGTGGTTGCCTCAACGGATACCGATGGGAACGGCGACTACGACTTCGACGGCCTCGACGCCGACAGCTACACGGTGCGCGTCTGCCGGCGACCGGGTTCAATTTGGCCGACGCCCTGACGTGGTCGTTGTTGTCACTGTTGCTGGGGGCCGGGCTGATCCTGATCACCCATCGGCGGGATGAGGATCAGGACCTCGTCAAGAACAGCTGAATCTCCATCTCGCCGACGTCGTCGACTGTCAGCACGATTCCGGCTGTCGGCTTATCGATGTCGTAATCGGCGAACGAGATCACGAGCTTTCCTACGATGACCACGGTGTCGCCCACCAGTTGGCCGCTGATCGGCACCGTGACCGAGCGCGTCACTCCGTGAAGGGTCAGGTCGCCGGTTGCCTCTACCGTGAACGTCTCTCCGCCGGTGGGAACAGTGCCGAGGTCGATCGGCGCGGTAAGGGCGAACGAAGCCTCGGGGAACGTGCTGGTCTCGAGCGCCTGCCTTCGGATGGCGCCGTCGCGTCGACTGTCATCACTGGTCAACTGCGTGACGTCGGCCACGAGTGACGCGGCGGTGAGGGTTGAGCCGCCGAAATCGAACGAGCCGGTCAAGGCAGGGGTTCGGCCGACGGCCGTCTTGGCCCCGATGGTCGCCAGCTCCTCTTGTACCCGGTAGCCGACGTAGCTCCCGTCATCGAGTACCCCGCCGCCCGCAGTGGTATCGACGGTCCATGAGCCGTCGAGCGCTCCTCCCGGCGACCCGCTCCCGAGAGTCGTCGACGAGACGGATCCGATGGCGTCGTCGAGGGAAGCCTCCGGCGGTGCGGTATCGCGAAAAATGAGGAACCAGACGGCAAGCACGACAATCGCCAGTCCTACGGCCCCACCGATGGCAAGGTTCCTGCTGCGATTGCTCACGTGATCCTCCTCCCCGGATCTTGAAGCCGGCAATCTACTGGCAGTAGCGGAGTAAACACTTCTTTGGTTCCGTCCGGGCATAAAACCGGGTTGGTTTCGGTTTACCTGCCGAAACCCACTTTGGAGAAAAGACAATGCCAACCGTTGATGTAACCAAGGACACATTCGAAGAGATCATTCAGTCGAACGAGACCGTGCTCGTCGACTTCTGGGCCGAGTGGTGCGGGCCATGCCGCTCTTTTGCGCCGACATATGAGGCGATGTCCGAGAAGTATCCCGACCTGGTCTTTGCCAAGGTGGACACCGAGGACCAGCAGGAGCTGGCCGGGTCCTTTGGCATCCAGTCCATTCCCACCCTCATGGTGTTCCGGGACCAGATCATTCTCTACAGCCAGCCCGGTGCGCTGCCGTCCAAGTACCTCGAGGATCTCATTACCCAGGTGACTGAGCTCGACATGGAAGAGGTCCGCAAGGAACTGGCCGAGCACTCCGCAGGAAACGGCCACGAAGGTCACGACCACGCGGATCAAGCCGACTCCCACGAGGGTCACGACCACTGAGCCTGGGCCCACCGCCCACCGCCCACCGATGAAGAAACGCCCACCAATCGGTGGGCGTTTCTTTGCTTCCTGCCTACTGCCGGCGGTTGGCGGTTGGCGGTGGGCGGTCAGCTCTGCTTCAGATCCAGAGAAGCCGAATTGATGCAATAGCGGAGACCCTCCGGTCCGGGGCCATCGGGGAACACGTGGCCGAGGTGGGCGTCGCAGTTGCCGCAGCGGACCTCGGTTCGAACCATACCGAGGCTGTCATCCGAGATTTCGACGATGCTCGCTCCCTCGGCGGGCTTGGTGAAACTCGGCCAGCCGGACCGTGAGTCGTACTTGTCGTCGGATACGAACAGAGTCGCTCCGCAACAGATGCAGTCGTAGCCTCCGTCCTCTTTCGTGTTCCAATACAGGCCTGTGAAGGGCTGCTCGGTGCCGCCCTCCCGGGCGACGCGGTATTGGAGGGGGGTCAGCCGCTCCTGATAGATCTTGTCCTCGTCCTGGGTTGTCATTCGGCCTCCTTCGCCTCTCTCAACGTCGTGGTTGCGCCATCCGTTCCCGGCTCAAGAGATTCCCGGCGATGCCGAACTGATCGCAAGGAGAAAGGGAGGAACAACATCGTGGCGAGGCTTCCAGAGGCACCCCAATTCAAGACCGGGCTCAAGGGATATGCCCGGGAGGAAGTCGACCACTATCTCGAGACCATCCGCGCCGCGGCCGGCGCCGAGATCGCCAGGCTCGAACAGCTCGTCGCCAACGCTGAGATCCTGGAGACAGCGGCCATCGACAGGGCCTACTTCTACATCCTCGAAGTCAGGGGACGACTCCTCTCGGAGGCGAATCTGCGGGCCCGAGGGATCCTGCTGGATGCCACGAACCGGGCTGCCGAAATCCGAAACTCCGTCCGGGACGAGCTCGTTGATGCGGTCGATCCTGAAGCCATGCTGGCCGAGGCGAGGGTGCGGGCCGAAGAAGTGTTGGCATCGGCTGCCGCCGACGCCGAGCGTATTCAAGCCGAAGCCCGCGATGCGGTTGCCGCCGCCCGTGACGAGCGACTGCTCCTCGGTGAAGCAGCCGCCAAGGCCGAAGAGCTGTTCACGGCCGCAGTCGAGGATTCGACCCGAATGAAAGCGGAGGCTTCCGACTTCTTCTCGCTCATCCGCCAAGATGCGGTGCGTTTCCAGGAGCAGGCAGAAAAAGAGGTTGCCGCGTCCTACGAGAAGGCATCGGTCGCCCGGCATGAAGCAGCCGAGATCATCGCGCTGGCCGAACACGAGGCCGAGGCCTTGAAGCTGAAGGTTGAGGAGGGGCTCTCCGTCGCCCGTGAGGAAGCCGAACGAATGCGAGTCATGGCGGAGGAACGTCTCAAAGCAGCCTCTGAGGATGCGGACCGGATCGGGGCCCGGACGGCCAAGGAACGCGCCGGAGCCGACCGGGAGATCGAGCAGGTACTGTCAGAAGCTGAGGTCCTCCGGGTGGCGGCTGAGCAGGAGGCCCATCACATCCGAGATCGCGCCAACGATGAGCTCAATTCGGTTCAGGGTGCCTCGCGCCGCATCAGAGAGGAAGCCGAACAGCACGCCGAGGAAGCGCGGGCGGAAGCCAGTCGGATTATGGCCGAAGCCGAGCGGTTGCTCCTGGCCGCGGAAAGCGACACGCTCCGGACCGACATCGTTGCTGCTGCCGAAGCCGAAGCCACGGTCATCCGCCATGACGCCGAGAAGGCGCGAGCCGAAGCCTGGGCCGAATCCGAGACGGCCCGTCAACGTCTCGAGAGCGCTCGACTCGATGCCGAGGCCCTGCTGGCGGAAGCCACCCGCGAGGGTGACCGCATCCGCACGCTCGCCAGCAAGGAAGCCGAAGCCCTTGCCGAGGAGCTGCGGGCAACTTCGACGTCTGAGGTGGAACGACTCCGCGGTGAAGCCTCTGCCGACCGGCATGCTGCGGCCGTCCTGCGAGCCGAGGCCGAGGAGGAATCAGATCGAATCCGCCGCGACGCGAGACGCGAGGCCGAGGAAAAGGCTGCCGTCGAGTTGCGAACCACTCGGGAAGAGATCGAGCGCTTGAGGCACGAGGCCGCCGATCTGGAGCGAACCACTGAGAATCGGATCGCCGGCGCCACCCAGGAGGCCGAGACGGCCCGTCGGGAGGCTCAGCAGGCTCTGGCCTCAGTCCTGCAGAAGGAACGGTTGCTCGGAGATGCCCAGGGGACTGCTAAGGAGCTGGTGGATGCCGCCATGCGAGAGGCCGACCGCGTTCGGTTGGATGCGGAGAAGGTGCTCGATGACGCCCACTCCCGGGCCCGTGATGCTCAGGCAGCGGTCGGTCGCCTCCGCGAGAAGATGAGGCAGACCACCTGAATCGGGTTCGTTGCTAGGCGCGAGCCTTGATGGCGATGGTGTGGTGACCGGTTGCCGCCGACGGAAGCGAACCCCGTTCAATGGAGGTCTGGACATCGCCCGTGCCGTCGGTGGCCCGCACTCGCAACGTGTGATCGCCTTCGGCGAGAGACAGGGGTGCTTTCCACTGAACCCACGCCTTGTTTGACAGCGGCTCGGTGAGCTCGGCTTCGATCCAATCGCCGTCGTCGAGTTGGACTTCGACGAGCGCGATCTCCTTGAGAGGTGCCCACGCCACACCGGCGGCCATCACCTCGCCGGGCTCGACGCGGCCGCCGTCGCGGGGCACGTCGATGCGGGATGCGGTTTGGATCGGGCCTTCCTTGTCCCAACCCCTTGGCACCCAGTACGAGTCGTGGCCGTCCCAGGTTGTGAGCTCGATGCGCTCGAGCCACTTGGTGGCCGACACGTATCCGTAGAGGCCGGGAACGATGAGTCGGGCCGGAAAGCCGTGGCGAGCCGGCAGCGGTTCATCATTCATGGCTATGGCGACGAGAGGCTCGCGTCCGTCGAACACCGCCTCGAGCGGGAATCCGCTCGCCCACCGGTCGACTGACCATCCCACCACTTGCTCGGCTTCACGAGTGGGCTTGGCTTCTGTCAGCAATTCCGAGAGCCTGACTCCGGTCCACTTGGCATTGCCGACGTAGCTGCCTCCAACCGGGTTCGAGACGCAGGCAATGGTGATGTAATCCTCGACGAGATCCCGTCCAGCGAGGTCGTCGAACGTGAACTCGAGCGGATTGTCGACGAGGCCGTTGATCCGAAGCTTCCAGCTGTCGGCCGACACACGCGGGACGAGGAGGGCGGTATCGATTCGGTAGAAGGCATCGTTCGGCACAACGACCTGCTTGAGCCCCGCGATATCGAAGAAGTTCTCCGGGGCAACGCCCGGCAGGGTGCCGGCGGCCGGGAGAGTGACCGTGCTCGTCCTGGTCGAGGTGAGAAGCCGACGACCGAGGAGGCCGCCTGCCACGGCGGCGGCACCGACTCCGGCGGCCCGGCCGACGAACTGCCGCCGGCTCGGATCGGCGGGAACCCCATCGGTCGGGGCACCGACGACGGTGTCGGTGAGAGGGCGGCCGTCCGGTGTCTGAAGCAGCCAGTACAGGGAGTAGAGCCCCGTCCCGGTGGTGAGGATGGCGGCCAGAATCGTCATGGGGACGCTGATCTGCGCCTGATTGAGGGCGGCGGCGAGGCCGATCGCACCAAACCCGACGAAGATCGGCGCCGCCACCACGACACCACTCCGGTGCATCCAAATGCCCACGAGAGCCGCGATCCAGAAGATCGTGAGCACCATTGCAATGACGAGGACGGCCTTGTCGGCGGTGCCGAACACTTCGATCGCCCATCGCTCGATGGAGGTGGGTGTGTTGTCGACCACAATTCCACCGATGGACGAAAGGGTGGAGGGGATCCGGTCGATCAGTCCCGCCAGCAACTCGCCAATGCCGAGGGTGAGCGCAACCGCCACCACGGTCGCCGTGATGTACTTGCCCCGTGAACGAGTAACTGTTGCCGTCTCCATTGTCGGATCAACGACATCTCAGCCAGATTGGTTCCCGGCAACGTCTGCAGCGTTGCTTGGGAGTTGCTCCGCAACTCCAGGCCGTGGACCGGCGCTGACAGCCGAAAGCCGTCAGCTATACGCTGTGGGCCGGCCGGTGACAGGTGACCGGTGACCGGTGACGGGAGCGCAGCGACCTATCCAAACTGAACACTTCGCATGCTGAGGGATCCGAGTTCGAAGTCCTCGATCGGGAACGACACGGCGTCGTGCTCCGAAGCGGCTCCGGCGGCTACGAGGAGCGGTACAAAGTGTTCCTGGGTGGGATGGCAGATACCGGCCAGAGGGTTGCGGCGGTACTCCTGCAAGTCGTCGTCGCGATCCTCCAGGAGTGTCTCGCTGAGCCACTGGTCGAACTCACTTGCCCATTGCGGCGTCGGGCCGCTCGACCAGTCGGCGGCTCGCAGGTTGTGGACCAGGTTGCCGCTTCCGAGGATGAACACTCCGTCGTCCCGGAGCGGCGCCAACCGGCGACCGAGGTCGAACATCTTGCGCGGGTCGTTCGTCCAGGGGAGGGACAACTGGACAATCGGGATGTCGGCCGCGGGGTACATGTGGAGCAGGGGGACCCAGGTCCCGTGGTCGAGACCGCGGTCCTCCTCGCGAGCCACCTCGGTGTCGGCCGATAGCAGGCGTTGCACGGTGTCTGCGACCTCCGGCGCCCCCGGAGCGTCGTAGGTGATCTGGTAGAGCGGATCGGGGAATCCCCAGAAGTCGTAGATGAGGGGAACGGTTGTGGTCGCACCGATTGAGGGCGGTGCCTGCTCGTAATGCGCAGAGATGGAGAGGATCGCCGTCGGCCGCGGGAGCGCATCGGCCCACGCTCGCCACGTTTCACCGCGTGCCTCATTGAGGGCGTTGGTGGGCGCCCCGTGCCCGACAAATCCAGTTGGGAAGGTCATGGGATTGTCAACCATCTCGTGATGAGAGAATTCCGTGGCCAGCATCTGGCCGCGCCGGGACTCCCGTGTGCCTCCCCCGAAGGTGTCACTCTTTGCGACTGATGCGACCCCTCTTCTTCCTTCCCCTCGAGGGGAAGGTGTCCCCGGCCCGCAGGGCCGGGGAAGGATGGGGGGAGGCCCGGATGCCAGCAATCCACATGGGTTGCCGGTTCTATCCCTCACCCCGCCGCCTCCTCCGTCGGAGGCCGAACCCGGAGGGTTCGCCCCCTCCCTCATGGAGGGGAAGATTTCTCGCCCAGCTCTACGGTGGGGTTCCGCTCGTCGTGTAGACGTGGCCCAACCTGCTGGTCCATCGATTGTCGCCGTTCGGGAGCGCCTCGTAGACCCACCCGGCCCCGTGGCGCACGACACCATGGTCGTGTCGACAAAGGGGAGCAAGGTTGGGCGTTACCGTCGGGCCGCCCTCGCCGTACGGTGTGCGATGGTCGATGTCGCAGTCAGTTGCCGGCATGCGGCAACCGGGAAAGATGCAGGTGCGATATCGGGTTTCGACTTCCCGCCGCTGATCGGCGGTCGGCCGACGACGGGTGATGCCATTGTGGATGGGGTACCCGGTCTCGGGATGGGTGACGCTGAACCGCCACTCGGCGCTGTCCTGCGCTTCGGTCACCTGCCGGGCGATGTCGGCGATGACCGGCCCGTATCCAGCCAGCTCCCCGGCATGGTCGGCAAGCCGGGCGAGCGTCGTGATGTCGACCTGGATGTCAACCGAGCCGCGGGTTTTTCCGGCTCCGGTGAGGGAACCGTCGAGGAGGTCGAGGAGGACGTCGGCCCGGAGCTGATCCATCGTGCGAGGCTCGGTCTTGGATCGAAGGCTGCGAGCCAGCTGGTTGATGCGGCGGCTGATGGCAGCCAACCGGTGGGGAGGGAGATCGAGTCCCAGGAGATTGGCGGTGCCGGCGTCGGTCGGCTCGGTCACTACTCGCCGGTCGGCCACCGCCTTCTCGTACCGTTCGGTGGCCTGTTCGGGAGCAACGTCGATGCAGAGGCGTCTGATTCGGGCCGCCAGCTGTCCGGTCGTGAGCCGGGGAGCATGGTCGAGCACCTCAGCGATGACCTCCTGGGCGGTTGCGAGCGGCAAATGCAGCGTTTCGTTGACCATGACCCTGGCCCGCCGGAGGTCGATGTAACCGGCCATCAGCAACTCCCAGGCACTCGGCAGGCGGTGCCGGAGATCAAGGGCCAGATTGAGATCGGAATCGGCCGCCCGACGGGTCAACCGGAGGGCGGCGCGGATCTCGGCGGCCGCCGATTCATTGGCGAGAACCGGATCGTCGTCCATCTCATGCATGGCATCTGACACTGCCGCCATGTCCTCGTAGACCTGGGCCTGGTAGTACGAGGCCATCCGCTGATGCGCCCGCAATACTGCGACTCGGTCATGGCCTGCCACCTTCCCTACGTCGATGCCGTACAGCAGACCGGCCAAGACCGGGCCGGGTTGCAGGCTGTCGAGCAATCCCTGAGGTTCCTTGTCATCGAACATATGTTCGTACAATACCAGAGGGGTGTGACATGAACTCACGGGGTCGGAGTCAGGGCCACGGTCGGCGTTAGCCTCAAGGGATACTCGCAACGAGGAGGTCGCGGTGGGGCAAGGAGACACCACAACGCCCGAGGAACGCGCTCAGGAACGCGCCAAGCAGTACGTCGGCCTCCTGTGGCACCTGGCGGTCTTCATCATTGTCAACGGCTTTCTGTGGGGCCTTGACTTCGCCAAGGGTGATGGCCTCAATTGGGCCTACCTGGTAACGATCATGTGGGGCATCGGCCTGGCGTTCCATATCGCGGCCTACTGGCTCGATGGGAGCGGGTTCCAGGACCGGGCTTACAGGCGATTCCTGGCCAAGGAGAAGGACGGCAACCCCGGCGACTAGACGAGGCTCCAGGTGCAGGCCACGGTGCGGCTGCTCGGCCCAAGGGCTTGGTACAGGTGAGTGCCGGGGGCCGGCTCGGGCGGAGCCGATGTAGGAGAATCGACCGCTGAGCTTGTAGGCGCCCATGTTTCCGCCAGAACATCCTTCCTGCACCTCCCTTTCCTCCTCCCGTAAACAGGAGGAGGAAAGGGATCGAGCGAGAACGATGTCGTGGCGGAAACATGGGAACGATGTCCTGAGGGCTTACACCTATTGCCGATGGTGCTTGCGCCTCCACGTGAAACGAGGGCCCTGAGGCCCTCGTTTCAAGCACTATCGGACGGGCGAATCAGTCGTCGTCGTCGTCGCCACCGCGGTGCCGGTGGTGGTCATCGTCATCATCATCATCTCGGTCGTCATCGTCGTCGTCGTCGTCTCGGTCGTCGTCGAACTCGACCTTCGTTCGGATCGGTC
>CAXMQV010000145.1:0-26114 GCA_964195905.1 uncultured Gammaproteobacteria bacterium
TGGAGCAGGCGTCTTCGACGATCGCATGGGAACGGGGGAGTTCGCCTCCATGTTCCACGGGCACAACGAACGAGTCAGCGTCGACTCGGTCGGCCTTACCACCGACTTCCTCGCTTCCACCGTCGAACGATTCGGTGTCCACTCGGTGACTGGATGATCGACCGTCCGGACGCGATCGTTTGCGACCTGGACGGCGTTCTCTACCGGGGGGAGGTGGAGGTCCCTGGGGCAGGCGAGGCCCTCGAGGCGCTTCACCGGGCCGGCATTGAGGTGGTGTTCGTCACCAACAATGCCAGCAAGACCTCAGCCGAAGCTGCCGCCAAGATCCAGCGCCTGACCGGCTTCGCAGCCGACACCGGCAATGTCGTGACCTCCGCCCAGGCCGCCGTCCACCTCATCCAGGCCGAAGCACCGCCCACCCTGCTATTCGGCGCCCCCGGGGCCCGCGAGCCGCTCGAGGAGGCTGGGGTCCCGATTGTTGAGGATTGGAGAGCGGCCAAAGCAGTCGTGGCGGGTCTCGACCCGGCGCTGTCGTATGAATCGCTCACCGGGGCGGTGCTGGCGGTGAACGGCGGAGCCCGGTTTGTGGCCACCAATACCGATGTCACCTATCCCACCCCCGAGGGCCTCTGGCCGGGGGCCGGCGCTCTGGTGGCGGCGGTCCAGGCTGCAACCGGAGTGGCCCCCGAGGTGGCAGGCAAGCCCCACCTCCCAATGCGAGCGCTGCTCCAGCGACGCCTGGCCGGCAAGCGAGTCGCCGTCATCGGTGACCGGGTCGAAACCGACATCGCCCTCGGCGCCGCCGAAGGCTGGCAAACCATCCTCGTTCTCAGCGGAGTCACCGCCTCCGCCGACGGCGCCGATCCCAAGCCCGACCGTGTGGTTGATTCGATCGCCGACGTGCCGGGGCTACTCGGTCTCTGACCCGCCGGGGGCGGTGGGTCTGCCAGACAAGATTCGGATTGGGACCTCCGGCCCCTAGGCGACGCTCCCACCCGGCGGCACGATGCTTGAACGGGCATCGAGGAGAGAGACATCGCGGCCGCACGGGACTCGGACAACAGACGGCTTGGACATCGCACGACTCGTTCTCCGGGCGTCGGCGTCCTGGCTGCGCTGGAGGGCGCCGCCCTCATTGCATGGAACCTGGTCGCCACCCCATTCATCGGGCGGAGGCGGCTGCAGTGGGGCACGCTTGGAACAGAGAAGAGTGATTCGCTTCCGGGCGATGAGTTGGTACCCGAACCCAGGTGGTCTTACACCCTCGGAGTCGCTGTCGATGCATCGCCGGAGGCTGTATGGCCCTGGATCGCCCAAATCGGACAGGGCCGCGGCGGTTTCTACACCTATCAGACACTTGAGAACATGGCCGGATGCAAGATCACCAACACGACAGAGGTCCTTCCCGACCACCAGCATCCGGCGGTTGGCCAAGACATCTTCCTGCATCCAACCGCACAGCCGTTGCGAATGGAGATCGTGGATCCTCCCGGGGCTCTCGTGCTTTCTGGGTCACCCGTCGATATCGGTGGCGAGGAGAGCTGGGCAAAGTCGACCTGGCAGTTCGCCGTCAACCCTGGCTCCGATGGCGGTAGCCGAAGCGGAAGCCGACTTCTGACCAGGGGTCGTTACGACTACAGCCCGGATTGGATGAGCCGTCTCGCATTCGGACGCTTCCCCATGGAAGTGTTCACATTCGTGATGAGCCGCAAGATGATGCTCGAGATCAAGCGGTTGGCCGAGGGCGGCGCCTAACCGCTGCCGATGACGGCGCTCCCATGGACGAGCAGGGTCAGGATCGGCTTCCTCCTCGGTTCCGGCGGGTAGCCGGCAGCTGGTACCGGCAGCCCGACTGGTGAGAGCCGCGATCCCATCAAGCGACCCGATAGCCTGTCCGTAATGTCCTCTCGTTTCCGCGCCGATCTCACTGCCCGGCTGGCCGGGCTACGGGAGGACGGGCTGTTCAAGGAAGAGCGCCACATCGCCTCTCCGCAGGACGCCACCATCACGCTCGAGGATGGCTCCGAGGTCCTCAACTTCTGTGCCAACAACTACCTCGGTCTGGCCAATCATCCTGCTCTGGTGCAAGCAGCCGAAGCGGCCCTTCCCGTCTACGGATACGGGATGGCGTCGGTGCGATTCATCTGCGGTACCCAGACGGTACACGTCGAACTGGAGGCGGACATCGCCGATTTCCTGGGGACCGAGGACTCGATCCTCTACAGCTCGTGTTTCGATGCCAATGCCGGGCTGTTCGAAACCTTGCTCGACGAGCAGGACGCCATCATCAGCGACTCGCTCAATCACGCCTCCATCATCGACGGGGTCCGATTGTGCAAGGCCACGCGGTATCGCTACGCCAACAACGACATGGCCGATCTCGAGGTCCAGCTCCGGGCAGCTTCGGATGCCCGCTACCGCCTCATCGCCACCGACGGCGTGTTCTCGATGGACGGGATCCTCGCCAATCTGCCCGGCGTCTGCGACCTGGCCGACCAGTACGACGCCATGGTGATGGTCGACGACTCCCACGCGGTCGGCTTTGTCGGTTCCGGCGGGCGGGGCACTCCCGAGGCACTTGGGGTCGAGGACCGGATCGACATCCGCACCGGCACGCTCGGCAAGGCGCTCGGCGGTGCTTCAGGCGGATACACCGCCGCCTCGGCTGAAATCGTGGCGTGGTTGCGGCAACGGTCCCGTCCGTACCTTTTCTCCAACAGTCTGGCGCCGGTAATTGCGGCCACTTCCCGCACCGCCCTCGATCTACTGCGCGGCAGTGACGAGCTCCGGTTGAAGCTCGAACGCAACAGCGAGCGGTTCCGAGCGGCCATGACCGATCTCGGATTCACTTTGGCCGGGGCCGGACACCCGATCATTCCCGTCATGTTGGGCGACGCCCGGTTGGCCGGGGAGATGGCCGATCTCCTGCTGGCCGAGGGTGTCTACGTGGTCGGTTTCTCGTTCCCGGTGGTGCCGAAAGGAGAGGCCCGTATTCGAACGCAGATGTCGGCAGCGCACACCGATGCCGATGTCGACCGGGCCGTGGAGGCCTTTGCCCTGGTCGGTCGCACCCTCGGGGTGGTTGCCTGATGCGGGCCCTCGTCAAGACCAGCGACGGACCGGGCCTGTCCCTCGAGGAGATCCCGGCACCGGTACCCGGCCCGAACGACGTGGTCATCGATGTCGTCAGGGCTTCCATTTGCGGGACCGACCTCCACATATTTGACTGGAACGATTGGGCTAGGAGCACCATCCCCGTCGGCATGGCGGTCGGTCACGAGTTTGCCGGGGTCATTTCGTCGATCGGCGATGAGGTGACCGGATTGGCGATCGGGGACCGGGTTTCCGCCGAGGGACACGTCACGTGCGGTCACTGTCGCAATTGCCGGGCCGGCCGCCGCCATTACTGCCGGAACGCCGAGGGTATCGGTGTCAACCGGGCCGGCGCCTTTGCCGATCAGGTGGCGGTCCCGGCCGTCAACGTGTTCCCGCTACCCGACGACTTGAGCGATGACCTCGGCTCCATCCTCGACCCGCTCGGCAACGCAACTCATACCGCTCTCAGTTTCGACCTCGTCGGCGAGGACGTCCTCATCACCGGGGCCGGGCCGATCGGTCTGATGGCCACCGCCATTGCCCGACACGTCGGCGCCCGCTACATCGTCGTGACCGACGTCAACGAGTACCGGTTGGCGCTTGCCGAACAGATGGGGGCCGACCGGGCCGTGCACGTGGGGGAGACCCCGCTCGAGATCATTGAGCACGATCTCGGCATGGTCGAGGCCTTCGATGTGGGCCTCGAAATGTCCGGATCGCCGTCGGCGCTGTCGGACATCCTCCGCACCATCAATCACGGGGCCAACATCGCCCTGCTCGGGATTCCCTCTGGCCCGTTCGAGATCGACTGGAATCAGGTCATCTTCAAAGGCCTGACGTTGAAAGGCATCTACGGACGCCGCATGTTCGAGACCTGGTACAAGATGACCTCGATGCTTCATAGCGGGCTCGAAATCACTCCGGTCATCACCCACCGATTCCCGTCCGAGCGATTCGAAGACGCTTTCGAAGCGGTGCGGGGCGGCAACGCCGGCAAGGTGCTCCTGGATTGGAAGTGATCCACCGGGGAGAGCCGGTGTTCGGGCCGTGGACCGCCACGACGCCGGTCGGCGTGATAGCCCGACTCGAAGTCGCCACGCCGGCTGAAGGCACGGTCGGGGTGCTGGCGGTAGACGGTCGGAGCGGAAGCGGGAAGACAACCGCGGCCGGGCGCCTTGCCTCGGCGATCGACTCATGTGCGATCGTCCATACCGACGACATCGCCTGGCACCACTCCTTCTTCGATTGGACCGATCTGCTGATCGAGCATGTGCTGTTGCCGGTCGGGCGCGGTGAAGCCGTCGACTACCGGCCCACGGCGTGGCGGGAGCGGAATCGGGAAGGTTCGATCACGGTGCCCGCTCCGGTGCGATGGCTGATCGTCGAAGGAGTGGGAGCCGCCCGTCGGGAACTGGTCCCCTTCATCGATGCCGTTCTGTGGGTGCAATCCGACGATGCGATTGCCAGAGAGCGGGGGATCGCCCGGGACGGCGGCGATGAGGAAGCGACCAGCTTCTGGGACGAGTGGATGGCCGTCGAGGAGTCGTTCCTCGCCGACCACCGACCATGGGAGCGAGCCAACCTGGTCGTCAACGGCACCCCGCCGGCTGGAACCGACCGAGCCGAGATCCTTGTTGCACCGTCTGTCTAGGGGGTCTGTGGCGGCTTGATTTCCCTCGCTGAGCCTGGATCCACGGTTGCCCCTTGGGCGGAGGGGCCGCTCACTCGTCGAGTTCAGGGAGCGCCCCCCTCCGGCGGCGGGAAGCGGAGGCCCTGTCTTGTCCCCTCCCGCGGAGCGAAGCGGAGTGGGAGGGGAGAAGAGGCCGCATGTGTCGCACCGATCGCGAAACGCGACACCTCGAAGGAAGGAAGAAGAGGGGTGGCTGGTTAGTGAGCGTTCCCGCTGGTGATGTGTTCTGCCGCGACACTGGTCACGCCTAGGGAAAGGTGGACCACCTTGGGGTGCGATGGGCCTCCAGGCGGCGCAGGAGCGGGACCCGCAGCAACAGGGCGATGACGACGCCGAAGGCGAAGCCGGCCACATGAGCCTCCCAGGCGACGTTGGAGGCCGGGTCGATGCTGAACTGGCCGAAGAACCAGATTCCGATGAACAGGACCGCCGGGATCGGCACGAAGAAGACGAACACCAGGCTGAGTATTCGGTGGGTGGGGAACAGCACGAGGTAGGCCCCCATCACCGCCGCGATCGCACCCGAGGCGCCGACAAGGGGAATGGTCGAATCGAGATTGAAGACGGCATACCCGAGCGTGGCCAGAATGCCCCCCGCCAGATACATCCCGATGTAGCCGGCTCTCCCGAAAGCCTCCTCGACGTTGTTGCCGAAGATCCACAGCGACCACATGTTGAAGGCGATGTGGAGGATGTCCCCGTGCAGGAACATCGAGGAGAGCACACTCAAGAAGACGATCTTCTCGGGGAACACTTCCGGGACGAGGATGTCGACAATGCGGTCCGTGCACACTCCCGTCTCGACTTCGCGAACGTCGAGGGGATCGCTCGAGCGAATCTCGCACGGAATGGCGGCGTACTCGTAGGCGAACAGATCGGCCTCGGCCTGGGAGTCCTGGGGCTGGAGGGCGAAGAAGACGAAGACGTTGATGGCGATGAGCGCAAACGTCACGACCGGGCGGATCACCGTGGGGTTGATATCGCGGATCGGAATCAAAGGCCGTACCTGTCACTGGGGGCGGCGATAATGGGCGACATGGATACTACGCGCATCGAAGACCTTCTTACTGAGCTCGAGACCAGCGATCCGGCGGAAGCCCCCGACGTAGCCGACGAGCTGACGGCCAGGTTGGCCACCGAACTCGACGGCACGACCAAATCGGAATCAACGCGGGAATCGGTCTCCGATTCCGAAGGCGGCGCCCACTGAGCCGGAATCGGCTCGACGCCGAGCTAGTGCGGCGTCGGCTGGCCGACACCCGGTCGAGCGCCCGGCGGCTCATCAACGAAGGACGGGTGAGAGTCGGGGGGGTCGTCTCACCCAAGCCGGCCACCATGGTGGCGGCGGGGACCCCGGTCGAACTGATCGGTGACGGTGCCCGCTTCGTGAGCCGGGGGGGCGAGAAGCTGGCCCACGCCCTCGATCAGTTCCAGATCGACGTGACCGGCCGGCGGGCCGTCGACCTGGGCGCCTCGACCGGCGGGTTCACCGACTGCTTGCTGCAACAGGGCGCGGTGCAGGTGACGGCCGTCGACGTTGGCTACAACCAGCTCGATTATCGGCTCAGGACCGACTCACGGGTGGTGGTTCACGAACGTACCAATGTCCGCATCGTGGACCCCGCCATCCTCGAGGGCCCGTTCCCGGTGGTCGTCGCCGACCTGTCGTTCATCTCCCTCGAGCTCGTCATGCCGACGGTGGCGGCGCTGGCGGCTGAGGACGCCGACATTGTGTTGCTCGTTAAGCCCCAATTTGAGGTCGGCAAGGGCCAGGTGAGCCGGGGCGGCCTGGTCACAGACCCGGCATTGTGGGCACAGGCCATCGACCGCATTGTCGCCGCGGCCGCCTGGCACGGCCTCGGGGCCCGCGGGCTACTGGCCAGCCCGCTCCGGGGAGCTTCGGCAGGCAACGTCGAGTTCCTATTGTGGGTGCGGCGGGGACCGGCCGACATGCCGGACACTGCCCTCGAACAAGTCCTTGCCGAAATCCCGGAGGGAAGCACTCCATGAATATCGGTCTCGTCCTTCATCCCGAACGAGTGCGCGCCAAGGAAGTCGCCGACGAGGTTGTGGCGGGGGCGAACTCCCGCGGCATTCACGTGTTCGCAGCCGACGCCGAAGCCGCCAAGCACCCCAGTGTCACGGCCGGGGACCTGAAAACGACCGAACTGGTGCTCTCCATCGGCGGGGATGGCACGATGCTCGAAGCGGTCAAGCAGGCCCTCCCGCTCGGCATTCCCATTCTCGGCATCAACCTCGGCCGGGTCGGGTTCCTGGCCGAGATCGAGGAGACCCAGCTCGAGGAGATGCTGGATCGCATCGAGGCCCGCCAGTGGGGGATCGAAGAGCGTATGACGTTGAAAGCCGAGATCGAGGATGGCGCCACCGTGCACGGCCTCAACGACATCGTGATCTCGAAACGAATGGTCAACCGCCTTGCATCGCTGGCCATCAGCGTCGACGGCGTTCCGTTTCGCACCTACCGGGCCGATGGGATCGTGGTGGCGAGTGCGACCGGATCAACCGCTTACAGCTTCTCGGCAGGCGGGCCGGCAGTCGATCCCGGCCTGCGGGCGATATTCATGACCGCGGTTGCCCCCCACTCGCTGTTCAGCCGGACGCTCGTGTTTGAGCCCGACCGGGTTCTCTCGATAGTGGCCGGCTCCGATCGCCCGGTCGGCGTGGAGGTCGACGCCTACGACCTCGGCGAACTCTCGCCCGGTCAAGCAGTGCGGGTGTCAGCAGGGGACATGACCGCTCTCTTTGCCACCATGGACGGCAAGCGTTTTCCTCATACGCTTCAACACAAGCTCGGCCTCGACGGTGATTGACGAGTTACGGGTCGTCAACCTCGGCATCATCGAAGACGCCACGATTGAGCCAGGCCCGGGGTTGGTGGTGGTGACCGGCGAAACCGGCGCCGGCAAGACAATGCTGCTGGGTGCCCTCCGACTTCTGTTGGGCGGACCGGCCCGCACCGACGCCATCGGCCCTCACGGCGACGAGGCCCGGGTCGAGGGGCGTTTCGTATCGGAGCAAGACGAAGAGACGGTGGCCGGCCGCCGCATCACTCCGACCGGACGGAGCCGCGCCTACCTCGACGGCAACATGGTCCCGGTCAAAGAGTTGACGGGACGGATGGACGGTGCGGTCGAGGTAGTCGGCCAGCACGATCACTTGCTCATTACCCGGCCGGATTCGGTTCGGGCGCTGCTCGATACCAGCCTCGACGCTGAAGGCCTGGATGCCGGCCGGGCCTACCGGGCCGCCTGGAACGCACTCAAAGAACTCGAGGCTTCCCAGGCCGAGCTGGGCGGGGATCGGCGCGCCCTCGAGCGCGAGCTAGAGCTCACCGAGCATCAGGCACGTGAGATTTCCGCGGCAGGCTTCGAGCCAGGCGAGGACGGCCTGATGGCGATTCGAGCTACTCGGCTCCGTCATGCCGAAGAGCTCAAGACCGAGCTGGCCGCCTCGTATGACTCACTCGAACAGGCTGAAGGAATCGACGATGCGGCCGGCCGGATCGGCCGGGCGGTCGCGCTCGATCCGAGCCTCGAGCCGATCATGTCGCAGGCCACCGATGTGCAGGCGCTGGTCGGGGAGCTGCGGGCGGCACTGCGCGACGCTCTCGAGGGAATCAATGAAGACCCGGCCGAGCTCGAAGAGCTCGAAACCCGGATCGCGGTTCTCAATGATCTCAAGCGGAAATACGGCAGTGACCTGACCGAGGTACTGGCGTTCGGGGACCGGGCGGCGCTCCGGGTTGAACAGATCGCCGACCTGCTGGGGCGAGCCGATCGCCTCGAGTCCGAGCTGGCCGGCACCCACGACGCAGTGGTGGTGGCCGGTGAGCGCCTTCGAGCGGGCCGGATCCGGGCGGCAAAACAGATCGGTGGGTCCGCCGTTGGGCACATGCGCCAGCTCGGCTTCAGCGCCCCGGTCGTCGAACTGTCCGTGGCCCCCGGGGAACCGCGCTCGCACGGAGCCGACACCGTCGAGCTCTTGTTCTCCTCGGACGAATCGATCGCTCCGGCCTCCGCCAGCCGGGTCGCCTCCGGTGGAGAGCTCAGCAGGCTCGTCCTCTCCCTGCGGCTGGCGACGGGGGTGGGGGAAGCCGGCGTGATCGCCTTCGACGAGATCGACGCCGGCATCGGTGGAGCGACCGCCCTCGCCATGGGCGAGAAGCTCAAGGGGCTGGCCGACGGGCGCCAGGTACTGTGCGTGACCCACCTGCCTCAGGTGGCGGCGTTCGCCACGACCCATTTCGTCGTCGACAGGGAGGGAGCCACCGCCCGGGTCCGCCCGGTCGTGGGTGATGAGCGAGTCGCCGAGGTCACCCGCATGCTGTCGGGGCTTCCCGACAGCGAGCGCGGCCAGGAGCACGCCATCGAGTTGCTCGCTCTGGGTGGCCGGTGAAGTCGCTACCAGCACCCACCGCGCGTGAACCCAGAGGTCACACGAGGCAGTGCTACAGTCTCGGAATCCAAGGAGCTTCTTGACGAAATACGTCTTCGTAACCGGCGGGGTCACCTCGAGCCTCGGAAAAGGCATCACCGCAGCGTCCCTTGGCCGACTCCTCAAGGCCCGCGGCCTGCACGTTGTCAACCAGAAGCTCGACCCGTACCTCAACGTTGATCCCGGGACGATGAACCCCTTTGAGCACGGTGAAGTGTTCGTGACCGACGATGGGGGAGAGACCGATCTCGACCTCGGCCACTATGAGCGTTTCACCGGAGAGAACCTGCGACGCGACTCGAACGTGACCACCGGCTCGGTGTATCTCTCGGTCATCCAGAAAGAGCGCCGCGGCGACTACCTGGGAGCCACCGTCCAGGTCATCCCTCACATCACGAACGAGATCAAGGCACGGATCAGGCGCCTCGGCGACACTCCAGGCGTTGATGTCGTGATCACCGAGATCGGGGGCACGGTCGGAGACATCGAGATCCTTCCGTTCCTGGAGGCGATTCGCCAATTCCGCAAGGATGTCGGCCCATCGAATGTCGCCTACATCCACGTCACGCTCGTGCCATATCTCGCCCCCTCCGATGAATTGAAAACAAAGCCGACCCAGCATTCGGTGGCCGAGCTCCGCAGCCACGGCATCCAGCCGGACACGATCGTTGTGCGGTCGGACCGACCCATCGACGGCTCGGTCCGTCGCAAGATCAGCTTGTTCTGTGACGTCGACCCGGGGGCGGTAATAAGCGCCGCAGACGCGCCCGACATCTACCAGGTGCCGCTCATGATGCAGGCGGCCGGTCTCGACACGGTGATCTGCGATCACCTGCAGCTCGAGACGTCCGAAGCCGACCTCTCCGACTGGATCGCCATGCTCAAGCGGGTTGAGGAGGCCACCGAGCCGGTCACGATCGGCCTGGTCGGAAAATACGTCGAGCTTCCCGATGCCTACCTATCGGTCGTCGAGGCTCTCAAGCACGGAGCCGCTGCCAACGGCGTTGACCTCGACCTTCGCTGGATCCCGAGCGACGACATGGACGGGCTGCTCGCCCAGACCTACCTTGACGGCGTCGACGGCATCCTGGTCCCGGGTGGATTCGGCGTGCGCGGCATCGAGGGAAAAATCGAAGCCATCCGCCATGCTCGCGAGCAAGGCATACCGTTCCTGGGCCTGTGCCTCGGTCTCCAGTGCGCGGTCATCGAGTACTCGCGGTCCGTGCTCGGACTGTCCGAGGCCAACAGCTCGGAGTTCGCTCCTACCACCGCCCACCCGGTGATCGATCTCATGGACAGTCAGCAGAACGTGGAGGACAAGGGCGGCACCATGCGCCTCGGCCTCTACGCCGCCAAGCTCGCCGAAGGCTCCCTCGTGCGGCGCCTGTACGGCGAGGAGCTCATCTACGAGCGCCATCGCCATCGCTACGAGGTGAACAACCGCTATCGGGCCGACCTGCAAGCGGCCGGGCTGGCGCTGTCGGGGACCTCCCCGGACGATCAGCTGGTGGAAATCATTGAACTGCCGGATCATCCGTTCTTCGTGGCCTCCCAATTCCACCCCGAGCTGAAGTCCCGTCCGACCGCCCCCCATCCGCTGTTCGTCGGATTCATGGAGGCCGCGCTCGCTCATCGACGGGCGGTGGTCCCTCGCGGCGTGCCCCGGACCGTGAAGGTCACTGAGTCGACTTGATGGCCGGATTTCGCCGGCGCAGCGGTGACATCGTCTATCGCGGTCCCGGCGTCACTGTCGGGCGCTACGAATATGACACGCCAGACGGGGCGTCCATGACGAGGGAGATCGTTCACGCCCATGATGGGTCGGTCGTGGTGCTTCCGTTCACGGGAACTCACGTGGTGCTGCTCCGCCAGTTCCGGGCGCCGGTCGGCGAGGTGATCATCGAGTCTCCGGCCGGCAAACGAGATGTCCCCGGCGAGGACCCGGCCGACGCCGCCAGACGGGAATGTATCGAGGAAGCCGGCCTCAACCCGGGGCGCCTAACCCTGTTGCATCGGTTCTACAACACGCCCGGATACAGCGATGAGGAATCGTGGCTCTACCTGGCCGAGGACCTCACCCCGGTACCGACCGACCCGCAGGGCCCCGAAGAGACGGCCGCCCAGATCGTCGAGCTCACCGTGTCCGAGGCGCTCGAGATGGTCGCCGGGGGCGAGATCAAGGACGCCAAGACCATCATTGCCTTGTACGCTTTGAGCCGGAGGTTGGCATGATTGTTGGGGTTCCGACGGAGATCAAAACCCACGAATACCGGGTGGCCCTGACTCCCGCCGCCGCCCGGGAGGTGACCGAGCACGGTCACGAAGTGCTGATGCAATCTGGGGCAGGGGAGGGGAGCGGCCATAGTGACGCCGACTACGTCGCCCAGGGCGTTCGGATTGTTCCCACTGCAGAAGACGTGTTCGGCGCGGCCGAGATGGTTCTCAAGGTCAAGGAGCCACAGCCGGTCGAAGTGGCCATGCTCTCACCCGGCCAGGTGCTGTTCACCTACCTCCATCTGGCGGCCGACAAAGATCTCACCGTGAGCCTGCGCGATTCGGGAGCGATCGGCATCGCCTATGAGACCGTCGAGATGCCCGACCACTCGCTGCCTCTGCTGGCTCCAATGTCGGAGATCGCCGGCCGCATGGCGACCCAGGTCGGCGCCTATTTCCTCGAAAAGGCCGAGGGCGGGCGGGGCATCCTGCTCGGTGGCATCCCGGGCGTTATGCCGGCCAAGGTCGTTGTGATCGGCGCCGGCATGGCCGGTGCCAACGCGGCCGTGATCGCGATGGGGATGCAGGCCCGGGTTGTGGCGCTCGACCGTAATGCCGACAAATTGCGGCACCTCAACTCGCTCTACCTCGGCCAGATCATGACGCTCTCCTCGAACCGCCTCACTCTGGAAGAGCAGGTGGTCGACGCCGACCTCGTGGTGGGAGCAGCGCTCATTCCTGGAGCATCGGCGCCCAAGCTGGTGAGCGAGGACATGATCCGCAGTATGCGCCCCGGCTCGGTGGTGGTCGATATCTCGATCGACCAGGGCGGGTGCTTTGAGACGAGCCGGCCGACCTCTCACGCCGATCCGGTCTACGAGTTGCACGGAGTGGTGCACTACGCGGTTACGAATATCCCCGGGGCCGTTCCCCAGACCTCGACGTACGGCCTCACGAATGCAACTCTGCCGTATGTCCTCCAGCTTGCCGATCACGGCGTGGAAGGGGCGGTCCAGATGAACGGCGCCATTCGGGCAGGAATCAATGTGGCGGGCGGTGTGGTGGTCCATCCGGCCGTGGCGGAGAGTCTCGACCTCGAGTACCAGCCTGTGTCCGAGGTGCTCGGGTTCTGAACATGACGGTCCTCGATCAGGACGTCGAAGAGTATCTGGCCTCGCTCACCAGCGAGCGGGGGCTCTCTCGCCACACGGTGTCCGCCTACCGGCGGGACCTTGCTCAATATCTCACATATCTGCAGGGCCGGGCCGCCACGCCCGATCGGGTGACCGGATTTGTCAAGTCCCTCCACGAGCGAGGCCTGGCTGCCAGTTCCGTTGCCCGTAAGACGGCGGCGGTGCGCGGGCTGCATCGGTTCCGGGTTGCCGAAGGCCTGGCCGGGGACGACCCGACCGTTCTCATGGACACTGCCAAGCGGCCCCAATCACTCCCGAAGGCATTGACGCTCGACGAGGTCATGGCTTTGCTGGATACGCCCGACGTCGCCACTCCTGCCGGGCGGCGTGATCAGGCGATCCTCGAGTTCCTCTATGCGACCGGAGCCAGGGTGTCAGAGGCAGTCGGCCTCGATCTGGAGGATGTCGATCTGGAATCGGGAACGGCCATCGTGACGGGCAAGGGCAACAAGCAACGGCTGGTGCCGCTCGGGGGATTCGCCATCCGGTCGATCGAGGCCTACCTGCCGGACCGTCTTGGTTTCCGGGTGTCGGGACGGGATCCGGGGGCGCTGTTCCTGAATGCTCGCGGCGGGCGGCTCACCCGGCAGGGCCTGTGGGGTATCGTCCGGAAGGCCGCCTCCCGGGCCGATATCCCCACCGACCGGGTGTCACCCCACGTGCTTCGGCACTCGGCTGCCACTCACATGGTCGAGCGGGGCGCCGACCTGAGGTCCGTCCAACAACTGCTCGGTCACGCTACAATTACGACCACACAGGTGTACACCCGGGTAACCCCACAACATTTACTCGAGGTATACATCACGTCTCATCCACGAAGCAGATGATGGGAAAGCGCCATGACAATCGACCTCGATAACGCACGCATAGTTCTGGTCGCAGAGCGCGACAAACTCATCCATCAACTTGCCGAGCTCGGCTCGGATGAGAACGGAGACCTGCGCTCCGATCTCGATTTCGGGGAGGGCTTCGCCGACGCGGCAGCAGTCACTTCAGAGCGAACCGAGGTGATCGGGATCGTCGAGACGCTCAAGCATCAGCTCGACGATGTCAATGAGGCTTTCACCAAGATCGACGACGGCTCATACGGCACCTGTCACTCCTGCGGCAAGGAGATTGGCGCTGCTCGCATGGAGGCCCGTCCCTTCTCCCTCTACTGCGTGGATTGCAAGACGCGCCGCGGCGCCTAAGCCTCCTTGTTCTCGTTCACCGACAACAGTTTCATCGAGGCCGCCCTCGTAATCTTGATCCTCATTCCGTCGATCATTGTCCACGAGGTATCCCACGGGTTCGTTGCCGACAAGCTGGGTGACCCGACCGCCCGCAACGCCGGCCGTCTCACCCTCAACCCGATCCCGCACATCGATCCGTTCGGTTCGATTCTCCTACCCGCCATGCTGGCCCTGGCCAGCGGACCCCTCTTCGGCTGGGCCAAGCCGGTGCCCGTCAATCCTGCCCGCTTCACCAACCCCACAAAACACATGGCGATCACCGCACTGGCCGGCCCGGCATCGAACGTCCTCCTGGCTGCGCTGCTCGCCCGGCTCCTGATGCCGACGCTGAGTGGCGTGGCTGAGGAGATCGTGTTTTGGTTCATCGCCCTAAACCTCTTCCTGGCCGTGTTCAACATGCTCCCCATCCCGCCCCTCGACGGGAGTCGCCTGCTGCCGCTCGTCTTGCCTGAACGCGGGCGCCAGCTCTACCGCCAATTTGAGCAATTCGGGTTCATCATCCTGTTTGCCCTCCTCTTCTTCCTGGAGGGGTCGCTCGATTTCATGACAGAATGGGTCGTCTGGTTGCTGGATCTCCTGATCGTATGAGCAGCCACCCGCGGACCCCGGCCCACGCCATCCACCTGATCCGCCGGGCCATCGGATCGATCCGGCCGCGACCGTTGACCCCACGAGAAGAGGCAGAGGTTGCCGGCCTGCTCGACGATCGCCTGGCGGCGCTGTTCTGGGAGCAGCCGACAATGGATCAGCGGCATGGGATCGACGCGGCTCATTTCGTGCTCGGCCGCCGTCCGGGCGAACGTGACATCGCCCGGGGAGCTTTGCTTCACGACGTTGGCAAGCGCCACGCCCGCCTCGGCTTCTTCGGCAGGGTGGCGGCGACGGTTCTGGCCCTCCTGCGCCTTCCGGCTCCCGGCCGGTTGGGCGTCTATCTCGATCACGCCCGGCTCGGGGCCGCGGACCTGGCAGGTGCCGATGAGCTCACGATCGCCTACGCCCGCCATCAGGACGGCGCCCGGCCAGACGCCATCCCGGTCGATGCCTGGGCTCTCCTCAAGGAGGCCGACGGCGAAAAGCATCGGGTGGCCGCCGAGGTCCAATACGATGTCGGCGATGCGGAGTTGTCATGAGCTATGAGGTGAAAACCGCGGTCTTTGAGGGACCGCTCGACCTGCTGCTGCAACTCATCACCCGTCATCAGGTCGACATCACCCACCTGAGCCTGACCGGCCTCGTGACCGAGTATCTCACCCACCTCGATGCCATGCGAGAGCTCGACATGGAGGTGACGAGCGAGTTTCTGCTCATCGCCTCAACCCTCATCCAGCTGAAAGCCCGCTTCCTGCTGCCGGATGATTCGGACATGGACCTCGACGAGGAGTTGGCGCTCTTCGAAGAGCGGGATCGCTTGTTGGCCCGGTTACTGGCGTGCGCCACCTTCAAGGACGTGGCAGCCGTCCTCGCCCACCGCCTGGCCGGTCAAGCGCGGTTCATGCCACGGACCACCGGCATCGACATCGACATCCGGGTCCCCGATCCCGAGGTGAAACTGGGGATCGGACCCGAGGCGCTGGCGCGCCTGGCCGGGCGCGTGCTGAGCCGCAGTGGCGAGCCCGATCTCGATCACCTCGATCTCGACCTGCCGTCGGTCCCGGCCGCCATCAAGGACCTGAGAGCCCGCCTCCAGGCCGAGCTGGAAGGTGACTTCGATGATTTGACCGATCACCTCACCCGCACCGTTGAAATCGCGGCCTACTTCCTCGCCATGCTGGAACTGGCCCGGTGGGGCATGATCGAGGTGAGCCAGCAGCACCGGGATGCCCCTATCAAGATCAAAACCCGACCGGAGGCCGAAGTGGTCGACGGTCTCGAAAGTGAATGGACGTGACATGAACAACCGGTCGATCCTCGAAGCCATCCTGTTCGTCGCCGAGCGCCCGGTCCCGGCCTCCGAACTGGCCGAGGTAACCGAGCGGCCCCGCGACGAGGTCGACGCCGAGCTGGCCGCCATGGCGGCCGATTACGAAGCCCGCCAATCGGGCATCGTCCTGAAGGAGGTCGGCGGGGGCTGGCGGCTCTTCAGCCATCCACAGGCTCGTCCCTACCTGGAGCAATTCGCGGCCAGCCCGGCCGCCACCCGCCTATCCCAGGCTGCCCTCGAGACACTTTCGGTGGTCGCCTATCGCCAACCCGTGACACGAGGCCAGGTGAGCGAGATCCGCGGGGTCGACTCCGAGCGATCACTTCAGACGCTGGAGCGCCTCGGATTCGTGTCCGAGATCGGCACCGCCCCCGGTCCCGGCAGCCCCATCCTGTACGGAACGACTGAAGTCTTTGTTGAGAAGCTCGGCATCAACGGCCTCGACGAACTGCCGCCGCTGGCCGACCACGTTCCCCCGCCCCAGGTGGTCGAAGCGCTCGAGCGTCCTTTCCGCCCGGGCGGCGAGATCGATTTACGAGACAAGGACCACTCGTAGAACGACTCCAGAAGCTCATCGCCCATTCCGGGATCGCCTCGCGGCGCACGGCAGAAGACCTGATTCGGGAAGGCCGGGTCACCGTCGACGGGGACCCCGCCCACCTCGGCCAGAAGGTGGATCCGGAGACGGCCTGGGTTGAGGTCGACAAGGTGGCGCTCCCGATCAAGCCCGATCTCGTCTACTACCTGCTCTACAAGCCGGTCGATGTGGTCAGCACCACCGACGATCCGCACGGCCGCCGGACGGTGATTGACCTCGTTCCCGGCGACACGAGGGTCTACCCGGTTGGCAGGCTCGACGCCGACAGCGAGGGCCTGCTGCTGCTCACCAATGACGGTGCCCTCACCGAACGAGTGACCCACCCCCGATATGGGGTCACAAAGACGTATCTCGTCGAGGTTGACGGCTCGGTCGGACCCAAGGCCCTCGGCCGCTTGACCGGAGGCGTTGATCTCGAGGATGGCCCGGCCCGAGCACTTGGCGCCAGGGTCGTCGATGCGGGCCGCTCCCGTTCGCTCGTCGAGGTCACAATGACAGAAGGTCGCAAGCGAGAGGTCCGGCGTATGTTCGATGTGGTCGGGCACCCGGTGCGCCGTCTCGTCCGGGAAGCGATCGGACCGATCCGGGACCGGCAGCTGGCGCCGGGGGACTGGCGGGACTTGAGCCTGGTGGAGGTACGCTCCCTCTACGCAGCCGCCACGGAGCAATGAAGGCAATACCCCCGAGTGGCCCGGTCGACGGAATCGTCCGCCTGCCGGGCTCCAAGAGCATTACCAACCGGGCGCTCGTCATCGCGGCGCTTGCCGCCGGCACCAGCCGGCTACAGGGCGCCCTATCTGCCGACGACACAGACGCCATGATCGACAGCCTCACCCGTTTGGGAGTCCCGGTGGCGCGGGATGGTGACGATCTGATCGTGACGGGTTCAGGTGGCTCGCTCGGGTCCGGTGACACCGAGATCGACGTAGGCGGATCGGGTACCACGGCCCGGTTCCTCACAGCCGCCGCCACCGTGAGGGACGGGACGGTCGTCGTGGACGGCAACCGCCGGATGCGGCAGCGCCCCATCGGGGACCTCGTGCGAGCGCTTGGTGAGCTCGGCGCCGCCGTTGAGGTGCTGGGAGACGATGACCGGCCCCCGGTCAGGGTGCACGGCCCGTCACTGGCCGGCGGAGCAGCCATTCTCGACGCCACCCGGTCGAGTCAATTCGCCTCGGCGGTGCTCTTGGTGGCCCCCTATGCCGCCGGTGACACGGTCCTCGAGCTCCGGGAGCCAATCGTCTCGCGCCCGTACATCGATCAGACCATCGAAGTTATGAGGGCGTTCGGCGCTGAAGTCGGATGGGACGGCCCGACCACGCTGGTCGTTGCCACCGGCGGCTATGCCGCCCGTGAGTTTGCTATCGAAGGGGACGCCTCGGCGGCCGCCTACCCACTTGTCGCCGCCGCCCTCTGCGGAGGAACGATCAGGGTCGGTCCGCTCCCGGAAGGCTCTCTCCAGGCCGACCTCGGGCTCATTCCCGTCCTCGAGCGGATGGGGGCAGAGGTCGATCGCGACGGTGCGGACATCGTGCTGACCGGTCATCCCCGGGCCCTGTCGGCGGTCACCAAGAACATGAATGATGCTCCCGATGCGGTCGTCGCCCTGGCCGTGGCGGCGCTGTTTGCCGAGGGCGAGACCCGCCTCACCGACATCGCCAACCTCCGGCTCAAGGAGTCAAATCGCCTCGAGGACGTTGCCTCCGAGCTTCGCAAGCTGGGCGGGGTCGTCGAAACGGGGTCCGACTACCTGATGGTTGAAGGCGGCGACCTTCAGGCTGCCACCATCGATCCCCACGACGATCACAGATTGGCCATGTCCTTTGCTATCGCCGGGCTCCGGATTCCGGGAGTGGCGATCGAGGACCCCGACTGCGTCTCCAAGACCTGGCCCGGCTACTTCGAGATGCTCGAGACCATCACGACGCCGCTCATCATCGCCATCGACGGCCCGGGCGGTGTCGGCAAGAGCACCGTGAGCCAGGCGGTGGCCGTCCGGTTTGGCCTCGGCCACCTCGAGACCGGCGGCATGTACCGGGCGGGCGCCCTGGCCGTTCTCGAAGCCGGGCTCGACATCGAGGACGAAGCGGCGGTGGCCCGCCTCATTGACACGCTCACCGTCGACATCGTGAGGGGCCGGGTCATCATGAACGGCCGCGATGTCACCGCCGATCTCCGCACCGAGGCTGTCAGTGCCGCTTCGAGCAGGGTGTCGGCAGTGCCCCGGGTCCGAGAAGCGCTCGTGGCGCTGCAGCGTCGCTGGGTCGATCCGGACGGGGGAGGAGCGGTCGTCGAAGGTCGTGACATCGGGACGGTCGTGTTCCGCGACAGTCCGGCCAAGGTCTACCTGACGGCCACACCAGAGGTCAGGGCGATCCGCCGCGTACGGGATCTAGGCCTGACCGAAGACGACATCCCCCGCATCGCCACCGAACTGGCCGCCCGCGATGAACGCGATTCCACCCGCCAGATCTCCCCGCTCCGCCCCGCCGACGACGCCCTCGTCCTCGACACCTCCGACATGCCCATCGACGAAGTGATCGACAGGGTTGCCACCTACGTCATCCGGCGCGGGGTCTGATACCCCTTCCTTTGGGAGGGGCTAGGGGTGGGGTGAAAGCGCGTTCCTGTGTTCCGGTTTCGGGGTTGCTGGGGGATGGGGTGCTGAGAGCGGTTCCGTGTGTCCGCCGCCAACTCGCCCGGCCGGTAGCCTGACCTGGCTCTTCTGCGAGGAACCCGGCGTCATGGAACTCACCTACTGGTACATGTTTCCGATCGCCATCGCGGTGGCGACGCTTGCCAACAGTGCGGGCATCGGAGGGGCGACGTTCTTCTCCCCGCTCATGCTGATCGTGCTGGGCCTCCCTCCGAAAGTGGCGATCGGGACCGCTCTCGTCACCGAGGTGTTCGGTTTCGCCTCCGGGGTCACCGCCCATGCCCGAGCCCGAACCATTGATTGGCTGGTGGCAAGGCGGCTCATCGTTGTGGCGGTCCCGGCTGGGATCATCGGCTCGCTGATCGGCGGGTCGATTCCGGAGACGGTGCTCAAGACGGTCCTCGGCCTGGGTCTCCTCGCCATCGCGGCGGCATTCATCCGTCACGTTGGGCATGCCGAGGAGGACGACGCGATCGCCAGGGGCGAGGGGATCACCAAACAGTACGAGGATCGGACTGTGATCAGCCGGGATGGTGAGGTCTTCGAGTACAAACTGTGCCGTCACCGCGAGGGACAGCTCGGGGCCGGGGTCGGCGGCCTGTTTGTCGGCCTCATCTCAACCGGGCTGGGGGAGTTGAACTCCTACGCGCTCGTGAAACGGTGCCGCATCCCTACCCGCGTGACGGTAGCCACGTCGGTCGTGGTGGTGGCGGCGACTGCCCTGGCTGCCTCCGTGACCCACATTGTCGATCTGGCTGCCAGTTCGGCGGATGATCTCGACACGGTGTTCAGCCTGGTGGTATTCATGATTCCCGGCGTGATCATCGGTGGTCAACTCGGGCCCCTGGTGGTACGCCGTGTCGACGGGGATGCGCTCATCCGGGCGCTCGGATGGCTCTTCCTGGTGGTCGGCACCATCACCCTTGCCGAAGCCTGGATCGCCTGACCCTACAATGTCATGAACCCGACAATTCGATTGTCGGGCAGACGCCAGTGACGTTGAAGGGGCATGACAATCGTGAAAGAGTCTCCTGCAGATCAGCAACATCTCGCCTGGCTGGCCCGTTCGTTCGGCCGCCCCGACTATCTCCCCCTGTCACCCGCCGATCTGAAGGTCCTGTCGAACGCCGGCGAGATCATCAAGAAGTATCCGGGCACCCATCTGTTCAAAGAGGGAGACGCGGCGACCAGCGCCTTTCTCATTCGCGAAGGCGACGTTGATCTCTACCGGGGTCCCAGCCATCAGCGGGAAGTGGTTGGGAGGGTCGGCCAGGGGGCCGTGATCGGCGACATCGCCATGTTCAGCGGCCAGCCGTATATCTCCTCGGCCCGGGCCGTGGGCCATGTAACCGCTTTCGAATTCGACCGGGATCGGTTGCTCCCCGAATTGGCACGATCGCCGGCCATCACGCTCCGGTGGCTGGTGGCCAGCCTCACCCAACTCGAGCGCACCCAGCGTCGGGTCCTCAACCTCATGCACAAAACGGTCCTGGCTCAGGTGGCGGGTCTGCTCACAAACGAGGCAGACGATCGAGGCGAGGTGGCGCTCAGTCAGGCCACCATCGCCACTCTTCTCGGCGCCAGCCGCCAGTCTGTCAACGAAGCACTCAACGAGTTGAAACGGCGGGGTCAGGTCGAAACCGGGTACCGGCTCGTCCGGGTCCTGGATGTTGCTGCGCTCAGCTTGGTAGCACAGGACTGAGCGCCAGCAGGGCCAGCGCCTCGTTGGCGGTCCACTCGCGATCATGATCCAGCTCGCCGCTCTGGCCGGGGCTCCGGGCGCTGTAGCCGCCCTCGACTGCTGCCTGGAGGGCGGTCAGCAGCCGCCTGAGATCGCGGGGGAGCGGGAAGTACTCGCCTTCCGAGGTCACCTGGACGACTTCCACGCCGTCGGCGGGGGCGATGGCCTCGATAACGGCGAACACGAGCTGATCGGGGGCCGATGCCCCGGCCGTGACGCCGACCACGTTCGCCCCGGCAAGCCAGGCGGGATCGATAGCGTCGGGACCGTCCACTCGATAGGCCCGCGCCCCCGTCACCCCGGCCACTCTGACAAGCGCCTGGGTGTTCGATGAGTTCTCCGATCCGACCACGAGGACGACGTCTGACCGTTCCGCCAGCACCTTGACGGCCTGCTGTCGGTTGGTAGTTGCGTAACAGAGGTCGCTCTTGCGAGCCGTCCACAGTGCCGGGAACCGCTCGGCGGCACTCTCGAGAACGTCCTCGAATTCGAAGAGACCGAGGGTCGTCTGAGACACGAGGGCGACCCGTTCGGGGTCAGATGGGATGTAGTCGCGGAGCCCGCTCTCGGGGTCGATGAGCGTTATCGCCTCGGGGGCCTCGGCGATGGTGCCAATCGCCTCGTCGTGGCCCTCGTGGCCTACATAGATGATTTCGAATCCCTGCTCGGCCATGCGCTTGACCTCGTGATGGACCTTGGTCACCAGCGGGCAGACCGCATCAACGAGAACGGCCGCCCCGTCACCGGCTGCAGCCACCACCTCGGGGGCGGATCCGTGCGCCGACAGCATGACCGGCGCCCCGTGAGGCACCTCGTCGATTTCGTTGACGAACACAACCCCCGCAGCCTCGAATGCCTGCACTACCGCCCGGTTGTGAACGATCTCGTGATAGCAATACACCGGCGGTTCGAACACCTGGACCATCCAGGTGAGGGCTTTGATCGCCATTTCGACTCCGGCGCAAAAGCCGCGGGGCTCGGCAAGGAGGACCTTTGTCGTCATGGCGAGGAGGTTAGAGGCCGCTCCCCGCTACCCGCTGGCCGCCGCCCGCCGGAATCGGTGCTGACCGTTCCATTTGGCACCCGCTTCGGAATCCTCCGGTATCTGAGTGCCGATGGCGCCACGGCCAGTACGCTGGTCCCGCTCATGTCGTTCCCCACCGTCTCCGAGATCGTTGCAGGCAGCCCCGCGTCTATCGCCGGGCTGGCGGTCGGCGACGAGCTCCTCTCCATCTGCGGGGTGCTGCCGTCTGATGTCATCGAGTACCAGCAACTCGTTGACGAGTCCGATATCGACCTGACGGTGCGCCGGGGCGGTCTCGAGTGGGATGTGACCATCGAGAAGGCGCCGGGCGCGCCGCTTGGGGTTCGTCTCGACTCGTCGATCTTCGATCGGGTCCAGACCTGCGACAACCACTGTGAATTCTGCTTCATCTATCAGCTTCCGCCCGGCATGCGTAAATCGCTCTACCTCAAGGACGACGACTACCGCCTGTCCTTCCTGTACGGGAACTTCACCACCCTCACCCGCTTCACAGAACTCGACCTGGCCAGAGTCGTCGACGAGCAGCTCGGGCCTCTCTATGTGTCCATCCACGCCACCGATCCGGCCGTTCGCTCCGGGATGCTCCGAAACGAGCGGGGCGCCACCAGCCTTCGCTGGCTGCGGGCACTTCTCGAACACGGCATTGACGTGCACGGCCAGGTGGTCCTGTGCCCCGGCATCAACGACGGTGACATTCTCGAGCGCACCTTCGCCGAGGTCATCGTCCGCTACCCGAAGCTGGCGTCGGTGGGCATCGTCCCGCTTGGCCTGTCCCGGTTCAACAAGGAGTCGAATCTGCGGGTCCATACGAACGACGAAGCTCGGTCGGTGATCGAAGCCACCCGGCATTGGCAGGGAATCGCCCACGCTCAACTCGGTCGAAGGATGTTCTTCGCCTCTGATGAGCTCTACCTCCAGGCCGGCATCCCGGTTCCCGATCACGGCGAATACGAGGACTTCCCACAGCATGAGAACGGCATCGGCATGGCCCGGGCGTTCTACGACGAGCTCGAGGAGCTCGAGCGGGGGGCCGGTCACCATGTCGTGGAGCCGACTGGCAAGTTCGGCACCCTTCCCGCCGCCCCCGCCGAGGGCTACCGGGCCCCGCGCACGTTCTCTCCCCCCGAAGGGGGAAATGCCGGAGCCGGGGAGGGCGACCTGTTTTCTCCCCCCGAAGGGGGAAGTACCGGCGTAGCCGGGGAGGAGGGATCTCCTACCGTCATTCTCACCGGCGCCTACGGCGCTCTCGTGCTCGACCCGGTCCGTCAACGGCTTGAGAGACTGAGCGGCCGACCCCTCCGAATCCTGGCTGTCCCGAACGGCTATTTCGGGGGCAATGTCGGAGTGAGTGGCCTGATGGTGGGCGAAGACATCCGGGCCGCGCTGGAATCGGATCATGAGCCGGCCGGTTCCTATCTCCTTCCCGACGTCACCCTGTCAGGTGATCGTTTCCTCGACGACACGAGCATTCGAGACATAGCCGCCGAGGCTGCAGCCCCGCTGCTGGTGGTTCCCACCTCGGTAGCCGGCATCGTGGCGGGAGCGAGCCGATGAACCAGCTCCCGATCGTTGCAGTGGTTGGCCGCCCAAACGTCGGCAAGTCGACCCTGGTGAATCGCATTGTTGGCAGCCGGGTGGCAGTGGTTGAGTCGAAACCCGGGGTGACCCGAGACCGTCGTGAGTTCCGGGCTGAGTGGCTCAATCGGCCATTCCTGCTCGTCGATACCGGCGGATGGGAGCTGACTCCCGACGGCGAGCTGACTCAGAACATCCGGTCGCAGACCGAGGCCGCCCTGGCCGGGGCCGATGCGGTGCTGTTCGTAACCGATGCCACTGCCGGGATCACCGACGACGATGCCGGCGTTGCCGAGATGCTCCGGCGGGCGGAGATTCCAGTAGTCCTCGTCGCTAACAAGTCGGACAACCCGAAGATCGACCAGGACACGAGCCACCTCTACAGCCTCGGCATCGGCGAGCCCATGCCCGTCAGCTCGCTCCACGGACGGGGAACCGGCGACCTGCTCGACCGCCTGTTCTCGCTCCTCCCGAAGACCGAGCGGCCGGCAGTTCCCGAGGTGGCTTCGCTGGCGATCATCGGCCGCCCGAACGTCGGCAAGTCGACCCTGCTCAATCAGATGCTGGGGGAGGAGCGTGTGCTCGTATCCGAAACACCGGGTACCACCCGGGATCCCATCGATGCGATGGTCGAAATGGACGGCGAGCCGTTCCGGGTGGTGGACACCGCCGGGATCCGCCGGGCCCCCAAGTGGGGGGATGGGGCCGACTACTACGCGGTCCTTAGAGCCAAGGGCGTCCTGGCCGAATCCGATGTGGCACTCCTCATGATCGACGGCGTTGAGGGTGCCACCCACCAGGACCAGCGACTCGCCGAGGAGATTGCCGAGGCCGGCACCGGCCTCGTGGTCCTGCTCAACAAATGGGACGTGGCGACGGCTGAAGAGCGCGAGTGGTGCCGTGATAGCGTGGCCGACCGGCTGGGATTCGTCGGCTGGGCGCCCGTGCTGACCCTGTCGGCCAAGACCGGCAGCAAGATGAGGCGCATCGGCGGTGCCGTGCGGGTGTCCCTCGAGTCGCTCGACCGGCGGATCCCGACCGGTGAGCTGAATCGACTTGTCAGGCGGTGGCAGGAAGCGCATCCGCCACCGGTACGGAAGGGCCGTCGCCCGAAGATCCTCTACGCCGTCCACGCCGGACGACGCCCGCCGGTCATCGTCCTGTTCGTGGCCGGTGGCGAGCTCGGGGTGGATTACCTGCGATTCCTGGAGAACCGCCTCCGCACCGAATTCGACTTCACCGGCTCTCCCGTCCAGTTCCGCGCCCGCCAGCGTGACAGCGGCCGTGGATGAGCATCCCGGCGAAGAGGAGCGTCCGTCGGTCGTGTTCTGGCTGGTTGTCGGTGTCACAACCCTCTACCTGGGGCTCCGCCTGATCCAGGGCGTCGCCTGGGTGGTTCAACGGGTGTTCTAGCTCTCCTGCGCCGCGGACTGGGCCTGGCTCCGGTCCCTGGCGATCGCCACGAGCGCCACTCCGCCGAGGATGAGCGGGAGAGCGATGACCGCCTGGCCGGATAGGACCTCGGACCCGATGGTCACTCCAAGGAGCACCGCCACGACCGGGTTGACGTAGGCATAGCTGGTAGCGAGGGCGGGCCGGACGGTGTTCAGGAGATACGTGTAGGCGCTCAACGCCACGATGGATCCGAGCGTGATGAGGTAGACAAGGGCCAACCACCCATCGAGTGCCGGGAAGCCGTCAAATCGCTCGCCCCGAAGGAATCCCACGACCAGAAGGATCATGCCTCCAGTGGCCATTTCGAGCGCGGTGGCCATGGCGCCGGGCGGAAGCGTGATGCGCTGGCTCCATACCGAACCGAAGGCCCAACTGATGGGGGCGATGATCATCAGCGTGATCCCGACCGCATTGCCGGTGAAGTCACCCTCCTGGCTGAGAATGATCACCCCGGCGAGGCCGACCGCCAGGCCGAGCCACTCGAGGCGATTCGGCCAGCGGCCGAACAATCCGCTCCACAGTGCCGCCCACAATGGCATCGCGGCGATGGCGGTAGCCGCCAAACCCGAACCGACGCCGCGGGCTTCGGCCAGTGCCACCAACCCGACGCCACCCATCATGAGAAGGGCGCCGATCTGAGCCGCCGACCACCACTCTCGCCCCGTCGGGAACGGAGCACCACGGCGGCGTAGGAAGGCAAACAAGGCGAAGCCGGCCACGACGAAGCGGATGCCGTTGCCGATGAAGGGCGGGAACTCCTCGACCAGGTACCGCAAGGCGAGATACGTAGATCCCCATATGACGTAGACGGCGAACAGAGCCAGGCCGACGAGCCAGCGGTTTTGTTCGGTCATATGAGGAGAACCCCGTAGAGCCGTGAGACGTTGCAGGGATAGTAGGCAATCAGCCCCTCACCATCGGGGTGCCGCTACAGGGGGAAGATGGCTCCGGTCACGTCCATGCCCTGGGCTTGCCAGCCGGCCAAGCTGTGATAGGCCCTGAGCCAGCGGAACTGAAAGCCATCGACCCGGCCGTGATAGGTGTTGTGCTCGAACCCTGTAACCTACGACCGACGGGCTGTGGCGCAGTTTGGTAGCGCACTTGACTGGGGGTCAAGAGGTCGCTGGTTCAAATCCAGTCAGCCCGACGAGGAAAACCCCTGTCCACACAGGGGTTTTCTTCTTTGGGCCGGGTCGGTGTGATCGAGTCGCCTCATTGAGGGCACCCGGGCCGGGTCCGACAC
>CAXMQV010000146.1:0-36928 GCA_964195905.1 uncultured Gammaproteobacteria bacterium
GAGGACGACTCCGACGAACACGATGGGAGCCACCCGCAGAGCAAGTCGGGAAGGATGCTCCTTCAGGATGATCCACGCCGCCACCGGTACGAGTACCACCTGGATGTTGGCGATGACGGTGGCGAGCCCGGCACCGATGAGATCGATGGCGTGATGCCATGCCGTGAGATCGGCGGCAAGGAAAAGCCCGGCGGCGACGGCGATGAGCTGTCAACACGCTACCGGATTCGCGTGGAGGGGTGAAACGTCGTCCCCCGGGAGTGCCCACGAGGCGGGAAGCGACAATCGGTGATGATGGGTGGAGCTGGAGGGATTTGAACCCTCGACCCCCTGCATGCCATGCAGGTGCTCTGCCGAGCTGAGCTACAGCCCCATTGGGAGAAGCGATTGTAGTCAAGGCTACCGCTCCTGCGGAACGCTCTAACCCTCCGAAACGGTGGCGGGCTCACTCAGCCCGGCACCGAGGCGGGGGGCATCTCCCCACAGGCGCTCGAGGTCGTAGTAATCGCGGGTCGGGTTGTCGAAGACATGGACAACGATGTCGCCGTAGTCGAGAAGCACCCACTGGGCGTCGTCTTCGCCTTCCCGACGCAACGGCCTTCTGCCGTCCAGGCGCAGCGCTTCTTCGACGCCGTCAATGAGCGATTGCACCTGCCGGCGAGTATTGCCGGAGGCAATCACGAAGATGTCGGTGATGACAAGAAGCTCGTGGACATCGAGCAAGACGACGTCGATGCCTTTCTTCTCGTCGAGGGCAACCGCGGCAGCTCGGGCGAGGGCCTCAGTTTCTGCAGCGATGGTGATGATTGCCTCTCAACGGTTAGCGATGTCGCGGCCCACAATGATACTGACATCGACGACTCCCGAACCGGATGGCTGCACCACGACGTCTCCGCCCCCCAGCAGAGCCTGCGTGTCGAGAGCGGCCTGTTGGCTGGCAACTCCCTGGGCGATGATGAGCGTGTCGCGCCGGAATCGCTCGTCGGCGTTGTCGGTCTTGATGAGCCGGAAGCCCGCCTCGATGAGCATTTCGGCGAGAGGGCGGCTGACCCCGGGCAACGTGGTGGCATTGAGGATCTCGACGCGGGGCCGGGCCGTGTCGGACAACGCCAGGAAGGCGATGCGCTCGTTGAGAAGGTCCGAGTTGCGCGACACCACATAGAGCTCGCTCGTCCCGACTCCGATCCGGTCGACCGGCATCATGCTGACGGCCGCTTCTCCGAGCGGCTTTGCTACGGATTCAAGGACGGACGACATGGCGGCCGCCGGCCCGGGGGCGGCGGAAATCTGAGCAGCGATGGCTTCCCACACCGCCCGCTGGCGCTGCAGCCACTCGAGGGGAGAATCGGCCCCCTGGGACACCAACAGGGTCTCAGTCGTTTCCTGCACAAAAACATCCGAGCCGGAGCCGACCGACACCACTTCGCCCCGGGGCGTGTCGACAATGAATGGATTTGGCAGGTCGATCCGGATCGCCTCGGTGAGCAACGCCGAGACCTCACCCGGTCCGATGGTGACCACCTCATCAATGCGTATCCCCAATTCGTTCACGAGGGACAAGCGCACGAGATTGGCGTCCTCGATGGCGAGCGCCTCGCCGAGATTGCCATCTCCGTAGCCGGGGATCTGCATGGTGAGGGCGGGGGGCGCCACCAGGAGCCGATGGTCGTCGAGGCCATCGCTCACGAAGAGGGCGATGCTGGTTGCTCGTCCGTCCTCCCCCGCCACGGTGATGAGAATTGACCGGGTATCGCCCACCACTGCAGACGGGACGGACATCTCAACAGACGCTTCATCCCTCGACTGAATCCAGCTGTAGGCGACGGCCCCGGCCACCATGAGCACGGCTGCCACCGAGGCGAGTACGACCGGCCAACGCCTCCGGGAAGGCGCCGCCCGCGTCGGGGTGGGCGGCGGACCCCCTCCATTGGCGGGTGAGACCGGTTGGGCCGGCCGCCGTTCGGCTTCGGGAAGCGACGTTGGTGGCGTGCGCAGCGCCACCCCGGAATCCCGCCGCCTAAGGAAGGGCATAGAGCCGGCTCTCCTCGACATACCGCCACACCGGATCCGGCACGAAGAACCGGATCGACCGGCCGGCCTCGGCCCGGGCCCGCAACATGGTCGAGCTGATCGGTATGCCGGGTGTGTCGAGCCAGATGTAGGGGGCGCCGGTCGCCGCCACTTCCTCCTCGGCAACGCCCGGCCGGGAGATCACCGCCACCGTCGTGCGGCTGACGACGTCCTCCCACCGGTGCCAGGTGGGCAAGCCGACGGCAGCATCGGCGCCGAGGATCAAGAAGATGTCCTCATCCTCATCGAAGGTGGCGAGGGTATCGATCATGTAGGAAGGCCCGAGACGGCGCACTTCCCGATCGTCTGCCTCGAAATAGTCGATGCCCTCGATGCCCAGCTCGGTCATCGCCCAGCGGTTCGCCTTGTCCGAGAGCGGTATGCCGTGCTTCTGATAGGGGTCACCGGCGGTGATGAACGTGACGACGTCGAGGTCGAGCAAATGGCGCGCGGCTTCGCCCGCCATGAGATGAACCACATGAAGTGGATCGAAGGTCCCGCCAAGGATTCCGCGCCGCACGGCGCACAGCATAAAGGGGTCGGCGTCCTGTGGAAATCAGCCGCAGCCCCGGGCCCGGTCCAGGTCGACACGCGAACACCTTCATCGGGTCGACGTAGCGGTCTCCGAGGCGAAGCGAGAAGTGGAGGGCCGGAGTGCCGTGGGCCGTCCCGCTGGTCCCGATCTCGCCGCCTGCCGACACCGCGTCGCCCACGTCGCGGACCAGCCCGCTCAAATACGAGTAGCTGGTGCGAAGGCCACCCCCGTGGTGGACGGTGACCGAGAGGTTGTCGACGACGAGGCCGGCGAAGGTGACCGTCCCACCAAGCACGGCGTGGACCGGCGTCGCAACGGGAACCTCGAAGTCAACCCCCCAGTGCCCGGCAAACCCATCCCCGGGAGCAAACGGTGCGACGACCGGACCCGCAACAGGTTGGCCGGCACACCTGGGAGCAGGGAGAACCAGCAGGGCAAGGACAACCAACACAGCCACCCCGCCCACTGTATGGAAAGGAGTAGCCCGCGACTAGAAGGCTGTCACCGCATCTGGGGACCGGGGTCTGGGGTCCGGGGACTGGCTTCAGGCCGCCAGCAACGTGGCAACGGCCTCGCGGAAATCAACGGGATTGAACGGCTTCGAGAGGGCCAGGTTGGCGCCCTTCGAGTCGGCCTCGTCCTGGACTCGAGATCGCCCGTGGGCGGTGAGCACGATGACGGGGAGCTCGGCTGTGGCCGCGTTGGCGCGGAGCGCCTCCAGAACCTGCCATCCGTCGAGTCCCGGGAGGCCGATGTCGAGAATGACGACATCGTGCGTGCACGTCATCGCCATTTCGAGACCTTCGGTCCCCGAATCACTGAACTCGACTTCGAAGCCCCCCGACTTCAACGTCATGTCGATGAGCCGTTGGATGACCGGGGAGTCTTCAACGACCAGCACTCGCTGTGCCACTGTTACTGCTCCTGAGTTGGGGGAACCTTCACTGACCGTATCGGCAGCTACCGGCTAGACCTTGACAGTCGTTGAATGGGTCGCAGCCGCCATCGCCAACTGCTCAACGAAGGCCTCCAGTTGACGAAGCGTCTGTACCTCGAAGACCCCATCGCAGCTTGCCGCGTACTCGCCCATGACCGAGTCGCCGGTGTCCCAGAACCTGGTCGGTTCCGGGTTGAGCCAGTAGACCGCTCTGGCCTCTTTGGCGATGCTTGTAAGGAATTCCCCCCTGGCCGGCCGGTAGTTGTTGCGGCCGTCTCCGGTCACGATCACCGTCGTCCGGGGGGTGACGGCATCGGCGTAGCGCTCAGTGAAGCGCTCCAGGACGTTCCCGTAATCGCTGTGGCCGTCGAAGTCGACGACCCGCGCCTCGCGACTGATGCGGCCTATGGACTCATGGAAATCGACACCGGGGGTGAAATAGCCGGTCACCTCATCGACACCATCGACGAAGGCAAAGGCCCGAACCCGGGAGAACTGGGCGGACATCGCATACATGAGCTGCATTGTGAAATGGGCGAACGTGGCCACCGAGCCGCTGATATCGCAGAGCAGGACGATGTCGGGCTTGGCTATCCGGGGCGCTTTGAACTGAGGGTCGGCCAGCAGGCCCCCCGTGGAGAGAGAGCGGCGAACCGTCCGGCGGATGTCGAGCCGGCCCTTGCGAAGGTGGCGACGCCGCTGGGCAAGCCGGGCCGCCAGCTTGCGCGCCAGCGGCTGAATGACCCGTTCCATGCGGGCGATCTCCGCCCGGGGAGCATGGGCCAGGTCGATGTCCTCGAGCAGCTGTTTGCGGGTTGTCTTGGCCACCGCCTCCCGGCCACGGTCGGCGACGAGCCGCCGGCGGATCTCGTCCTCGACCATGCTCTCAAAGCGGCTGATGCGGGCCCGGTACTCGTCGGCGAGCAGCATCCGCTCGAGGCCCTCGACATCGGGATGATTTGCCATGAGCCGGGCAGGGAGGGCATCGGCCCCGAGGCGGCTCAGCACCCGATAGAGGTAATAGCGGCCGCCGACGGGACGGCCGGGCTGGATGCCGGCCAACGATCCGACCACCTGGCGAGCCAGCGCCCCGAGCGCGCCGTAGTCGGGATCCGCGAGGGCGCCGACGAGTCCGGCGATGATCTGTTCGACATCGAGTTCGCCGCCGCCGGTCCCGCCGCCGGTGCCCTCTCCGCCGGTGCCCTCTCCGCCATCGGGCGCCGCATCGACGGCTTTCGCGACCGGGGGCTGGTGAGCGAAGAACACATCGAAGGCGGCGTCGAATGCATCGAGGTGATGGGCGTTCTTCACGAGACAGGCCGCCAGGCTGTGGCGCAGGGCCTCCCGGTCGGCGAGGGGGACGTGTTCGATAGCCGTGGCAGCGTCGATGGCCTCAACCATCGACACCGGGATTCCGACCTGCCGCAATTCGGACACGAAACCGGTCAGAATCGAGATCATTGGAGGTCCGCGGCCACCTTGTCGATGTCGGACTGGTATTTGAGCAATACGTGGAGAGTGTCGGTGGTCACGCCCTCGTTCACTTCCTCAATGCCGAGCGCCAGCAGCGTCCGGGCCCAATCGATGGATTCACTCACCGACGGCGCCTTGCGAAGCGGCTGGTCGCGGATGTGGCGGACCACGCCGGCGATCTGCTCGGCCAGTTGCTGCGGAAGCTCCGGGACCCGTGTGAGCAGGATCTCTCGCTCGCGATCGACATCCGGATAGCCGATATGAAGGAACAGGCACCTCCGCTTGAGGGCATCGGACAGGTCACGGGTGTTGTTGGAAGTCAGGACGACCAGGGGCCGGGTGACCGCCTGCACTGTCCCCAACTCGGGGATTGACGCCTGGAAGTCGGCCAGCACCTCGAGCAGCAAGGCCTCGGTTTCGATCTCCACCCGATCGACCTCGTCAATGAGCAGGACGACCGGCTCGGGCGAACGGAGCGCTTCGAGCAGCGGGCGTTCGAGAAGGAAGCTCTCGCTGAAGATGTCATCCTCAACCGTCGACCAGTCGGTCCCCTCGTCGGCCTGCAGTCGCAGCAACTGTTTCCGGTAATTCCATTCGTACAGAGCCTTGGACTCGTCGAGCCCTTCGTAGCACTGCAGTCGGATGAGGCGCCGGTCGTGAATCTCGGCCAGAGCCTTGGCCAATTCGGTCTTGCCGACCCCGGCGGGACCTTCCACCAGGACGGGCTTCTCGAGGCGTTCGGCCAGAAAGACGACCTGGCTGATCCGGTCGTCGGGGAGGTAATCGACCGACTTGAGGGCATCGGCGACTTCGCCCGGGGAGGAGAACTCGTTCACCGGACCTGGCCGTCGCCGTAGAGGATGTAGCGCTCGCAAGTGAGAGCCTCGAGGCCCATCGGGCCGCGCACATGCAGTTTCTGGGTCGAAATCCCGATCTCCGCCCCGAATCCGAACTCCTCACCGTCGGTGAAGCGGGTCGAGGCGTTCACCATCGTGACGGCGGAGTCGACGCCGTCGATGAACGTCTGGATCGCCTGGTAGTCCTCGGAAAGAATCGCGTCGGTGTGGCCGGAGCCGTACTTCAGCACGTGGTCGACGGCGGTTTCGACTGACGGCACCACGCCCACCGACATGATGAGGTCGTGGAACTCGGTGGCGAAATCCTGATCCTTAGCTTCCAGCATCTCGGGCACGATCTCACGGGAGGCCGCATCCCCCCGCAGTTCGACGCCTTCGGCCATCAAAGCCTTGGCAACCCCGGGCAGGAACTCGGCGGCCACCGCTTCGTGCACGAGCAGGGTCTCGGCCGCATTGCACACTCCGGGACGCTGCACCTTGGCGTTGACGGTGATGGGCAGCGCCTTGGCGAGGTCGGCGGCGGCGTCTACATAGACGTGGCAGTTGCCGGCCCCATCGATGACATAGGGAACCGTGGCGTGCTCGATCATGGCCGCAATGAGCCCGGGCCCACCCCGGGGCACCAGCAGATCGATCCACTCGGTGGCCTGCATGAGAGCCACCGCGCCCTCACGGCTCGTGTCCTCGAGTACCTGGACGGCGGCGGGGGGCAACCCCTCGCTTTCGAGCCCCTCCTGGATGGCCTGCATGACGGCCAGGTTCGAACGGAGCGCATACGAGGAGCCCCGCAGGATGGCGGCGTTGCCGGCCTTGAAGGCGAGGCCACCGGCATCGGCGGTCACATTCGGTCGGGCCTCGTAGATGACAGCGACAACGCCGAGCGGCGCGCGCTGGCGTTGCACCTTGAGCCCGTTGTACATCTGCCAGCCGGCGGTGATGACCCCGATCGGGTCCGGCAGACCGGCCACCTTGCGGAGCCCGGCGGCCATGCCGGCAATGCGGGCGTCGGTGAGGAGTAAGCGATCAAGCAGCGCCTCGCTCACGCCCTCGCTGCGAGCCTGCTCCATGTCCTCGGCATTGGCCGACAGGATGCCGGGAGCGGCTGCTTCGAGCCGCTGGGCCATCGCCTCAAGCGCGGCGTTCTTCCGGGTCGTCGACGCTTTCGCGACGACCCGTGAGGCTTCCTTGGCCTGACGGCCGATCTTGCTGAGCATGGCCGGGATTGTACAAGCCCGGGCGCATTGCGCCTGGGCGGCTGTCGGCCGTCGGCAAGACCCCACCCCTGACCATTCGCGGCACCGGAGCGAAGCAGAGGTGGGGGTAGGAGGGCACGCCCATCGCTGGAGGGTGAAAACGGGGATCGATCCTCTCGGCGATCGATCCTCTCCTTGATCGATCCCCGTCTTGACCAGCTACCCGCTCCCAGCTGGTGCTCTCCCCCCCTAGGTGTCCTTCCCAGGGATTGACCCCGGCGAGCTGAGCGAGCAGTTCGTCGAGCTGATCTTCGTACTCGATGGGTCCGGTGAAGACCGCAACCACGGCTCCTTCCGCGTCTAGAACGGTCGTCGACGGAATCGGGTGACCCCACAGGAACCAGGGCGACGCCTGCCACGGATCAACGGTGGCATCCGGAGTTGAACAAGCCGGATCTATGTCCACGAGACCCTCGCCTGCAACGCAGTACACCGCCGGTACCGGATTCTCGCGATCCTCGAGCATTCGGACCGTCTCAGATTCAGTGCTCTCACTGACCGTCACGAACTCGATGGTCCCGCCAGCCGACGAAAGGCCGTACTCCTCGTAGAGCCGCTGCATGAGATCAAGGCCATAGAGGACAAGGACAGGCCTTGTCGGTTGCGGAGGGTGTCCGTCGCCCGGCTCCTCCACTAGCGTGAGCCGCCGTATGGCTAGTTCACTGGTTTCCGCACGTGGCCTCACGAAACACTTCGAGTCGTTGGTGGCGGTCGATTCGATCGACTTCGACGTGCAGGAAGGGGAAGCGTTCGGGTTCCTTGGGCCGAACGGGGCCGGCAAGAGTTCGACCATGAAGATGATCGGATCGGTCTCACCCCTAACGGCAGGATCGCTGTCGGTGCTCGGGATGGATCCAGCCCGGGACGGGCCCAAGATCCGGGCCCGGTTGGGAGTTGTGCCCCAGGACGACAACCTCGACCAGGAGCTCACCGTCTATGAGAACCTGCTCATCTACGGCCGCTACTTCGGGCTCTCGAAGGCAGTCATCGACGAGCGGGCCGCCGAACTGCTCCACTTCGCCCAGCTGGAAGATCGCCGCGACAGTCGGGTGGAGCCGCTGTCGGGCGGCATGAAGCGGCGCCTCGTCATCGCCCGCGGGCTCATCAATACGCCCGACCTGCTGCTGCTCGACGAGCCGACCACCGGCCTCGACCCACAGGCTCGTCACCTCCTCTGGGACCGCCTCTACCGGCTCAAACAGCAAGGCGTCACCCTCATCATCACCACCCACTACATGGATGAGGCCGAGCAGTTGTGTGACCGCCTCGTGATCATGGACAAAGGGAAGATCGCCGCCGAAGGTGCGCCCCGGGATTTGATCGAGCAGTACTCCACCCGGGAAGTCCTCGAACTGCGGTTCCCGGTGGGCACGCAGGCCGTTAACGCCGAGCACCTCCACGACATCGCTGAGAAGACCGAGGTGCTGCCGGATCGTGTTCTCCTCTACACCGACGACGCCGACCACGCCCACGCCAAGGTCCTCGAAGCTGGCTTCGAACCGGAGTCGACGGTGAGCCGCCGCTCGACCCTGGAAGACGTCTTTCTCAGCCTGACCGGCCGGACTCTGGTGGACTGACGTGACCATCGCCGGGTCATTGCGAGTAGTCGAGGCAGGTGCCCGGGTATACCGGCGCACCTGGCGAGGCAGCGTCATCTCCACCTTCCTCAATCCCGTCCTCTACCTGCTGGCGATGGGGGTCGGACTCGGCGAGCTGGTCGATGAGGGCACTGGCGGAGCAAGCCTCGACATCCCCTACCTCACCTTCCTCGCTCCGGGCCTGATGGCGGCAGCCGCCATGCAGGCGGCAGCCGGTGACGCCTCCTACCCGGTCATGGCCGGCATCAAGTGGCGCAAGACCTACGAAGCGACCCTGTCGACACCGATTGGTGTCCCCGAGCTGCTGTTCGGCCACCTCGGGTGGGTAACGCTGCGGATCACCTTCGTATCGATTGTGTTCGCCGCCGTCATGACCGTGTTCGGAGCCACCACCCTCGTCGAGGGCCTGGCGGCCGTTGGCCCGGCGGTGCTGACCGGTCTGACGTTCGCGGCACTGGTCACCGCCTTCACCGCAAGGCTCAAGAACGAGGCCGGACTCACCCAGCTGTTTCGGTTCGGGATAATTCCCCTCTTCTTGTTCTCGGGCACCTTTTTTCCCGTCGAGCAACTCCCTGATTACATCGAGCCCCTGGCCTACCTCACCCCGCTGTGGCACGGGGTTGAACTCTGCCGGGGGCTGGCGCTCGGTCTCGACTATGTGGTCCCGCCCCTCGTCAGTGTTGCCTACCTGTTGCTGTTGACGGCGGGCGGAGCCTTCTACTCCATTCGGTCCCTCCGCCGAAGGCTGATCTCGTGAGCGATACTCTGACCGCCAGGGTGGTTCCCCCGCCGATGGTTGTCGGGGGCGGGGCCGCCCGACTCCTGGAGCGGAACTGGCTCGTTTACCGGCGCATCTGGATCGTCGTCCTTTCGGGCTTCTTCGAGCCGATCTTCTACCTTTTCTCCATTGGCATCGGCATCGGCGAACTCGTCGGCGACGTGACGGGACCGAACGGCATGCCGGTGGACTACATCGCCTTCGTGGCGCCGGCGCTGCTGGCCGCATCGGCCATGAACGGCGCCATCTTCGAGTCGACAATCAACATCTTCTTCAAGCTCAAATACGGCAAAATCTACGAGGCGATCCTCTCCACCCCAATGAAGACCACCGATATCGCCATCGGTGAGATCACCTGGTCGCTCGGACGGGGCCTCATCTACTCGGCCGCTTTCCTGCTCGTGATGGCCGTCATGGGGCTCATCGAATCTTGGTGGGGCCTCCTGGCGCTCCCCGCCGCCCTCCTCATCGGGTTCGCCTTTGCCGCCTGCGGGATGGCAGCCACGACGTACATGAAGTCGTGGCAGGACTTCGACATGGTCAACCTGGTGGTGCTCCCCCTCTTCCTCTTCTCAGCCACCTTCTACCCGCTGGACGTATACCCGCCGTTCTTCCAGACGCTCACTCAACTGTCCCCGCTGTACCACGGCGTGCAGCTCATTCGCTCTCTCACGCTCGGCACGTTCGACGTCAATCTCGTCGGCCACGTCGGGTTCCTGGTGGCCATGGGTGCGTTCGGATCGGTCATCGCTTCGCGGCGGCTGGAGAAGCTTTTGCTCAGCTAGCTGAGAGCCAACCGCCAACCGCTAACCGCCAACCGTGAGAGCCAGGTTCAGCGACTTGCGAGAACGACCAGGTGGTCGCGGTGGATGGCCAAACCGCCGGCGTCTGAGCTGGGTCTCCCTGCGATCGCTTCGAGGTCGGCACTCGAGAACTCCACCAGGCCCTTGGCGAGGAGTTGGCCGTCAGGGGCCAGGACTTCGACGGCGGCGCCTTCGGTGAAGGTGCCGGAAACGGATGTGATTCCAACCGCCAGGAGCGACTTGCCTCGATCGACGAGAGCGGCGGCGGCTCCTTCGTCAATGGTCAGCGTCCCTTCGGCGGGCTGACCGAAGGCGATCCAGAGCTTGCGAGCCGGCAGGGCGGTCTTGTGAGGATCAATCCAGGTGCCGACCTCCTCGCCGGCGACTGCGCGGGCGACGACATCGCGCTCACCGGCGGCAGCAATGACGGTCGGAACCCCCGACCAGGCGGCCATCCGGGCGGCGGCCACTTTGGTAGCCACGCCGCCGGACCCGAGCGGTCCCGGTGCACCCTGCACTACTTCGTCGAGCGCCTCGTCGGTGTGGCGCACTGCGGTGATCAACTCGGCTCCGGCATCCAGGCGAGGGTCACCCGAGTAGAGCCCGGGGGTGTCGGTGAGCAGGATGAGCATCCCGGCTCCTGCCAAGTGGGATACCACCGCCGCCAGCCGGTCGTTGTCACCAAAACGCAGCTCTTCGACGCCCACGCTGTCGTTCTCGTTGACGATCGGCACGACACCGAGCGACAGCATGCGTATGAGCGTCTCGCGGGCGTTGAGGTATTGGGGTCGGTTGGCAAGAACGTCCTTGGTGAGCAGGACCTGACCGGCCGTGCGGCCCCGCTCGACGAACCGGGCCGTGTAACGCTCCATGAGCCGGCTCTGTCCGACCGCCGCCGCCACCTGGAATCCCGGCAGGTCGGTTGGTCGGCTCCCGAGCACGGGTATCCCCGCCGCCACGGCGCCCGAACTGACCAGGATGGTCGGATGCCCGGAATCCCATAGGTCGGCGATTTGCTCGACAATGTGGCCGACCGCGTCGGGGTCGAGTCCACCGCCTCCCGGAGCGAGGCTCGACGAGCCCACTTTCACGACGACCGGCCTGCCCGCCGCCAGACCTCGCCTCATAGCTCGTCCTCCCCGGCATCGTCGGGACGGAACTCGAAGACGAGATCCCCGATCTGTACGTCATCGCCGACCTGGGCTCCGGCCGACACCAGGGCCTCGGTGATTCCGGCATTGGCCAGTCGAGTACCAACGTAATCAAGTGCCTCGAGGCTCGACAGGTCATCAAGGTTGATTGCCCGCTCGGCAGCCCGGCCTTCCAATACCCAGACGCCGTCCTCACGAACGATCCGGAAACCCGACCCGGCCGGGCGGTACAGGACATAGCCCTGACGGGCCGGGCTCTCCCGCTTCACGGTATCGACCTGGCCGATAATGGCCGAAACGAGGGGGCGAAGACCCTCACCGGTCACAGCCGAGAGCACGTGCAGTTCCACATTCTCGGTCGCCGCCCATGCCCCCAACTCCCCGAGCGCTGCCTCAACTTCGTCGAGATCGGCTTTTGCTACCGCCACCACCCGTCGCCGATGGCTGAGCTCGGGTGAATGTGCCTCCAATTCGGCGAGGAGGGTCCGGTACTGATGGATGGCGTCGGTCGGCTGCAGGCTGGACGGGTCGAGCAGCACGACGAGAACCCTGGCCCGCTCAACATGACGGAGGAATTCGTGGCCGAGGCCTTTCCCCTCGGCGGCGCCCTCGATGAGCCCCGGAATATCGGCGAGCACGAAGTCGCGCCCCTCGACCTCGACCACTCCCAGATGTGGCTGGAGGGTGGTGAATGGATAGTCGGCGATCTTGGGTTTGGCTGCCGACACGGCCGAGATCAACGTGCTCTTGCCGGCGTTGGGAAATCCGATGAGCGCCGCATCGGCGATGAGCTTGACCTCGAGACGGAGCGTGATGTCGTCTCCGTACTCACCCTGCTCGGCGAAGGTGGGGGCCCGTAGGCGGGAGGTAACGAGGCCGTGGTTGCCGCGGCCCCCGCGGCCGCCCGCCGCCACCTCCACCTCCTGATCGGGTTGAACGAGGTCGGCAAGCAAGGTGCCGTCCTCCAGATGCACGACGGTCCCCAGCGGAACCGGCACGACCAGGTCGTCGCCGCGCTTACCGTTGCGGTTGTCGCCCTCGCCGTGGGTTCCTACACCGCCCCGTCGATGGGGATGGCGTTTGATATCGAGCAGGCTGGCAACCGAGGCGTCGGCGCGCAGGATGATCGAGCCGCCCCGACCTCCCGATCCGCCCGCCGGCTTGCCTTTTGGCTTGCCAAGACGCTTGACGAACGCGGCGACGCCGGCCCCTCCATCACCCCCGCGGGCATACAACACAGCTTCGTCAATAAACATGGAACGGAGAGCGTAGCTCTCCGTTCCATGTTGTCACCGGTCACCGGTCACCTGTCACCGGCCAGAATCCTCTTCGTTCCCCGTGAGGGGAAGGTGCCCCCGCCCTCAGGGCGGGGAAGAAACGCCCGCGCCTGATCTGAGGCTGGTGACAGGTGACGGGTGACCGGTGACGTAGCTCGGCGGAGCCGGGCTACTCGGCGACTACGTCTACGTGGCGTTTGTTGTTGCGGGCGCCGAACTTGATTGTGCCGTCCGACTTGGCGAACAACGTGTCGTCAGAGCCTTTGCCGACGTTGGCGCCTGGATGAATGCGAGTGCCGCGCTGGCGGACGATGATGGAGCCGGCGGTGACGAATTGACCGTCGAAGGCCTTCGTGCCGAGCCGTTGCGAGTTTGAATCGCGGCCGTTCTTGGTTGAGCCTGCGCCCTTTGTCTTGGACATCTACTCATCCTCTCCCTTGGTCGCCTTCTTTTCAGCAGTCGGTTTTTCGGCAGCCGGTTTCTCGGCAGCCGGTTTCTTAGCTGCCGGCTTCTTGTCGGCGGCCTTCTTGACCGGTTTCTCAGCCACGGGCTTCTCGGCGGTCGCCGTCTCCTCAGGGGCCGGCTTGTCCGCCTTCTTGGCAGCAGCCTTCTTCTTTGGAGCGCCTGGAATCTCGGTTATCTCGATGGTCGTATAGGTCTGGCGATGACCGGCACTCTTGCGGTATCCGCTCTTGTTCCGATAGTGAAAGACATCGACCTTCTTGCCGCGAACCTCTCCCAGCACCTTGCCCTTGACGGGCATCTTGGCGAGGGCGTCGCGATCGGTGATCACAGTGCCGTCTTCGGCGCCGATGAGAACCGGCTCAAACGTGACATCACCTGCCGCGCGCATGCGCTCGACCTGGAGGACATCGCCCTCCTGGACTTTGGCCTGGCGGCCACCGGTCTTGATTACTGCATACATGGAGACGGTAGGTTAGCCCTTCTTTTTCGTTTCGGGATCCGAAGATTCCGGCATGGGGTTTCCCAGCGCAGCCGCATCCTCGTGGAGGAGCAGGCCTCGCCCCGAACAGGTGGGACAGATTTCCGAGAACGTCTCAACGAGGCCCTCCGAAACGTGTTTGCGGGTCATCTCGACCAGACCGAAGCTGGAGACTTCCGACACCTGGGTGCGGGATTTGTCCTTGGCCAGTTCCTCCTGCAGCTTGCGGAGCACCGACCGACGGTTCTTCTCGCTCTCCATGTCGATGAAGTCGATGACGATGATGCCGCCGATGTCGCGAAGGCGAAGCTGTCTGGCGATCTCCTCGGCCGACTCCAGGTTGTTCTGAAGAACGGTTTCTTCCAGGTTGGACCGGCCGACGAACTTGCCCGTGTTCACGTCGATGACGGTGAGGGCTTCGGTCGGTTCGATCACGATGTGTCCGCCACTCGGGAGCCACACATTGCGATCGAGCGCCTTTCGGAGCTGATCCTCGATGTGGTAGCGCTCAAACACGGGGAGTTCGTCCTGATAGGTCTCGACCTTCTCGAGTAGATCGGGATCGGTGGCCTCGAGGTACCGCTTGATCTCGGACTCCGTGTCCTGGTCGTCAACGATGAGCCGCTTGAACTCGGAGGTGAAGTGCTCGCGGATAACACGAATCACGAGGGGAGGTTCGCGATAGAGAAGCTCGGGAGCCGAAGCAGTCTTGGCCGCCTCCTGGATCTCGCCCCACATCTCCTGGAGCCGGCCGATATCTCGCACGACGTCCTCTTTGGTGGCGCCGAGGGCAGCGGTGCGGACGATAACTCCATATCCCTTGGGCTTTGCCTCATTCACAAGCGTCCTGAGACGGCGCCGCTCGTCGTCCGGAAGGCGGCGAGAAATCCCGCCGCGATCCTCGGCGTCGGGGACGAGCACGAGGTGGCGTCCGGCCATTGAGATTTCATTCGTGAGCCGTGCGCCCTTGTGGCCCATGGCGTCCTTGACCACCTGAACCATGATCGTGTCGCCGTTCCTGAGCGCCTTCTCGATCCGGGGACGGCCGCGGCCGTTTCCATTCGTGTCGTACTGGACATCGGCCGCGTAGAGGACTCCGTTCTTGCCTTCACCGAAGTCGACGAAAGCGGCTTCCATGCCGGGCAGGACGTTGCGAACCTTGCCGAGATACACATTGCCGATCAATGACGTGCGGTCCGAGCGAGCCACGTAGTGCTCGACGAGCACCGGGCCTTCCAGGACGACAATCTGGGTCTGGTGCGGCATTCGCCGCACGATCATCTGCTTGCGGCCGGTCTCCGGCGGCATGATGATTTCGGTCTGCGCCCTGGGGCTGCGACGGGCCGCGTTGCGGTCGCCGCTTCGGCCGTTACCGGACCGATTGCGATCGCGATCGCGATTCCGGGTTCGGTCGGTGGTTTTCGGTTGTGACTTAGTTGATTTCTTGGCCGGCTTCTCAGGCGGTGCCTTGAACCGGGCAATCTCTACGACTTCTCCGCCCACCGTGCGCGTCGTGCGCTCGGGCGGGGCCTGGTGGCCAGAGCCGCGGCCCACTACCTGTGGGGTCTTTCGGCGAAACAGTGCCATGCATTCTCTCCTTGGGGGCGTCGAAACGCCCGCTGAACGTGTGGGGACGGAGAGACGAGGAGACGGTGTCGAACGAAAATGGATGTTGCTCGAGACGCATGCGGTTGGTCTTCCATCGGTTGGATAGCGAGGACAGGCCGAGACGGCCCGTGCGGTCACCTTACCAGGCTTCGGTCCTCGCTCTAGAGAACTGTAACTGTTCCTGGGGGTTGGGAATTCCCAACCCCCAGGAAGTCACCAGTCACCGGTCACCGGTCACCGGCTTTCGGAATCGAGATCAACCCACTCACAGGGACCTTCGCCCCTCCGTGCGGCCACCTTCACAGGCTGAGCCGGTGACCGGTGACGGATGACCGGTGACCGCTGTAGGCGGCCGAAGGCCGCCTACAGCTCCAGGCTCTCCTGCATGGCCTCGGTTGGGTCGTAGCAGTAGCGGCAGCGGGATTCGTATGAGTCGGTGGCACCGAGGACGACCAGCTCGTCGGATTCGATGACCCGCTGGGTGAACATACCGGGACCGCCACAGCGATGACACACCGAGAGCATCTTCGACACGTACTCGGCCCTGGTCATCAGCGTCGGGATGGATCCGAAGGGACGTCCCATGAAGTCGAGATCAAGGCCGGCCACGATGATCTGTTTGCCGAGGCCGGCCAGGTGCTCACATACATCGACGAGCTTCTCGTCGAAGAACTGGCCCTCATCGATGCCGACGATCACCGTCTTCTCTTGCACCGAGCGAAGCAGCTCATCTGAATTGGAGACCGGCTCGGCGTCGATCCTCAGGGAAGAGTGGGAGACGACTTCGGCATCGGCATAGCGATTATCAAGCTTGGGCTTGAAGGCCTGCAGCGGTACGCCGGCGATCTTGTAACGGGTGAGCCGTCGAATGAGCTCTTCGCTCTTGCCGGAAAACATCGGCCCGGCAATGACCTCGATCCACCCTTGCTCACCACGTCGGTACATGGCGCGCGAGCTTAGTGGGCGTCCGAAGGGCGCCGGTCAACAGTCAAACCCATTCGGGTTGCTTCTCTCCACCCGGAGGGGGGAGTACCGGCGCAGCCGGGGAGGGGGGCGGCCACTTGCCTCAATCGGACGCCCCCTCCGACCCTGCGGGCCACCTCCCCCTCCGGGGGAGGGGAAGTGCCCTCTGTTCTGGCGGGTAGCTGGTAGCTGGAAGCTGGCAGCCCCCAGCGGCGACGGCGCGGTCTCACCCAAGACTGGATCGCCGCGCGGGAACCTTGCTTCGGTGGAGCCAGATGGAGTGGGTCATGCCGAGGGCGAAGGCCATGGCCGTGAACGAAGATCCACCGGCCGACATGAACGGGAGGGGGATGCCGGTCACCGGCATGATGCCGAGGGTCATGCCGACGTTGATGAAGACGTGGAAGGTCAGCATCGCCGCCACCCCGATGGCGACGAGCATTCCGAAGCGGTCCTCCGCCGCTGCGGCAGTCCGAAGCAGCCGCCACACGATGACCGCATAGATGGCAATGAGGAGGGTTCCGCCGATGAAGCCCAACTGCTCCCCCACCGCGGTGAAGATGAAGTCTGTGGTCTGCTCGGGGATGAACGACAGGTTGGTCTGGCTCCCCTCGAAGAGCCCGCGACCCGAGAAGCCGCCGCTGCCAATGGCGATCTGGCTCTGGAGCGGCTGGAAGGCGACGGCGAGCGCATTCGCCTCCGGATTGAGCCAGGCATCGATGCGGTCCTCCACCAGGGTCAGTCGATCCTGGTGGTAGGCGAACCAGGTAAGGAGGCCACCACTCCCAAGCAACAAGCCGAGCTGACGCAGGGAAGCTCCGGCTGCGAACAGCATGACGACGCTGAGGGTCGCAATCGCCAGAAGTGTTCCGAGGTCTGGCTGAGCTGCAATGAGGCCGACCGGAATTGCCATGAGGCCGAGGGCCGTGAGGACGCGTCTCCAACCGATCTTGTTCTCAATCGCCGGTGCCAGCAGCGCCGCCAGCATCACGATGACCGCCGGCTTTGCCCACTCCGATGGCTGGAACTGAAACGTCTTGATCTCGAACCAGCTAACCGCGTTGTTGACCTCCTTACCCCAGATCAACACGATGCCGAGTGCAACTACCGCCCCGATGTACATGACGGGCGCGATTGTGTGGAGAGTCCGATGTTCGATCACCGAGGCGATGGCGAACAGGACGAGTCCCACGAACACGATGACGGCTTGCTTCTGGGCCTCGCCGGCCGGATCCCGTCCTGCGAGTTCGGCCTGGGGAGCCGACGCCGAGTAGATCATGAGCACGCTCAACACCCCGAGCAGCAGCAGGGCGGCGGTCAGGATGAGATCGGGCCGACGGCTCTCATAAGCGCTGGCGGTGAGACCGCGGCCACGGATGACGGCGCTCGTCATGGTGCCGAGGCCTCGGCGAGCGGGACGCGGCGGGGCGCCGTGGCCGGATCGAGCAGATACTCCATGACCCGTCGCACTGCCGGGGCGGCAACAGCCGACCCGCCGCCGCCTTCGTCGACGACGATCACCACAACGTATTTCGGATTCGAGATCGGAGCCACTCCGACGAACCAGGCGGTGTCGATGTTGTCGGAAATCGGTCCGATTTGTGCGGTTCCGGTCTTCCCGCCGATCTGATTGCGGTACGGAGATGAGGCGAAGGCACCGGCCGCCGTCCCTTCCCGGACCACCCGGGCGAGATCAAGGCGAAGCATCTCGGAGGTCTCGGGAGAGACGTCAACGGTCCGGACTGCGGCAGGTTCGCGCCGGTCGACAACATTCCCGTCGGTATCGACGAAGTGATCGACGACCCGGGGACGCCACACCGTGCCGCCGTTGATGAGGGCGGCATAGGAGACCGCCATCTGCAGCGGAGTGGCGGCCAGGTCGCCCTGTCCGATGACTGTGTTCATGAGATCGCCGCCATACCACTCGCCATTGGGGAAAGCGACGGGATTCTGCTCGTGGAGACGCTCGCGCCAATCCCGGTCAGGCATGATCCCGGCTGCCTCACCCGGCAGATCGATGCCGGTCGGGGCCCCGTAGCCGAGCTCACGAGCCCAGTTCTGGATGATGGATTCATCGAGGCTGTGGTCCTCCCACACCCCGAGCGCCACCTCCCAGAAGTAGACGTCGGCCGACTTGACGAGGGCACCGTGGAGGTTGGTCCAGCCGTGATCGGGGCTCCAGTCGGTGAACACCTGCGGGCTTCCCGCCCCGAATGATGGGAACTCGAGCTTCGGTTCGAGAACCTTCCCGTCTTCTGGACCGGTCAGGTCCTCGGGCCAGACGTCTTCCTCGATGGCCACCACATAGGGAACCGCCTTGAAGGTCGACCCGGGCGGGAACGTGCCTCGAACATTGAGATTCAGGAGGGCGTTGTTCTCCTGGATGACCTCGAACTCCTCGCTGCTGAGGCTGCCAACGAAAAGATTGGGGTCGTAGTCGGGTATCGATTCCATGGCGACGACCGAGCCGTCGGTGGCATCGAAGACGACCATGGCGGTCTTGCCGGTCGGTTGCTCACCCTGCTCTCTCGAGATGTCCAGTCCGTACTGGAGCGCTTCTTTGACCGCACGGCTTACATCGGCATCGATGGTGAGCACGACGTTCCAACCCGGTTGGGCATTGACTTCTTCGGTGAATTGCCAGACGGTGCGGTCGGCACTCACCGTGAATACCTCGGCACCCTCGGTACCCCGCAACACGTTGTCGTATTGGCGCTCTACTCCGGCCCGGCCGAACACTTCTTCGGTTCGAACCCGGTCGCTGTAGCGCTCGAGGTCGGCGGTCGTCGCCTTGCCGGTGTACCCGAGGACGTGGGCGGCCAACGTCTCCTGGGGATAGATGCGGACCGGGGTCAGCGCCACCGAGATACCCGGATAATCGTCCTGATACTCCTGCACCTCAAAAGCGACTTCGTCGCTGATATCGCGGGCCAGCGTTACCACGGTCCCCGATCGGGCCGAGTTGATCGGGTTGCGAATCTCAGATTGATCCACTCCCAGCAAGACCGCCAGGCGTTGAACCAGCTCCTCCTCCTCATCGATCGTCACCTCGGCCCGATCGAGCTGGAGGGTCTGGGACGGCCGGCTCCCCGCCAACACCGCACCGTTGATGTCTCGAATCTCTCCCCGGGCAGGCTGTTGGTAGATGATCTGGATCTGGTTGCTGGCGGCCTTGGCGGTGTTCTCCTCGACCGCGGCCACTTGCAGAAACCAGAGGCGCACGGTGAGCATGACGAAGAGCGCCAGGAAGGTGATTCCGACCGTGGCCAGGCGCCAGGGGTTGATCATCCCCACACACCAACGGCGGGGTCGCGCCGCATGAGCCGGGCCGCGACGGGCAGCACGATGATGGCAAGAATGAGGTTGTACACGGCGGCCAGCAGCACCTTCTTGAAGGCGTTCACATCGGAGAACACCTGTTGTCCGAACAGCGTACCGAGAACGGCGTATAACAACTCCCCGCCAATCGTGAGCGCAAAGACAGAAGCCAGCGTCAAGGCGGCGTTCCCCTCAACCCGGGGCCGGAGCCGGACGGTCATGTAGGCGGCCACCGTGAGGACCAGCGCCCACACCCCGAGGAGGGTGTTGCCGAGCAGGTCGGTGAGGAGGCCGGCGCTGAAGCCGAGCAGCATGGCGGCTTCCTCAGAGAGCTGATAGGAGACCGCCACCACCACCAGCAGCACGAAATCGGGGGCCACCCCAAAGGGGTCCAGGTAGCGGTCAAACAGGGTCGTTTGCAGGATCACGGCCACGATCCCGAGCGCCAGGGCAATGTTGAGGTGACGAAATCTCATGGCGACTCGACCCCCGGCACCTCGTCGCCGGCCGGCTCCTCGATGAGCGGCTCCTCGGAACCGGGCAGAAAGAAGATCACGCGGACAAAATCGAGCCGCTCGAAGTCGACGGCCGGATCGACGGTCGTCTGAATGCCAACGCCCGTTGCCGGCTCGGCCGATCGGCCCACCGTCCCAACCACGAGGCCGGCCGGATAGCGGTTGGCGAAGGTCACAACCACTTCCCCTTCCTGGACCGGGCCGTCGGCCCGAGAGCTGACGAGCTTGAGGTCACCCGACCCGCGACCCTCGGCGGTCCCCACGAACCCGGTCGATACAAGCCTGACCGCGACTGCGTGGTCGGGATCAGTCAGCAGCTTGACGGTTGAGCTGTTCGAGGTGACCGAATCGATGTACCCGACCAGACCCTGCAGGTTGACCACCGGCTGGCCGATGGCGATTCCCTCATCGGCTCCTTTGTTGAGTACGACCGAGAAATCGAAGTTCGAACTGCCCCCCGCCTGGACCCGCGCCACAGTGCTCTGGGCCAACAACTCGCCGGGCAGCTCCAACTGAGCTAACTGACGGAGCACCTCATTGTCGGCCCGGATGCTCTCGGTCTCGGCGAGGATGCGGTTGGCGTCTTCGAGAGACTCGCGTAGGCGGTCGTTTTCGGCGCGCAGTCCTGCCAGGTTCACGAGGGCGTCGGCCGCGTCGGCTACGGGCCGGATCACGGCAGTGACAGCAGATTGGACCGGATCGAAGAGCGTCCGCACGCCGTCGCGAAGCGTTCCCGTCACGCCGCCGCCTTCGGTCCGCACGTCAAAGGTCATCAAAAGAAACGCGAGCGTGATGAGAGAGATGAAGAGAGCGGTGGAGCGGGCAAAACGCTGATTGGTGAGCACGGCGCTCCTAGATGTCAGTCCCCCCGCCGAAGGCGGGGGGAAAGCACCGCCGCCGGAGCGAAGCGGAGGTGGGGGTAGGGAGGGAAGCTCGCGTTCGAGGCGCGTGACGTCATTGTTGAGAAGCCTCCTAGGGGCGAGCCGACGAGATCAACACGCTTTGTAGCACGTCGAATTCCTCCAGCGTTTGCCCCGAGCCCATAACCACCGAGTGGAGCGGCTTGTCGACTGTGATGATCGGCATACCGGTCTCGTGCGCCAACCGCACGTCGGTGCCACGCAGCAGCGCCCCGCCGCCCGTGATGGTGATGCCGTGCTCCATGATGTCGCCCGACAACTCAGGCGGCGTCTTGTCGAGCGTGAATTTGACCGCATCGATGATGGCCTGCACCGGCTCCTCGATCGCCTCGCGGATCTCCTGTGAGGAGACGACCACGGTCTTGGGAAGCCCTGAGATGAGGTCGCGGCCTCTCACTTCGGCAGCCGGCTCGTCCCGGTAGGGATAGGCCGAGCCGATCGCCATCTTGATCTGTTCGGCGGTACGTTCGCCGAGCATGAGGTTGTACTCCTTCTTGACCCATTGGATGATGGACTCGTCGAGCTCGTCGCCGCCCACCCGGATGCTCTTCGATACGACGATCCCGCCAAGCGAGATGACTGCCACCTCGGTGGTGCCGCCGCCAATGTCGACGATCATGGACCCGGTCGGTTCGTGAACGGGGAGGTTCACGCCGATGGCGGCCGCCATCGGCTCCTCGATCGTGTAGGCGCGGCGAGCACCGGCGTGATAGGCGGCCTCCTCAACGGCCCGGCGTTCCACACCGGTGATGCCGGAGGGGACACAGATGACAATGCGGGGTCGCGCCCATCGGCGGCGGTGGATCTTTTGGATGAAGTAACGGAGCATCTTCTCGGTGATGTCGAAGTCGCTGATGACACCATCCCGGAGCGGCCGAATCGCCTGGATGTAAGACGGGGTACGCCCGATCATTCGCTTGGCCTCCATGCCGACGGCCAATGCCCGGTTGGTCTGGGTGTTGATGGCAACCACGGACGGTTCGTTGAGAACGATCCCCTGGCCGCGCACATACACCAGGGTGTTTGCGGTACCCAGGTCGATTGCCATATCCCGGCCAGCGAACGAGAAGAGCGAGTCAGCCACCAATATCCTTAAACGTGTCAGCGAGTGTCAGTGTACCTGTGGCCGGGTTTTCGCGCTATTGGCTTTTCGCGGTTTCCGCCAACCGCCCACCGCCCACCGTCTTCGGCCCACCGAGAGAATGGCGACAAGAACTCTGATGAGAGCCGTACAACGAAGCAAACGGGTCGCCGAATAACGCCACCACCAGAGGCCACAGATGGGCACCTTCACTCGCATGAAGGTGCCCCAATCATGCGGTCACCTTTCCGTGGAAGAAGAGGGCCCTTCCGCCTCCGCTTCGCTCCACCGGACCGGAGACTCCTTTCCTCGGTTGGCGGTTGGCGGCCGGCGGTGGGCTGGCTGGGGATCGGGGACCGGGGACCGGGGACTCGTTACTACCGTTCCTCTATGAAGCCCGATCTCGACCGTGCCATCGAGTTGCTCCAGGGCAAGGAGCGACTGCTGGCGTTCACGGGTGCCGGAATCTCAACTGAATCGGGCATCCCCGATTTCCGGGGGCCGAACGGCGTGTGGACAAAGGTCGATCCCTCCGAGTTCACGTTCGAAAAGTACGTCAACCGCGCCGAGACGCGCGTCCGTTCGTGGGAAATGCGCAAGCAATCGGGCATCTTCGAGGCCCAACCCAATGCTGCTCACCGGGCGCTCGTCGAATTGTGGGTGGCCGGGCTCCTCAGCGGTATCGTCACGCAGAACATCGATGGCCTCCACCAGGCGGCCGGGCTGCCCGCCGAGGCGGTCGTCGAACTGCACGGCAACGTGCAGCGAGTGAAATGCCTCGAATGCGAAGCGAACTGGCCAACCGAGGTCGTGATCGCCCGGGTCGACAGCGGAGAGGCCGACCCGCATTGCCCTGACTGCGGCGGCATCATCAAGGTCTCGGTCATCTCCTTCGGTCAAGCCATGCCGGTTCCCGAAATGGAACGGGCCAGCGACCTCGCTAGACGGTGCGATGCAGTCCTAGCGGTCGGGTCAACCCTTTCGGTCTACCCCGCCGCCTATGTGCCGCTGGAGGCGAAGCAAACGGGGTCGCGCTACGTCATCGTCAACCAGGGCCCGACCGAACAGGACCACCTGGCCGACGTGGTCATCGAAGGCTCGGCAGGGACGGTATTGCCGGTGTTTGCCGAGAGGCTCATCTAGTCAACAGTCAACAGTCAATCCGCGTGGGCCGGATCTGAAGCGGTGGGCGGTCGACGGTGGGCGGTGGGCTCACTACAGCGCCGTTCTATACCGAACCGCCGGGATCTCAATTCCGACACAGTGGTCGGTTTCGGCGCCGTCGGCTTCCCACCCCGCCTGCTCATAGAAAGCGCGGGCCCCGGCGTTCTCCGTCATGACCCAGAGCGACGCCTCGGAGAATCCCGACGCTCGGAGCGCATCAAACACCGCTGTCATCAGCTCGGATCCCCAGCCCTGCCGGTACCGGGCCGGATCGAGGTACATCGCATACAACTCTCCAACCAGGCTCGGTTTCAGATCCTTATCACCGGACGGGCCGAGGTGGGCGAAGGCGACAACCTCTTCGCCATCGGCGGCCACCAGTACCGAACGCTTCGGGCTCTCGGTGGTCAGCCAGTCCTGCCATTGCCCGGTGCGGGTGCCGAGCTCGGCGCTCAATCCCTCGAGGAACTCGGCCGGAAGCAAGCCGGCATAGGCGGCCTGCCACGACGTGATGTGGATCTCGGCAAGCCGGGAGGCATCAGCAAGCGTGGCAGGCCGGATCATCGGTCAGTCGGAGCGACGCTGCTGGTGGAAGAAGATATCCAGCTCCCGTTGGGCGCTTCCGGGCGAGTCCGAGCCATGGACGATGTTGTGGGTGATGATCAGCCCGTAGTCGCCACGGATGGTCCCGGAAGGCGCCTCGGCCGGGTTGGTTGGGCCCATCAGGGTGCGGGCAACAGAAACCGCCGACTCCCCCGACCACCAGGTCGCCACCACCGGTCCGCTGGTGATGAACTCGACGAGCTCCCCGAAGAACGGCTTGTCGGTGTGCTCGGCGTAATGGCGTCCGGCCGTTTCCCCTGAGATCACGAGCTGGCGGATGTGTTCGAGCTTGAGCCCCTTGCGTTCCATCCGGGAAACGACTTCACCCACCAGCCCGCGCCGAACTCCGTCGGGCTTCACCATCACAAACGTGTCTTCAACTGCCATGTCAACTCCTATTGATATTCGCCAGCAGGGTACGCGCCTCGCCGACCACATACATGGATCCGGTCACGAGAATCGCACCGTCCTGGCCGGCCGCCGCCACTGCGGCGTGGACGCCGTCGGCGACCGATCCGCAATCACGCACTTCCCGATCCGGCATTACGGCGCGGGCAGCCGCCGCCACATCGGAGGAGGGGATGCCCCGCTCGCTCGGAGCGGTCACGGCGAAGACTTCCCCGGTGATCCCCGCCAGCGTGCCGACCAGTTCGTCGAGCTTCTTATCGGAGAGCGCCCCGAGAACGACTTTCCACAGGAACGGCGGGAATTCCTCGTCGAGGGCGTCCGCACCGGCGGCCATGGACTCGGGAGTATGGGCGCCATCGAGCACCACCAGGGGCCTTCGTCCGGCCACTTCGAGCCGGCCGGGAACGGAGAGCGCGGCTAGCCCCTCTCGAACGGCCTCGGGGTCGAGCGCCCGGCCGAGCATGGCCTCGGTGGCAGCGACTGCCACGGCGGCATTTCTCAGCTGGTGTCGTCCGTGGATGGGGATATGGATCTCCTCGTAGTGCTCGTACACCCCGTCGATGCTGATGTCCCAACCTCCGACCGCCTGCACTTCTTCAAGGAGCTGGAAGTCGCGACCGTAGGCCAGATGGGGCGAGTCGAGCTCGGCGGCCCTGGCCTCCATCACTGCCATGGCCTCGGGCGGCATTTCACCGGTCACGAGAGTGCCCCCGGGCTTCAGGATGGCGGCCTTCTCAGTGGCGATCTCCTCGAGCGTGTCGCCGAGGTAAGCGGTGTGCTCGAGCGCGATCGAGGCGACCACCGCCACGGCCGACTCAACGACGTTCGTGGCATCCAACCGGCCTCCCAATCCGACCTCGATGACCCCGAGATCGACTGCCCTATCGGCAAACCACGCTAAGGCAACTGCAGTGACAAATTCGAAGTACGTGAGCCGGCGCTCGGGGTCGTCGTCGACCAGGACGTCAAAAGCCCGAACGTCGTCGACGGCCTGGGCGAACTCCTCGGCGGTGGAATCGCGGCCGTTGTAGGAGAGGCGCTCTCGCACCGTTTCGAGGTGCGGGCTCGTGTAAGTACCCACCGACAGGCCGTGCGCCCCGGCCAGCATCGTGATCATGGCCGAGGTAGAGCTCTTCCCCTTGCTGCCCGTCACGTGAATGACCGGATAGGTCAGGTGCGGGTTTCCCATCAGCTCGAGGAGACCCTGGATCTGGGCAAGCCCGGGACGGATACCCCGCCCGGCGTGGTAGTCGAGATAGGCGACGGCCTCGTCGTAGGTCAAGAATCACCCAACTCGTCGAGCTGCGCTCGCAATTTGGCGATGGTGGCCTCGGCTTCGGCCTGCTTCGCTTCTTCTTTGGTGACGATCTCGGCCGGGGCACGGTCACGAAAACTCGGATTCGATAGCTTCTTGTCGGCGACGGCGAAGTCGGCCTCGGCGCCGGCCAGGGCCCGTTCCAGCCGAGCGCGTTCGGCATCGAGGTCGACGACTCCTTCGAGCGGCAGGAACCCCTGGATCGGGCCGGCCACCACCCGGGTGAAGCCATCTGAGTCGGGTGCGTCGCCGAACTCGGCGGTCACCGCAACAAGGGATTTCAGCTGGCGTTCCCACCACGATTCGATAACCGACTCGGGATCGGCGATGCGGAGCTCGAGCGCGTGTCGGGGTGACAGCTGGTGTGACGAACGGAATCGCCGAATGCCACCCACGAGCTCCTGAAAGACCGCCATGGACTGCGGCGCGGCCGTCGGCGGCGGGTCGGGCCAGCGAGCGCCTGCCAGCAAGCCATCCCCGACGACCTCCTTCCAGAGCTCCTCGGTCAGATACGGAATCGCCGGGTGGAACAGCTTGAGCAGGTCGCGCAGCACCACGCCGAGCGTCTGGCGCGTTTGCGGTGCGGATGCCTCGTCGGCCAGGGCCGCCTTCGACAGCTCGAGGTACCAGTCGAAGACCTCCGACCAGGCGAAGTTGTAGAGCAACCCGTAGGCGTCGCTGAAGCGGTACTCATCGGAAAGCTCGTCGAACCGCTCAACCACCGCCGCCAGCCGGGAAAGGATCCAGGCCGACTCGGGTCCCGGGCTCTCCGGATACCCGCCGTCGGCCGGCACGCTGCCGGAATCGACGTGGCCGAGCACGAAACGAGCCGCGTTCCACAGCTTGTTTCCGAACTTGCGGGCGCCCTCCACCCACTCCATGTCGAATGGCACGTCCTGGCCGGGGGCGGCGGCCTGGACGATGGCCAGCCTGAGCGGATCGGCGCCGTGAGATTCGATGACGTCGAGGGGGTCGATGGCGTTGCCGAGCGACTTGGACATCTTGCGGCCGTCGGGCGTACGCACGAGGCCGTGGATGACAACGTCGCGAAAGGGGACCTCACCCATGAACTCGAGGCCCATCTTGAGCATGCGGGCCACCCAGAAGTAGATGATGTCGAAGCCCGTAACGAGAACTGCATTCGGGTAGAAATCCGCCAGATCGGCCGTTTCCTCCGGCCATCCGAGGGTGCTGAACGGCCACAGGGCCGAGGAGAACCACGTGTCGAGCACATCCTCGTCCTGTCGGAGGTTGCTTCCCTCACAAGAGGGACAGACGGTCGGGTCCTCCCGGGCGACGGTGACCTCGTCGCAATCGGCGCAGTACCAGGCCGGGATCCGGTGTCCCCACCAGATCTGCCGGCTCACGCACCAGTCGCGCAGATTCTCCATCCAGTGGAAGTAGCTGTTCTCCCACCGCTGGGGAACAAACCGGGTCCGCCCGTCGCGCACCGCCTCCATGGCCGGGGTGACAAGCGGCCCGACTTTCACGAACCATTGGAGCGACAGGTAGGGCTCCACTACGGTCTTGCAGCGATAGCAGTGGCCGACCGAGTGGGCTCGTTCCTCGATGTGATCGATATGGCCGGCCGCCGACAGCGCTTCCTTGACGGCTCGCCGGGCCTCGAGGCGGTCGAGGCCCGCGAACTCTCCGCCATTCTCGTTGACGGCGGCTTCGATGGTGAAGATATTGATGGCCTCGAGCCCGTGCCGGTTGCCGATCTCGAAGTCGTTTGGGTCGTGGGCCGGGGTCACCTTGACCGCGCCGGTACCGAACTCGGGATCGACGACGTCGTCGGCAACAACCGGTATCTCCCGATTCACGAGGGGCAGCATTACCGTCTTACCGACGGCCTCTGAGTAGCGCTCGTCGTCGGGGTGCACGGCGACACCGGTATCACCCAACATCGTCTCGGCCCTGGTGGTGGCCACCGTCAGATGGCCCGAGCCGTCGGTGAACGGGTAGTTGATGTAGACGAGTTCGCCGGCAGTGTCCTCGTATTCCACCTCGATGTCCGACAGGGCGGTGTGATCCTGCGGGCACCAATTGATGATGCGGTTGCCGCGGTAGATGAGATCCTTCTCGTAGAGGCGGACGAACACTTCCCGAACCGCGGCCGACAAGCCCTCGTCCATCGTGAAGCGTTCGCGGCTCCAGTCAACGGAGTCGCCAAGCTGACGCATCTGGGTTGTGATGCTCCCACCGAACTTCCTCTTCCATGTCCACACCTGTTCGACGAAGGCCTCCCGCCCGAGGTCGTGGCGGGTGAGCCCTTCGCGGCCGATCTCGCGTTCCACCACCGTCTGAGTGGCGATGCCGGCGTGGTCCATGCCTGGCAGCCACAGAACCTTGAAGCCCTGCATCCGCTTGCGACGAACGATGACGTCGTGGATGAGGTGATTGAGGGCGTGGCCCATGTGGAGCACGCCGGTGACATTCGGCGGCGGCAGCACAATACAAAACGGCTCACCGTCGGGATTGTGCTCCGGCGCAAAGACGCCGGATTTCTCCCATATGTCATACCAGTCGGCCTCAACCGCCGCCGGATCGTAGGTCGGTTTCATCCCGCGATGATAGGTACCCGCGGGTGGGACCGGCGTTCGGGTCGGAGGGGCTGCCAGCTACCAGCTACCAGCTCCAGCTTCCAGCCAATCCGCTCTTCCCGTTATCCCTTGCCCGCTACCCGACAGAATAAACAACCGAGCAGTCGGCGCGTCAGCGTGGTTTCTCTGGGCCTGGCGCCGGCGGCGCCGGACGTCGATCAGCTGGTCGTCTAGCGGCAGCAGTCGACTTCTCGGCCATTGACGCATGAGAACTCGCCTGAGGCCGAGAAGTGACAGAGGGAATCGCGCTCCTGACGCGAAAACACTCCCCGATGCCTTAGGGAGTGTCTTCGCTGTTCCGCCCGCTTTCGAGGTATTGCTTCCCGCTCAAACCTTCTAACTACAAGGTACGACCACGGAGAGTGGTTGTCTGGTCAGAAACGCGTCATAGAAGCGGACGTCCGGATGGCTAGTTACCGGTGCTCACCCGACGAGGTCCTTGTACATGACGTGGCATCGACAAGACCAATCGTCGGGTGACGAAAGGCACCCGGGAGGGTTCCCACAATGTCGAAGCCCAGCCTCGTCCACAGCCGCACGGCGCCGGTATTGGATGCTGCCACGATGTTGTATTGCATCGCCCGAAAGCCGAGCCGGATCGCCTCCTCCTGGGAATGCACGCACATACGGGTTGCGACCCCTCGCCCCTGGGCCGCCTCTGAGACGGCGTAGCCGCAATTACAGACATGCGAGCCCGGGCCGGGGTGATTGGCAACGAGGTAGTAGGTCCCAAGAACGTCACCGTCCCGCTCGGCCACATAGGTAGCGGCAGGTTTGTCTAGCCACGCCGAGCGAGCGTCGGCTTCAGAAATATCGATCGGACAGGCGTAGGTCTCCCCCCCACCCTGAATATCGGGGCGAGAATCTCCCACACACTGGACCAGTCAGAATCTTCGAGGGACGGCTCAGCATCGAATGAAGCCTGGCACGGCCAAACCTTGCCCGTAGGAAGAAGGGCTAGCGCCGGAGATTCTGAGGCCGTTGACCGTCGACCGTTGACGGCAGCGCCGCAGGCGCTGCCTACGCGCTGCGCTCGACTTCGCCGGTCGGAAGATCCTTGACCGGGACGAGGGTCGGGTTGACTCGCTGGGCAACCACGTCCTCGTCGATCATGACCTGGCCGATGTCATCGCGTGAGGGGAGGTCGTACATCGTGTTGAGAAGCACTTCCTCCATGATTGCCCGCAATCCGCGGGCACCGGTCCCCCGCAGCAACGCCTGGTCGGCGATGGCGTCGAGGGCTTCATCGGTGAAGAGGAGCTCGACCCCGTCCATCTCGAAGAACTTGGCGTACTGACGCACGAGGGCATTCTTGGGCTCTTTGAGGATGCTGATGAGAGAATCCCGATCGAGGTCTTCGACGGTGGACATCACGGGCAGACGTCCGATGAACTCGGGAATGAGCCCGAACTTGATCAGGTCTTCGGGGAGCACCTCCGCGAGCATCTCGTCGTTGCGGTTCTCGGTGCGGCTGTGGATTTCGGCCGCAAAGCCCACCCCTTGCTTGCCGATGCGGGCGCTGATGATGTGTTCGAGACCCGAGAAGGCCCCTCCACAGATGAACAGCATGTTGGACGTATCGATCTGGATGAACTCCTGATGGGGATGCTTGCGTCCGCCCTGCGGTGGCACCGACGCAACGGTTCCCTCGATGATCTTGAGCAGCGCCTGCTGGACGCCTTCGCCAGAGACATCGCGGGTGATCGACGGGTTCTCGGCTTTGCGAGCCACCTTGTCGATCTCGTCGATGTAGATGATGCCCGTTTCCGCCCGGGGGACGTCGAAGTCGGCGGCCTGGAGCAGCTTCAGCAAGATGTTCTCGACATCTTCTCCGACGTAGCCTGCTTCGGTGAGGGCGGTAGCGTCGGCGATGGCGAACGGCACATTGAGCTGGCGAGCCAGCGTCTGAGCGAGCAAGGTCTTGCCGCACCCGGTGGGGCCGATCATGAGGATGTTCGACTTCTGGAGCTCGACCCCGTCGGTGTCCTTCAGCCCGGCGTTGACGCGCTTGTAGTGGTTGTAAACCGCAACGGAGAGGACCTTCTTGGCGCGTTCCTGGCCGACTACGTAGTCGTCGAGGAACTCGAAGATCTCTTTCGGCTTGGGGAGATCGGTCGGGGCGACTTCAGCGGTGGTTCCCAGCTCTTCTTCGATGATCTCATTGCATAGCTCGATGCACTCATCGCAGATGTAGACGCCGGGCCCGGCGATGAGCTTCTTGACCTGCTTCTGAGACTTGCCACAGAAACTGCACTTGAGCAGCTCAGAGCCGTCGCTGAATTTCGCCACTGGTTGTTAACTCCCTACCGATGCAAGACGCCTTGGCAACAGAACTTCGTCAATAACACCATATCCCTTAGCTGCGTCGGCCGTCATCCAGAAGTCACGCTCGGTGTCCTTTTCGATGGTCTCGAGCGTCTGGCCGGTGTGGTCGGCGAGGATGTTATTCAGCTCGAGCCTGAGCCGAACGATTTCCTTCGCCTGGATCTCGATGTCGGTCACCTGGCCCTCAACGCCGCCGTGCGGCTGATGGAGCATGATGCGGGCGTGCGGGAGCGCGAAGCGCTTTCCCGGGGCGCCGGCGGCCATGAGCACCGCGGCCGCTGAGGCAGCCTGGCCCATGCAGAACGTCGACACGTCCGGCTTGATGTGCTGGATGGTGTCGTACATCGCAAAGAACGACGAGACCACACCGCCGGGCGAGTTGATGTAGAGGGCGATGTCCTTATCGGGATCCTCGCTCTCCAGGTGCAGCAGCTGCGCCATCACGAGGTTGGCGACGGTGTCATCAATCGGGGTGCCGAGGAAGATGATGCGCTCCTTCAGCAGCCGGCTGTAGATATCGAACGCCCGCTCTCCCCTGCTCGAGGTCTCAATCACAGTCGGGACTAGGTAACCCATTTCACTCCTCATCTTCTGTTGCGGCATCTTCGACCGTGGCTTCGGCCTCAACCGGTGTCTCAGCCTCAACCGCGTCTTCGACCGCGGCCTCGGTTTCGACGGTGGTTGCCGCCTCGACCTCGGTTTCGGCGAGCGAAATCTCGACACCGTTCTCGTCAACGGGAACGGCCGCCTCAACCAGGTGGTCAATAACCTTGTTTCTCAGGATATCACCACTCAGGATCTCCACTTGCCCACTGTCCCGAAGTGCCTTTTCGTACTCTTCCGGGGTCTGTTCGCTCGCCGCGGCGAGTGACCCCATGGCTTCCTGCAACTCCTCATCGGTCACTTCAATTCCCTCGGCGTCTCCGACCGCGTCCAGCAGGATGCGAACCGACAGCGACCGCTCGGCCTGCTGCTTGGCATCTGCGACAAACGCCTCCTCGGTTTGCCCGGTCACCCGCAAGTAGTCCTGGAACGGGATCTGCTGTTCGCCGAGACTATGAAGGAACCGGTGGATCTGGTACTCCATCTCGGCGTCGACGAGAGCCTGGGGCATCTCAACGTCCATGTCGTCGATGAGTTGCTCGAGCACCGTGTCGGCGAACTGACGCCTCGTTGAAGCAAGCTTGTGCTCGTGGAGCCCGGTCCGGAGCTCATCTCGCAGCGCCTCAATCGACTCGAACTCAGAAACCTCCTCCACCCATTCGTCGGTGACGTCTGGCAGCTTCTTGGTCTTGACGCCCTTGACGAGCACCTGAAACGTGACCTCTTTGCCGCCGTGCTCGCCCATGCCTTCGGGAAGCGTGTCGTTGTACTTCACAATGGAGCCGGCAGTCGATCCCATCAGCTGTTCATCCAACCCCGGCACGAAGCTCCCCGACCCGACCGGGTAGGTGAGGTCATTGGTGGTCAGCTCGTCGATCTGGGTGCCGTTGAGCGACGCCGAGAGATTGATGACCGCGTAGTCGCCGTCCGTCACCGGATGCTGGGCGTCTTCGAGTTCGGCGAATTGATTGCGAAGGCGGTCGATCTGCTCGTCGATGTCCTCGTCGGCAACCTCGGGAGTGTCAATGCTCACCCGCCTGCCGTCATAGAGGGGAACATGATCGAGCGTCGGCCACAGCGTGACCTTCACGTCGACTTCGATCCCTGATTCAGTGTCACGCATGTCCTGAACCGACGGGGTGGCGGCGGGCCGCAAATCAGCCTCAGTGAGGGCATCCGCCACGATGCCTGGCAGGGCGACGTCGATGGCTTCGGAGCGGAGTTTGTCGGGGCCGACTGTGGCTTCGACCACCTTGCGGGGCACCTTGCCCGGGCGGAAACCCTTGACCTTCATGTCCTTGGAGAGCTGCTTGGCAGCCTCATCCTTGGCAGATTCCAGGGCCGCATTCTCGATCTGAACGGTGACGACCCGTTCGAACGGACCTGCCTCCACGATGTTGGTTTCCACGTAGCTCCTCAGTTGGTCGTGATGTAGCGAATCGAAATGGGGTGGCTGACGGGACTCGAACCCGCGACCTCCGGGACCACAACCCGGCGCTCTAACCAACTGAGCTACAACCACCACGCCTTGTAAGGCCGGCGCCCCCGGAAGGATTCGAACCTCCGACCAAGAGCTTAGAAGGCTCCTGCTCTGTCCACTGAGCTACGGGGGCAGAACCCTCCTGCCGAGCGGGTGAAGGGGATCGAACCCTCATAGCCAGCTTGGAAGGCTGGAGCTCTACCATTGAGCTACACCCGCGGGAGCCAACAGGATACTCGGCTTCGCCGGTCACCGGTCACCGGTCACCTGTCACCTGTCACCCGGCTGCAGGCGATAGGCAGTCGGTGGCCCTACCATGCTCGCTGGAAGCTGGCGGCTGGTAGCTGGCAGCTCTCCGGGCTGTGGCGCAGTTTGGTAGCGCACTGCGTTTGGGACGCAGGGGTCGTCGGTTCAAGTCCGACCAGCCCGACATCGCAGGTGGCGCGCGCATGCGACGCCTTGCATTACATCGGTCCGGGTTTGATTTCCCCTCCCTCAGGTGATCTGTCGCGGTTTGGGTGCGACACATCCGACATGTACGTCACCCGAATCTTCTTCCTTCCCCTTGAGGGGAAGGTGGACTCGGCGCTTCGCCGAGGACAGATGGGGGAAGACACCGATTCGTCAACGATGCAGTTGGTCAGTGGCTTGCGCTCGCTCCGAGCTGGGAGCTCACCCCGACTAGCGTCCCCCCATGCCCTTCACTATCCCTGACACACCATTTGGCGACCGTGTGCGGAGCCGCCTCGCCAACGAAGTCGTCGGCTGGTTGACGACTGTCGACCCCGACGGCACGCCCCGGCCCTCCCCCATCTGGTTCCTGTGGGACGGCGACTCCATGCTCATCTACTCGAAAGACGGGACCTCCCGCACCCGCAACCTGGCACGCAATCCGGCCTGCTCGTTCAACTTCGACGGCAATGGAACCGGCGGCGACATCGTGGTGCTGGAGGGAACGGCGGTCATCTCCCAAGACCCACCCGTCACCGAGGTCCCGGCCTACCTCGAGAAGTACCGCGAGCAGATTCCCCGCATTGGCATGGATCCTGGGAAGTTCGCCATGGGCTATCCGGTGCCGATCAGATTCACCCCGGATCGGCTGAGAGGCTTCTAGCTCTCGTGGTGGACGTCTTGACCGAAGACGGTCCCCGGACCGTCCGGTCCTGCCTCGTAGTAGAGCGAGTAGTGCCTGACAACCGGTGTCTGGTCGCAGTGTGCGCTGACCCGAGCCAACATCTCATCACCAAGACCCTTCTCCTTGAAGGCGGTGGCGCGCTCAGAGCTGGCGAACTGGGTGACGGCGGTCACGAGACAGGCATTGTCGTCGTTGACGAGGACTGCATGCTGCTCGGGACCGTTCTCATCACGAAGAGCGAGGCGTTCCCACGTCTGCATGGCCGACGTGAAGGCCTGCATTTCACCCTGCGTGACCATGAATTCCGACACTTCGATGTGCTTCATACGCTGAACCTAGTCGTCGCCACAACCCATGGAGCCCGCGGAGGTTTTTTCGCGGCCTCGCCACATAACCTTCACACAGTCGATCATTCGGGTAATGTCGCTGAAGCAGCCATCGGTGCGCGAACAGGCCACAGGGCGGGGAGGCCCTCCATGCGGCTTCGGCGTACCCCGTGCCCATCGCTCTGAGTGATGGGGTTGCGCAACAAGATCACAATCTGTGAGACAACGGGAAAGCCGTGACAGGCAACTTTGCTAGGGAGGCTCCGCATGAGTTTGGGAAAAACCATCTACAAGTCATTACAGGCGTCCGATGGGGGCGTGAAGCTCGTGACATTGTCCAGCATCGGGGCCTTGGCTGCCCTATTGGTTCTCGCGCTTGGAGTGCTGCCTGCCAACGCAGGTCCCGGCGATGACACAACAACGTGGGAGGTTGAGCCAAGCGAAGTTGAGTACGGCGGCGGTGCGGGAGCCTGCGCCTTCGTCGGCTCCGCAGCCGAGTACGAACTCCATATCAACAATCCGGCGACGAATCTCTACAGCGACTCCAACATAGATGTCCAGATTGACGTCGGACCTGACGACGAGTTCTTCGACTTCACGATCCAGACAGAGGGCTGGGCTGCCTTCGATGTTGTCGTAAACGGTGGCGCAAAGAACACTCTCTTCGACTACGACTCCTCCCTAGATGGAATCCAGCCGGCGGACACCGACTTGCATGCGCCCGTAAAAGGCAACGGAAGCAAGCTCTACAAGCTGAGCCACATCAACATCTGTTACGACCTGATCCCGGAAGCTGATCTCTCAGTCACGAAGTCTGTTGACGACGCCACCCCAAACGAGGGAGACACGATCGTCTTTAGCGTGACCGCCACGAACAACTCCTCGGTCGGGACAGCCACCGGTGTGACAATCACCGATACGCTGCCCTCCCAGGTAACGGCTGGCACGTTGCCCACCGCCTGCGCTGAGGCGGTCGGTGTCGTCACTTGCGCGCTGCCGAGTATTCCGTTTGGTCAGAGCGAGACGGTCGATATTCCTGTGTCAGTGAACGCACTGACCGAAGGGGAGACCTTCTCGAACATAGCAATCGTAGATGCCAACGAGGACGACCCAGAAACCTCAAACAACACGTCGACTCCTGTCCCGGTCACGGTCAATTCAGTTGATCTATCGGTGACGAAAAAGGCCGATGATGCATCGCCCGACCCAGAAGACACGGTCACGTTTGAAATCACAGTCGAAAACTCATCTGAGTCAAATGCTACGGCAACCGTCATAGAGGTGGTCGACCAGTTGCCCGACGGCATGACGTTCGTCTCTGCCTTGCCTGAGGACACGGACGATGGGTATGACGCTACCGCGCATAGCTATACGTGGAATGAGTTGAACGACCTGCTGCCTGGTGGCACCCAAACCCTTTACATCACAGTGACAATCGACACTGACGAGGGCGGCGCGGCCCTGACCAACTCCGTCACCGTCTCCGGCAATGAGACGGACCCCGACACAAGCGAAAACACGAACAATGCGGATCCGCCAGTCGTTGTAAACGCATCACTGTCTGGCCGAGTTTTCGTTGACGCCAACGCCAGCAGCAGCTTCGACGTCGGCGAAGAGCCAGAGTCCCTCATCGTCACGGTCTACGACACCGCCGGCGAAAAGGTGGCTTTCACAACGTCCACGCCACGGTCAACGACCTTGCCAGACGCACCAGGCGCAGACGACGGAACCTATAGCTTTGCCCTTCAGCCGGGCACATATACGGTCTGTCTCGAGCAACGCTCCGGTCACGAGCAAACCGTACCGGACCTGTTCCCTGAGGCGCCCCCGGGGACGACTACGGATGACTGCAGCGGGCTGGGTCTCCACGAGGTCGTGGGTTATGTCGTCAGCCTGACGAGCAACACGAGCGACCTTGACTTCGGCAACCTGCCGAGACTCGCGTGTGATATCGAGCAGACCACGTTGGGGACCGCCATTTCCGGGACGTTCAAGATCTTCACAAACGACAATCTCGCCTGCGGTGACAAAGGTCACCTCCTATCGATCGTCCAGATCGAGACCGAACCGGGCGTTTTCGTGGAAGCGGTTGCTTTCCTCCTCGACGGTGGCGGCGAAGCGGCTGCTAGGGGAGTCATCACGAAGACCGAGAGCAGCCCCGCGGGCTTCGTTCCCCTCACCTACTCGCCCGCCGAGAACGGGACCTTCGTCACGCTTCCCTGGTGCAAGGTGGACGACAAGGAGGGCAACGACGGTCCTGAGTTCGACACCGACCTCGGCAACGACGGGCCGGGCCCCATCGTTGACCAGTACCCTGATCTGACAGGCGTGTACGACGACGCTCCGACGAATTCGGTACCCTCGATCTCGTGCAAGGTGACTCAGTTCGAAGACATCCTTGGAAACCAGGTAACGGTCGTGTTCGGCGAGTTCTTAGACCCGTTCTACCGGTAACCGATAGCTAGACAGTTAGAACCGGCTCTCGGCGGATATCCATTTCGTCGAAGAGCCGGTTCGCTGTTTTCACATCGTCCGGGTCGGGATCGTCTCCGGCCCGGGTGATGATCTCGTTCCTGGCGACTAGCAGCAGCGCCTCGTCATAGAGCAGCCCCTGATCTCGCGCCATGCCGAGCCCCTCGTCAATCTGCTTGAGGCCGTCATCGAGCTGACCCACATCGGCGAAACAGCAACCGCGTATCCGGGTGATCATCGGAGCAAAGACCTGCGCCATGTCGCCAGCGGCGCCAACCGCCTCGTCAAGGATCCGGAGCCCTTCCTTGGGCTCCCCCTGACGGAGCTTTGAGTCGGCCAACTGGATGGAGGCATTGAGGGCGCTCATCGGCTCCCCGACTTGCAGCGAGCGCTCCTTGAGTTCGTCCAGGAGGG
>CAXMQV010000147.1:0-2839 GCA_964195905.1 uncultured Gammaproteobacteria bacterium
CGACTGGGGCACGATGGCGTCCGAGGGCCGTTCGCTCATGCTCTCCAATCCCTGGCCGGTCTTCGCGCCGTGCATCGCCATCGTGCTGGCGGTTGTCGGCGTGAACCTGGTGGGCGATGGCGCCCGCACCCTGCTGGTCGCAAAGCGGTCGCGAGAAATGGGCGGTAGTGCGAGATGAACGCGAACGCGGTAGCGATACCTCCGGTCCTGGCGTTCCACAACGTTACGATCGGCTTCGAGTCAAGGCTGCCCACGGCGCCGGTCGTCCGCCAAGCGACACTGACCGTTGCGCGGGGCGAAGCAGTGGCGCTTGTCGGCGAGTCCGGCAGCGGCAAGTCCACGATGGCCTATGCCGCCATGGGCGACCTGGGCCCGGCCGGCCATATGGTCGGCGGCCGGATCGAGGTGTTGGGCACCGATCTTGCGACTCTCCCACCACGCGGTTTGGCGAAGCTGCGCGGCGGGCAGATCGCGATGGTACCGCAGGATCCGACGACGAGCCTGAGCCCGTCGTTGCGCATCCGCCGCCAGCTCGCGGAAGTTCTCTGGTTTCACCGCGGGCTCCGGGGTCCGGCGGCGGAGGCGGAGGCGGCGAACCTGATGCAAATGGTCGATCTGACCGACGCCGCCCGAGTCCTGCGCAGTTACCCCCATCAGCTCAGCGGCGGCCAACAGCAGCGCGTCCTAATCGCGCTGGCCATGGCCGGGAATCCCGATCTGTTAATCCTGGACGAGCCGACCACGGGTTTGGACGTCACCACCGAGGCGCGGATTCTCGAACTAATCGGCCGCATCCAGCGGGAATCCGGAACAGCGGTGCTCCTCATCACCCACAACCTGGGGATCGTCCGCCGGTTCTGCCGGCGCATCACCGTTATTTACGCCGGTGACATAGTAGAGGCTGGGCCGGTGGAGGAAGTCCTGGAAAGACCGGCCCACCCGTACACGCGCGCCCTGCTCGACTGCATTCCGCCCGTCGACAGCCACCTGACCCGGGCGAATCTGCCCGCCATCGGCGGCGCGTTGCCGGACCGCACCAGGATGCCGGACGGCTGCCTATTCGCGCCGCGGTGTCCCCGGGTATCGGAACCCTGCCGTACGGATGTCCCGGATTTGCGACTGGTGATGGCGGAACGCCGGGCCCGGTGCCTTGTTGCCGAGGAGCAGCTCGCTTCCAGGTTCCGTCCGCCGGCCGCGCAACCCACCTCGGCGGCGACCGGCGACGTGGACCGGCGAGAAGCGCTGCTCGTCGTCGAAAATCTGAGCGTGACCTATGCGGGGGACGGGCGCCCGGTAAAGGCCGTGGACGGTATCGATCTCCATTGCGGGCCGGGTGAGGTCCTGGGAATCGTCGGCGAGAGTGGCTGCGGCAAGACCAGCCTCGCGCGGTGCATCGTAGGGCTTCTGGCGCCCAGCAAGGGGCGCATCCTTTTCGACGGAGGGGACCTGACCGGAGACGGTCTCAGGCGGCCGCAACCCCTGCGCCGGCGGATCCAGATAATCTTCCAGAACCCGGAGAACACCCTCAATCCGCAGCACACGGTGGAGCGGTGCCTGTCGCGTCCTATCGCCCTGTTTGGCTTGGCGACGACTGGCCGGCGGCGGGACCGGGTCGTCGAATTATTGGACTCGGTTCAGCTCGGCAGCCACTTTCTGACCCGCTACCCTCACGAGCTTTCGGGCGGCGAGCGCCAGCGCGTGGCCATCGCCCGCGCCTTCGCGACCGAGCCCGACCTGGTGATCTGTGACGAGCCGATCTCCAACCTCGATGCCTCCATCCAGGCCGGGGTCCTGAACCTGCTGCAGAATCTGCAACGAAGGAACAGTGTCGGGTTCGTCTTCATCAGCCACGACCTCAACGTGGTACGCCACGTGAGCGACCGGATCGCGGTCATGTACGGGGGGCGTATTTGCGAGGTCGGCACGCCATCCGAGCTGTTCGCGCCGCCGTACCACCCGTATACCGAGGCGCTACTCGCGGCCGCGCCCGTCATCCAGACCGGCTTCCGCCAGCGGAGAATCGAGTTGCCGAGGGCCGGCCTCGAGGCGGCGGGCGGCCCGCTTCCGGCCTGTCCCTTCGCCGACCGATGCCCGCACCAGGTCGGACCGGTCTGCATCGAGGAGCCGCCGTCGGACCGCTCGACTCGCCCCGGTCGGCACCTATTCTGCCACCTGCCCCCGGACCGGCTCGCCGCGATGGAACCGGTCTTCGTTCGCTCGTCCTCCTGACGGTGGTCGGTAGAGCGGCGTCCTCGGTGGCCGGTCCATAGGTGGCGCTCGGAGGTGAGGACGCAGACCTTCTGGCGGGACGATCGGCACCGCGGTGAATGAGGCTTACCGGCCATGGCTGATCGCCTTCGCATCGATCGTGACCTATGTTTTTCGCAGCGCGGTTAAATAGCCCAACGCTTGGAAGGATGAAGCAATGTACAAGGCCATTATGGTTCCGATCGATCTGTGGCAAGCCGAGAAGGGCAAGGCGACGATCGAAGTCGCCAAGAGGTGCTGTCAGTCTAATGCGAACCAGTCTCCAAAGAGCGTGAACTCAGGGTCCTCAGGCCGCAATTTGACGCCACTCAGCCAGAGCGGCAGAGCGGTTCTGCTTGAAGGTATCGCGGCGACTGAGATGGCGGTCCTGGTTGAAATGATTGTGGATCGAGGCGTGAGCGGAAGCAAACTTTTGCAGGGCCTTGATGTCCCTGAACCTGGCCATCGCTCCTTCTCGTCGTCGAAACGGTTGGTGTGAGTTTTCGGCCCGGTTATTGCGCCAACGCCCACATTCCTGACGCTCCAAATTTCCAATAACTTTCATCGCCGCGCCGTAAGATCGAAGTCGGTC